>JAKSKX010000049.1 GCA_024401535.1 Paludibacteraceae bacterium | reverse complement strand
ACTGAGTTTTCGGGAGAGTAGGTAGCCGCCGTCTTTAATGGAGTCGATCCTCTGGAGTCGGCTCCTTTTTGTGTGGGGGGTAGGTTTTATATTGTTAAATTTTTAAATAAATGTAAATTTTATGGAGAATTCATCTAGCCGTTATTATGTTATATCATTTGCTAAGTTTGTTGTTTCAATTATTGCCCTAATTTTCATGGTTTTTAGTGACGATGCTATTTGTTTACCTGAAGAAATTATATTCATATTCGCTCCTTTTGTTGCCCAATTCATATTGGAATTTTTGTTTATATATATCTATACAAAAGCCTTGAAAATGAAATTTTCATGGAAACAAATGCTTATAATAAATATTTTGGCTATAGACACATTCTTTTATATGTTATTTCTTATGATGTTTAGTGCTGATACCTTCCTGTTCCTTGTAATTCTAATTAAGGTATTGGTCATTATATTTACTAAAATGATTGATGATTCTTCGGAAGAGAGTAGAGATATGCGTAGAAAATGATTCTTGTGTTGCTCTGTAGTGTAAATAAGAAATTTTATTTGTTAATTTTTCTTTTTGATTTTCAGTTTAATACGAAACTTTCTTAAAAATAATTATCAAAACATTTGGTCGGTAAAATCAAAAGCAGTAATTTTGCATCGCAATCGGGAAATAAAGCATAGCTTAAATGAACGATTGAATGACCAAAAACGATGGATCGGTAGCTCAGTTGGTAGAGCAACAGACTCTTAATCTGTGGGTCGTGGGTTCGACCCCCACCCGGTTCACTCAAAAGTAAGACGTATTAAGCGCCTTTTCTTTTGGAGAGATGTCAGAGTGGTCGAATGAGCCGGTCTTGAAAACCGGTGTACTCGTAAGGGTACCGGGGGTTCGAATCCCTCTCTCTCCGCTCATCCGAACCGTAAGTTGGTTCGGTTTTTTTGTGTCTATAAGTTTCATAACCTGTTTTAGAAAATCCTCTTTATTTTAGATTAGAATTTTCATTTATTTTAGCTGGTATTTGTTGTTCAACATATTTTTTGGTTGAAAAACCTATTTGACAACATAAAACCGTCATTTTTTTATTTTTTTTCTTGTATCTATAATTTTTTTCTCTCTACCTTAGTACCACAATTCAGCAGGTAACTTGTTTGACCTGTTTATATTGGTTTAGTTAAAAATAGAAGACAACTAAAAAAACTTGATGTTATGGGAGCGAAAAAGAATTTTGTGTTGGATACAAATGTTATTCTTCACGATCACAAATGTATTTACAATTTTCAGGAGAACGATATCTATCTTCCTATCGTTGTTCTTGAGGAACTTGATAAATTCAAGAAGGGAAGCGAGCAGATTAACTATAATGCTCGTGAGGCGGTAAGAGATCTTGATGCCCTTACTGATTCTTCTACATTTACTTCTGGTGTGTCCTTGGGTGAGGGACTTGGAAAGTTGTACGTTGTTACAAATCCGGTTTATCCAAAGAAGATAGCAGAAGCGTTTGCAGAGCGCACTCCAGACCACAAGATTATGGCGGTTGCGCTAGACCTTGCTGAGAAGGACAAGAACACAAAGACAATACTTGTCACTAAGGACGTAAACCTTAGAATGAAGGCCAAGAGTCTTGGTATTCCAGTCGAGGACTACGAGAACGACAAGACTGTCGATGTAGATATTTTCGAGAAGTCTCAGGAGGAGATTTGTGGTGTTGATGCAGATGCTGTTGACAAGTTGTATTCGTCTCAGCCTGGTGTGGGTATTCCTTTGGAGGAGTTGAAGCTTGACAGAGAGTTCTTGGCAAACGAGTGCTTTGTACTAAAGAGCGACAGAAATACTATTCTTGCCCGTTATAATGCCGACACGAAGAATGTAATCAGAGTTAAGGAGGAAATCAAGGCCTATGGAATTGCCGGTCGTAGTGCAGAGCAAAAGTTCGCCCTTGACGCCCTTTTGAACGATGATATAAAGTTGGTTGCTATTTCTGGTAAGGCTGGTACAGGTAAAACCCTTCTTGCGCTTGCTGCTGCTCTTCAGCAGAACAAGGACTACAAACAGATTCTCCTTGCCCGTCCTATTGTTGCCATGAGCAACAAGGACCTTGGTTTCCTTCCTGGAGACCAGAAGCAGAAGGTTGCTCCATACATGCAGCCTTTGTTCGACAACCTTAATGTTATCAAGCGCCAGTTTGGCTCTACTAGCAAGGAGTTGGCTCTTATTGACGAAATGCAGAAAGAGGAAAGACTTGTCATTGAGGCTCTTGCCTTCATTCGTGGACGAAGCTTGAGCGATACTTACGTAATTGTGGACGAGGCTCAGAACCTTACTCCGCACGAGGTCAAGACAATCATTACTCGTGCAGGCGAGGGTTGTAAGATGGTGTTTACCGGTGACGTGCAGCAGATTGACGCCCCATACCTAGATATGCAGAGCAACGGTTTGGCTTACATGATTGACAAGATGAAAGGTCAGAAGATTTTTGCTCATGTCAATTTGATAAAGGGTGAGCGAAGCCAACTTTCTGAGATTGCAAGCAGATTACTCTAACATAATACTTACATATTTTGATTGAGAAAACAGGATTAAATGTCGGGTGCTCCTTGTGGGCATTTCGGAATTAATATAATCGTTTTTTTGTTGTTTTCTTAATGGTGAAGTCTGAAATTGTGAAATTTGGACTTCACTATTTTTTTGCTTTTGCTTGCGCTTTGCCAATTATTATTACATTTGCATTCCAGATTATTAAAAGCATGTGGAAATGGTTGCTGAAATATCTTTTTATGTTGGCGGGGCTTGTTTGCTCTGTCCGAGTTTCTGCCGCCTTGGACGAGGAGTTCTGGAATCACATGTTTCGCATAGAGATTACGACTGAAAATGGCGAAATCCCCTTTGCTCTTGACAAGGAAAGGCCTGAAGGACAGCCCGGCCACACAATCACTAACAATGAATATGTCTATGGGCAATTCAAAATGTTCTTTGGGAAAGACTCGCTCTGCATGGACTCTGGTGAGCGAGGCATGAAGTTCAGAGTGAGGGGAAATACGAGCGGCCTTTCCTCCCGCCCTCCATATAAAGTCAAGTTCGAAAAGAAATGCGACCCAATGAACCTGGGTTATAAAGATAAGGAATGGAACTTGATGAACACGTCCAAGGGTGTGCTGAATTTTGCTATTGGCAAGTTTATAGGCGAGCGTGTGGGCATGGAGTGGCAGCCCGAATACATCTTTGCCCACCTTTTCATAAACGGCGAGTACAGAGGGCTCTATATGCTTACGGAAAGTGTCAAGAAGGACAAGCACCGAGTCAATGTTTCCGACGAGGGCTATATAGCCGAGAACGATGTCTATTACTGGGGCGAGGACATTTATTTCAAGACATTGCGCCAGCGAAAAACTTTCGGCTACACATTCAAGTACCCGAATGATGAGGATTTGACTGACTCCGTAGTTGTTGCGGTGAGGGGTGATATGGCTGGATACGAGGATGCCGTGTTCAATTTCTCTGACCTTTCCAGCATTGCTGACGTCCAGAGTCTTGCCGGCTGGTATCTTGCGCATGACTTGTTGGGGACTGGTGACGCACTTGGCGCAAATATGTACGTCCATAAGTACAGCCTCACAGACGATTCAAAACTGAAGTACGGCCCGCTCTGGGATTTTGATACCATTTTTGAGGAGGAGGGTTGGTCTCGGCTAAGAAAGCGTGACATTTGGTACAGTGTGGCAATTTCACAGCATTCAGAGTTCAACAAGGCTTACAGAGAACTTTGGCAAAGAATAGAGCCGACTCTCTACGAAAACTTGTGCATATATTTGGACAGTATTGCCGATGAGGGGCAGTTCCTGAACGAATCATTCCTATTCGCTTCGCCGGAATGCAGAAATCTGTATGAAACTATAGACTTTGCTAAAGCGTGGTTCAAAGGCAAGATTGACTTTGTAAACACCGAGCTAGACAACATGATTTTCATTGACAGGGTGGAGTACTTTACAACGAGCGGAACAAAAGTTGAGTTCAACGAGAACACTCAAAAAGGACTTTACGTTCGTATGACTACCGATAGCCAAAACCACCATACGGGAAAACTGATGTATGTCAGGTAGAGGAGAATTTTATTCGCCAGATTTCCAATTTTGTTATTTTGTGATAAGAAGTTGATTTTGTTATTTCGTTTATTTAGTAGTTAATTTTGAAATTAAATTTGTTTTAGGGAAAGCGAAAAAGGAATTTGATAATCTTGAAGGCGTGTGCTAGAATTCCATACTCTAAGATATAAACAAAATCGCAACTATGAAAAATATATCATAAATTTAAACCTCAATTTGTCCGCCCATTAAAGTCAAGTCTTGTTTTGACGTTTGGAATAATTGCAAAGTCGGTTCTGGTGCATTTCCATCAGCATACGAAATAGAGTACTGCTAGAGTCAATTTGTAAGTGCATTCTATTGCGTACTTGTAGCAGATGTGACAGTTTTGAATTTGTAAGTCATTGTCTGGTGCAGGTCTCTCGCCGCATATTTGACAAAAAGACCAATAAAGGCAAACAAAAAAATCATTTTGCACGAATTAAGCCTTTTTCTTTGGGGTAAAAAATCATTTTGTATAAAATAGACGACTTTTATTGACAAAATGTAAATTAAAAAGGCTGATTTTTGATTAAAAGTGTCGAAAAAATTTCATTTTGATATAAAAAAAAGAGAGTAAAAAGTGTTACCAATTCGAAAAAAGATATAATTTTGCAACGTCGTTAGTGAAAAGGATGGTGTTTTTGTCGCCATTTACGAACGGCGCAAGTACAAAGAATAAGATAACGAAACAATTTAATATAATCAGTTTTAGTATGAGAAAACATATCTTCAACGCTGGTCCATGTAAGTTGTCAGACAGAACTTTGACAAATACAGCGAAGGCAGTTCTTGAGATGGGTGAGACTGGTCAGTCAGTTCTTGAGGTATCTCACCGTTCTGCAGATTTTCAGAAGGTTTATGACGAGACAGTAGCTCTAATGAAGGAGGTGCTTTCTATTCCAGACAACTACTCCGTAATCTTCGTTGGTGGTGGTGCAAGCTTGCAGTTTGGTATGATTCCTTACAACTTCTTGAAGACTAAGGCTGCATACGTAAATACTGGTGTATGGTCAAAGAAGGCTTTGAAAGAGGCTGAACTTTGGGGAGAGGTTCTAGAGATCGCTTCTTCTGCAGACAAGAACTTTACATACTATCCAGAGCCAAAGAGCATTAAGATTCCAGCTGATGTTGACTACGTTCACATCACTTCAAACAATACAATCCGTGGAACAGAGATTTTCGAGGATATGGATTCTCCAGTTCCAGTAATCGCCGACATGAGTTCTGATATCGCTTCTCGTCCAATCGACGTTAGCAAGTACTTCATGATCTATGGTGGTTGCCAGAAGAACCTAGGACCTGCAGGTGCTACTTTCGTAATCATCCGCAACGACTTCGTTGACAAGGTTGCTGACCGCAAGATCCCTACAATGCTTAAGTACTCTACACACGTTGAGAACGGTTCTATGTTCAACACTCCTCCATGTGTTTGTATCTACGCTATCCGCGAGACACTTCTTTGGATTAAGGAGAACGGTGGTGTTGAGGGTATGGAGAAGCTTGCAATCGAGAGATGTGACGCTCTATACAACTTCCTAGAGAATTCAACTGTATTTACTCCAGTTGTAGAGGCAGGTTCTCGTTCAAGAATGAATGTTCCTTTCCTTCTTCGTGGCAAGTATGCAACTGAGGCTCTAGAGAAGACATTCCTTGAGTTCGTTAAGACTAAGAACATCGTTGGTGTTAAGGGTCACCGTCTAGTTGGTGGTTTCCGTGCTTCAATGTACAATGCTTGTACAATGGACGACGTGAACGCTCTTATCGCAGCAATGAAGGAGTTCGAGGCTAAGGTAAAGTAATTTCGACTAGTTCAAAAAACGGAACAATTCCGTTTTCATTAACAATATTGTAAGACGGGGCTTGCTCCCGTCTTTACATTTTAATCAAATCAAAGAAATGGCAAAAGTTTTAATCGCAACAGAGAAGCCTTTCGCAGCTTCAGCTGTAGAGGGCATTAAGAATATCATTAGCGGTGCAGGTTTTGAAATCGCTGTCCTAGAGAAGTACACAGAGAAGCAGCAGCTTCTAGAGGCAGTTGCTGACGTTGACGCTATCATTATTCGTTCAGACATCATTGATGCTGAGGTTATGGATGCAGCAAAGAACCTAAAGATTGTTGTTCGTGCAGGTGCTGGTTACGACAATGTTGACCTTGAGGCTGCAACAGCTCGCAAGGTTGTTGTTATGAACACTCCAGGACAGAACGCTAACGCAGTTGCTGAGTTGGTTCTTGGTCTTTTGGTTTACGCTGTTCGTAACTTCTACAACGGCAAGAGCGGTTCTGAGCTTATGGGTAAGAAGCTTGGTATCCTTGCATTCGGTAATGTAGGTCGCAACGTAGCTCGTATCGCTAAGGGCTTCGGTATGGACGTTTATGCTTACGATGCATTCTGTCCAGCTGACGTTATCGAGGCTGCAGGTGTTCACGCTGTTAAGAACCAGGAGGAGTTGTTCACAACTTGTGACATCGTTTCTCTTCACATTCCTGCAACTCCAGAGACTACAAAGAGCATCAACTACGACCTATGCAGCAAGATGAAGAAGGGTGCAATCCTTATCAACACTGCTCGTAAGGAGGTTATCGACGAGGCTGGCTTGTGGAAGCTTATGGCTGAGCGTGCTGACTTGAAGTACATCACAGACATCATGCCAAAGGCTGACAAGGAGTTCAAGTGCTTTACTGGTCGTTATTTCTCTACACCTAAGAAGATGGGTGCTCAGACTGCTGAGGCTAACACTAACGCTGGACTTGCAGCTGCAAACCAGATTGTTGACTTCATCAAGAACGGAGTTACTAAGTTCCAGGTTAACAAGTAATAGATTCAATTCTATCATATCAAGGTCGCAGGCGTTTGTTTGCGACCTTTTTGTTTAGATTATAGTTCGCGTTTACTTGTGGCTTTAACTAAAAATTGTTTTTTATTAACTTTTTTTGTTCTTCTTTGTAAGGTATGCAATTTTAATTTATCTTTGTGCTGTAAACTATAGCGAAGAATATGGAAAAGAACAAAAATATAATCAAGATAAAGGGTGACGCTTACGTCTATGTATATAAATTTGACGAGGATTTTGTAGAGGAATCTGTCGCACCTAAATCTCTGAGGGAAAAGTTTGACGGAGGCTTGGGCGCTGTAATAGTTGCGACTTACGGTGAAAAGGAATCTTCTTCACATACTGACGTGTATTTCATCCCCGGCAAATTCGACATTGACGGCGAGTCAAGGTATATTATTACAAAGGCTTATACATCAACCGAAGAGGCCAAGGCCGAGGGCTTGTTCTGTAAGAAGGAAGTCGCAGATTTGAGAGTAGAAGAGACTGACGGAGCAAAGACACTATCTTTCACTAAGAACAACCGCAGTATTTTCAGTGTAGAGACTGAAGATTGGGGATTTGATTTCCCTATCTCTTCGGATGTTATACATTTCCCATTGATGTCCATAGAAGGCGATTTGTGGAACTACATTGGCAAAGGTACAGCAAAGTTCACAAAGATGAATTCTATAGAAGTGCGACCTTCCAAGTTCCCCGATGTAGCCCAATATACTCCACTTGCAAGTGTTCATATTCGAGATTTCGAGATGGAAGTAGATCTTATCAAAAATAATAATAAATAGTAAACCACTAGAATAATAGTATTGATGGAAAATTCATGCTTTAATTGCGAGAAATATAAGGAGTTGAAGGTGAAAGATGGTGTTTATGTCCCAGAGGTTAACATTTCTTTCCCTGATGACGATCCACAGAAGCGTTTGGTAGAAGTAAAGATTGAAAGAGAAATCGCTTTTGACGATACGTATCCATACTATGAAAATACTCCAGAGTTCCGTCGTTTTTGCTTCAGATACGATTTAAAGACATATCTTTGCTCTTTCCTTAATTGGGTGCTTTATGGTGTCAAAATTGAAGGCAAGGAGATATTAAAGAAGTATGCTAAGGATTTTGAGAACGGCGCCATTACTGTTGCAAACCATCAGTACCGTTGGGATATACCAGGCATTCGTGTAGCTCTTGGGATGAGGAAGATCTGGATTCCTGCCTGGGCTGAAACTTTCAAGACTTCAGACCATAATAACCTTAAGGGTGCAAGATGTATTCCCATTCCGGAAACTATGAGCGGATTGAAGAAATTTAACGAGGCCATAGACAAACTGCACGAGGAGAAGCAGTGGTTCCATATTTTCCCAGAGGGTACTCGTTGGGACTTCTACAAACCCTTCAAGCCATTCAGAAAGGGCGCTTTCGTATGGGCTTACAAGTATGATCTTCCTATTCTTCCGATGGTCTATACACATCGTCCGCGTACAGGATGGAGAAAGTTGTTCTGCAAGAGTGAGCCTTTGATGACTTTGACTGTGTTGGAGCCTATGTATGCAGACAAGTCTTTGCCTCGAAAGCAGTCAGTTGACAAACTTCGTGAGGATGTGTACAAGAAGATGCTTGATGCAGCCGGTATCATGCATAATCCTTGGCCTATAGTACCTGAAATCGACAAGTAGTAAACATGGAGGCGGAGTTCCATATAACTCCGTCTTTTCTTTATACCACATATCATAATATCAAATCCAATACTTAGTATTTACAACTACTGGAAACCACTATGAAAAAAATAGGACAAATAATTTTAGGGCTAGCAACTGCCGCTTCTGTGTCTGTCGTAGAGGCTCAAACTCCGGCATTCCCTGGTGCCGAGGGGTTTGGAATGTACACAACCGGAGGTAGAGGCGGAAAGGTCTATCATGTTACATCTTTGGCTGATGACGGTTCTGCCGGTACATTGAGGCACGCTGTGTCCCAAAAGGGTGCGAGAACCATAGTGTTTGATGTCTCAGGAACTATAGAGTTGACCAAGGCACTTTCAATATCAAACGGAGACTTGACTATTGCGGGACAGACTGCTCCTGGTGACGGTATTTGCCTAAAGAACTATGAGTTGTACCTTAATGCCCGAAATGTTATTATAAGGTTCATGCGTTTCCGTTTAGGAGACCAGAAGCCTGACTATGATGCTAATGGAAACCCTTCTTTGGACCGAGACGCTGCTTGGGGAAGAAGAAAGGGCGACATAATCATTGACCACTGTTCAATGAGCTGGTGTACTGACGAGTGTGCCTCGTTCTATGACAATTCAAACTTCACTATGCAGTGGTGCATGATTGCGGAGAGCCTTAGAGGTTCTTTGCACCCCAAGGGCTATCATGGATATGGAGGAATATGGGGCGGTCAAGGCGCTTCGTTCCATCATAATATGCTGGCTCATCATGACAGCCGTAATCCTCGCCTTTGTGGAAGCCGTTACTCGAATGCTCCAGACTTGGAGCTTGTGGATGTGCGAAACAACGTAATCTATAACTGGGGAGCTACTAACAGCGGCTATGCCGGAGAGGGTGGCAACTATAATTTTGTGAACAACTATTATAAGTCCGGACCTGCAACGGGTTCAAACATCAAGTATAGGATATTTAGTCCTAATGCTGACGATGGCTCGAACAGTCAGCCCCAAGGTGTTTACGGACACTTCTATGTCAGTGGCAACTATATGTCAGAGAAGGGAGAAAACTGGGACTGGAACGGAATAGACGTTGACAACCGCAACAACTATTCCATGACCAAGGAAGCCATCAAGTCCTACACTATGTTCCCAGTGCAGACTGTAACAACGCACTCGGCCGAAAAGGCGTTTGAAAAGGTGTGCAAGCTCGCCGGTGCGTCTTTGAGTCGTGACGCTGTGGATTCCCATGTAGCTCAGGATGCCATTCAGGGCAAATACACATACACTGGTTCCGTTCTTGGCGGAAAAGGAATAATCGACAAGGTGTCGGATGTTGGTGGATGGCCGGAATTGAAGAGCCTTCCTGCTCCCATAGATTCTGATGGTGACGGAATGCCGGACGAGTGGGAGGAGAGTCGCGGACTCGATAAAAATGACGCTTCTGATGGTGCTGTACTTGCATCGGGTGGTAGCGGATACACAAACCTAGAGGTTTATATGAACTCCCTTGTGTGCGAGATTATGTCTGAGGGACTTGCAGACGCATTGACTCCTTCCGACTATACTTGCGATGAGGCTGCACCTGATTCTGCCAAGTTGGTCAAGCATGGAGCCGGCAGTTCTTCACAAAGCATAAATGTCGGAGAGAATATCGCTCCTTTCAGTTTCTCGTGGTTATATGCTACATCCGTAGAGGTGTCTGGTCTTCCTTCGGGAATAGTTGCAAATATAGATAATAACGCTCTTTCTGTTTCGTTTTCTGGTGCTGTCAGCGAAGAT
>JAKSKX010000048.1 GCA_024401535.1 Paludibacteraceae bacterium | reverse complement strand
ACAAGCACTCTGTCTGCCAATGGTTTAATGTTCAAACTCATAATATTATCTATAAAATATTGTTTAACTTAGTTGTTGTAGATGCGTTATTGCATCCGTGATAATATATTTCAAAAAGTATGCCAATGCTTTTGTTGGTGTCATGTTAGGACAAAATGTCATACTTTTATAAAAGTTGTCGCAAGTTACTGACTTTATTCCAATCTGCAAAATAAAAAGGCACGATAAATCGCGCCTTTTACTTTAGTTCTATTTAGAATGTTAGAGAAACACCTAATCCGTTTCCTTTAGCTCCCCAACTTAGACTTAAATCGTTTTGATTGAGTTCAAAAGGAACGCCATTGTATTCCTTTAGAACTTTCTTGGCTCTGTACCTGTTTTTTGCGAATTTTGTTACTCCAACAGGTATCAATGCCCACGATGTAATTTGAGTTATTATTCCTGTAGCGATTAATATATGTCCTGCACTTTCGTAATCGTGACGATTGTAGTATGGGTCGTCGTAGTAGTCATCAGCAGCTATTATAGCTCCAACTATTATCATTGGCAAACTTATTGCATCAGCTACACCTCCCGCAATCATAAGGTTGAATCCCTTATTCATTTTGTTTGTGTAGGATGAAAAATTCTCAAATTTTTGCTGTCCTAGTAATTGAACTGCTTCGTATTCGTTCAAATAATATCCTGTTTCTGTAGTAATACCAGATACTGACCTACGAGTAACATTATATTTGTAATTAGGGTCATAAACTACAGGAGAAGAGTTGTTTTCGCTAGTTGTCTTTGATACTTCAACTCCAACACCTACCTTTATGTTTTTTGTTTGTTGCCCAACGACTTCTTCCTTTGGTTGAACAGAGTACACCTCTTTTTCTCCATTCTTGAACTTGATCATGAAGATGTTGCTCTTAGGCATGGTGTAAGTAGGACCATCTGCATTAGAAGCTTTTTTGTACTTTACTTCATCCATAAGTACCTCGCTTACTATAGCTGATACTTCATCTCCGTTTTTTAGAACGATTGTGTCCTGTGCGGAGCAAACTACTGCAATGGCAGATAGAACCGCACTGAGAAATAGCTGAATATGTTTCATATTTATACATGTTATATATTACTGAATGCAAAAGTAATTGAATTTTTTGTATTGTATGTTGTTTTTAGATATTTTTTTGTTAAATTTTTCAGTGTGTTGACCTTTCTGCTTTGATCATAGGAGATTTTTGTTCCATTTGTTTTTTGTTATTTGATTTGTCGTTTTGACTGTTGTTGATTTGTAACTTTTCATTTCAGTATATAGTTCTCAAACAGAAGAAATGACATTTGTTTTTTGGGTGCATAGAAATTACCCTTTGCAAATGAAAGATTGCTAGTCGTTTATTTTTTACATGGTAATAGAATTGATTTGTTTCTCAAGGCTCTCTATCTTCTTTTAGGGTTATAAGGCATTTGTAGTCTCGGTTAATATGTTGTTTATATTAAAAAAGCAGGAAACCTTGTGTTCCTGCCTTTCTTTGATTAAATTATATCGGGTATTAGTATTATTTACCAGTAAACGACTGGACAAGGGTATTTCTCCTTTGTCCTGAATACGTACATCATAGATATTTCATGGCTCCATGATCCGTTTCTCTTGTCCGAGATGAACAAATCATAGATGTAGTAAAGTTGGAATGTCTTTACCGAAGTACCTATCATTAAACTCATCGTTGTTATCTCGCTCAAGTCACTTTTGGCAGTAACACCTGCGATAAATGGAGCGAAGAACAGGCCAGCTCCTAGTTCTGCCTGCTTCCAAATGTCCTGCTTTTGGAATGTGCCGTTAATGAAAAGGTATGTGTCTCCCAGTCCTGAATGCAGTCCCTTTCCTGTAACAAGGTCTTTGACATAGTTTGCGTGGAATACGAATTTTCTGTGTAGGACATTCTCCTCCTTGTTTATGAAACCATTGTCAGGCTCTGATGTGTGGAACATTGCAACACCAACATTCAATTTGTTCTCGATGTTAAAGTCCACTCCGGCATTAAAGTCCGCGCATTTTGTTTTCCCTACATTGTCAAAGTTTTCAGTCGAACCACCTTTGATGCTGTTTGTTCCATAGTCGTACTGGTCTTCGAAGCTTAGTCCTTCATAATCAAATTTGTTTAGAAGGAATGAACATTGAACTCCAAGTCTCAAATAATAGCCGTCGCTTAACTGAAAGCAATGTGCGTATGTTCCGGCAAAATCGTGTGTGACATATATTCCCGCTGCTTGATTGTCCATTGAATAGCTCACACCAAGACAACATTTGCGCTTGAAGAAGTTTTGGTCATACGATGCACGAATAGTATGGTATTTGTTGCCCAACGAAGGCCACTGCTGGCGGTAGTTGAGACCGAAACGCACGTTGTTGGCATTGCCGGCAAGAGCTGGGTTAAGACTGAAAGGCACCACATTATGATTCGAAAACGTGTAGTCCTGTGCGAATACAGAAAGCGAAACAAATGTCATTAGTGTGGCAAGGATATTTTTAATTGATATGATTCTCATTTCGATATCCTCCTTTCTATCTGATTAGTGTTACAAAACCTCGTTTTTCGCCGCTTTTCTCCATGCCTTTAAGCGAGCAGTTGTATGTGCATGCCCAACCATATATGCCCCATGGCTGTTCTATACCGTTCCAAGTTCCATCCCAAGCGTCTTCGAAAGAGTTTCCTTCGAACATGATTTCTCCCAATCTGTTATAGATTATGTAGTGGAATTTGTCTATGTACTTGCCACCGAAGAATCTAAATTTCTCGTTAGTCTCATCTTTGTTCGGAGTAAAGGCATCCGGACACCAGATGTCCTTCCAAATATAAAGAGAGTATTGTCCAGTGTAGTAGCAGTTGTTGGCATCCCTAACTTCCACATTGACAAGTACGCTGTCTGCAACTTGTTTTGTATCATAGGTGTATGTCATCACTCTTCCTATGTGTTCGTCAGACATTTCAGATGGTCTCCACCTCCATTCAGCTTCAACAGGACTTATACCTTTTAGTTTTACTGTTGGATTGCTTTCGTCGATCCATTTAGGAGAGACTTCGAATTTGAAGTCCTTTAGTGCCTGCATTATAACTTTCTTTTCTGTTTTGCCCTCGCAGCCTCTTTCGTCTATTCCGGTTACGTAGAAGAATGTAGGTTCGAAAATCGTTGTTTGCAGCTTGTCTGCACTATGACCTTCCTCCATATCGCTAGGCATCGGATCTGCACTCCATTTGTAGAATATCGCACCAGTGGCTTCTAATGTGACTTTTTCCCCTTCTCCTACACAGCCAGTTTCACTCTTCTCTTCTATTTTAATTATCGGTTTGTCATATACCTTCATTGTGTATGGCTGAGTTCCCGAGCATCCGTTAGTGTCTTTGGCGGTTACAAAGTATGTTGTTTCTATTTGAGTCGTTTGGGTTGTTTCGTCACCTTCGTCACCTGTGCTCCATTTGTAGGAAACACCGCCTTTGGCCTTGAGCGTGAACTTTCCTCCAGGACAGACAATCTTGTCTCCTGTAATTCTGATGACAGGCTCCGGCAGTGTAGATATATATGCCTTTTTCTCGGATCTACAGCCCTGTAGCCATCCCTCCAATACAAGAGTGGTGCGGTCCTTGTCCATCAAAGTGCTTACGTGAGAGTTCTCTGATTTGTTGATTCCATTTTCTGTCCATGAGTATTCCTCTGCACCAGTTGCTACAAGTTGGGCAACTTCGCCTTTGCATACTTCAAAGTCTCCGGATATTTTAAGTTCTGGGCGAGGAAGGGTGTCAACCATAACAGAGTCCTTGTTGTGGCATCCATTGATGTCGGTACTTTCTATGCTGAACTTCATAGGTTCATAGACAGTATAGTTTGTTTCCTTTTGGAACGCAAAGTGTTTCCCATTGGCATACCATTTTACGCTCTCTATGTTTGGACTATCTGTTGACAGCGGAACTTTATGACCTGAACAGACTGCATTCTTGGCAAGAATCTTTACCTCGAAAGGTTGAAGTACCTTTTGTTCGAATGTTCTTGTTCCTACGCAACCTTCCTTGCTTTTAACTACTACTTGATAAGTAATGTCTCCGTTCGGTACATATTTCATAGTCTTTTTGTTGACCTCTATATAGTCGTTGGGGTATAGCCATTCTACGTCATCACTCTCAGATATTATACTGACAGTAGCCGTATCTTTGGCACATATTTCAGGTAATGCTTTGATGTCTGCTGTTGGAAGGGAATAAACATATACTGGGATTGAAAGCGAATCTTTACATCCGTCAAGAGTAACAACTACAGTCCATTCCTCATTGTTTTGGATTTTCTTTCTCTTCGTGTAAGTGGTTGTTTCTCCATCCTTCCAATCAAAAGTGTATCCGGCTTTTGTCATCAATGTAACCGAAGCGTATTCGTTTGGACATACCTTGTCAGTAGAGTCTATTATTGTTGCAATAGGACTTTCCTTGATTCCTACTGTATGTTTTGCTTTGCTTTCGCATCCGTTGTCGTCTCTACCGATAATAAAGTAGTCTGTTTCTTCTTCTGGTCTGAAGTTCATTGAATCTGCTTCTACAGATATTTCCTTTCCTTCCTTGTCAGTTATTATCCAGAAGTAATGGTTAGCGTTCATTCCCTTTAGTATGGCTTCGTTACCCTTGCATATATATCGAGGGCCCTCAATTGAAACAGGTTTTGCGTCCAATACGACAATCTCTTTGCTTAAACTTGTTACGCATCCAAATTGAATTGAAGTTGCAGTTACCGTATAGTTCTGCGTTGTGTATGGAATACTTTTGCATGTGTCTCCGCTTGTTCCCGTACTCCATCCAAAGTCACATTTCTGAAGTCCTGAGTTTACTCTAAGAGTGATTGAATCTCCTCGGCAAATAGTGTCTTTAGGGGAAACAGTCATTGAAAGTACAGGTTTCTGTACAATAATAACGTAGGTGCTGTCTTCTACAGTGCAACCGTTTTGGTCGGTTACTTTAGTGTATATCCATTCGCTTTTGTCTAATTCAGTTTCAAGTGTAGGTGCATTTCCTATTACATTTTTTAGGTTGTCATACCAAACTATAGAATAATCTTCGTTGATGTTGTATGCGGTTAGGCGCAGTTTGTCCCCTTTGCACAAAGTGTCGCCTTCATCAAGAATTGTAGTTGGGAAGTCTGGAATCTCAACATTGAAATCCTTTACTCCGGTGCATCCGTTCTTTGTTGCACCCATAAGTCTTACCTTGTATAGTCCTGGTTCGCTGAATACATGTGTTGGATTTTCCTTTACACTTGATGTTGAGTCTCCGAACGACCAGTTGTAGGCAAACAGAGGATCGTCACCTTCTGCAGTTGTCTTGTTTGTAAATTCGACTTCTCCGTTGCAGCCTTTTGTATATGTCATGTCAGGAATGACATTTGAAGGCTCGAGATTGGTTTTTAGAACTATAGGCGCACATGATTCAAGATTTGCTCGCATTGTGCATTCGTAGGATGCTCCTTCGACCATCAATTCTTTGGCAATTTCGACTTCGTTTCCTTTTTCATTCAATACTTTGAACATGGCATTTGTATTGCCGTTGATTGTCCACTCGTATGATGCGAATCCATCAGGAGCTGTGATTGTCGGGTTGCTGTTGTCGGATTTACAGTTCTTGACGTCCAGTTGTAGATCCACTGTCCTAGCAAGCAAATATCCGTAAGCCTCATGACCGCCAGCAATTTCATTTCCATTGCTGATTACATGACAGTCATGTGTTTTAGCTGTAATAGTTACTTTATATCCTATTCTGTCCTGAAGGTCATAGATTGTTTGTGTCCAAGGAAGGTACACATATTCATCAGGTACAGTTGTTCCCGTAGAACTTACCGCTTTGCTCTCTTTGCATGTGCTGGGGTTTCTTTCCAATAGTCCAGATGCACTGGCATTGGATTCGATCTTTCCACAAGGTAAAGGAATCTTCTTTCCATAGGAATCTTCCAATTCTACTTCGATTGAGAAGTACGGCATGTGGTCACCGCGATGTTCTCCTGCATTCTTTCCTATTGGAAGGTGTAGAACAGCAGCGAAGTCAAGAAGCAAGGCCTTAGTGTCCTCCGTTACAACAAAAGAATACTGCGCCATATCCGCACCTGCCCATTTCGCTCTTTTAGTTCCACTGAGGTAACCTTCGCATCCCTCCATGTTTTTTGTTAGGTTGGGACGTCCAATTCTAACGGGCATCAATCCATCTTTGAAAGGATTCAGCTGCATGTTACATGCAATTATCGGTTCTGGGGTTCTGTTGTCCGCGTTTATTTGCTTGATTCTTTCGTCAGACACTTCTGTTTTTGTATCCCAACTATATACCCAAATGCTGTCTTTGTCACGGTCGAATGTTCCATGCCACATTTCCCAGCCGGAGAATCCTTCTTTCATGTCTATGTTAGGTGCTCCAGCAGTTTGTGCTGACATATTACTGTCTAGTGAAAAAAACACAACAAGAGCCAGTAATAGATAGTGTAAAATTTTGCTCATACAGAATAGTTTCGTGTTAGTTTTGTGTTCGAAAAGAAATCTTACATCATCACAATATCAATCACAAGCAAATTTATACAAAAATAGTTAGTTATCTAAGTTTTTTCTATAAAAAATAAATTTATGTTGAATAAGTTTGGATGCTAACATTACATTTTTAGCATCAATATCCATTAAATCTATCTTTTAGTCGAAATAAAAGATTGCAAGGAGGCTTCGATAATTTTTAATGATTATTTGAAAGAATGCGAATGGGCAAATATGCAAACAAGTATTGAATTGTAGCATGTAAATTTCCATTCATTTTCTATTCTCTTCGAATAAACATTTGGCAATGTCATCGATTGTGAAACCTTGATCAAAACTTATTTTAACTAATCTTGAATAGTTTTTGCTCTTTTCAAATTTACATGTTGCAATAATTATGCCATTTGTCTATGATTAAAAAAGATAAAAAATGTGAGTGAGGTATGTATATTCGTATATTGATAGTTTCTTTCATGGCTTTACATCACAAAAAAAGAGTGTGCATCCTGGTCGATACACACCCATTTTTAACTATAAGTCATTAGACACACCTATTTCATGTTGCTTATAAATAGCAGAAGTCTGTTTGCAATATTAGCTTCACTAACACCTCCGTCAAAGTCAAGAGCCAACATGTTCAACTGTGGATAAAGAGTCTTCATTTTCTTCTCAATACCTCTTGCGCAGATGTGGTTTGCAATACATCCGAACGGCTGGAGACTTACTACATTGTTGCAGCCTTGCTTCATGTACTGGATTGTCTCTGCAGGAAGCAACCAACCTTCTCCACTTTGTACAGACAAGCATAGAACTTCCTCAGCCCATTTGCTTATAGTTCTAATGTCAGGCTCTGGCTCAAAGTAGCGGAATCCGGAAGCTGCCTTTTCAAAGTTCTTTACACGATGGTAAACGACTCTATAGACAAAGTCCATGAATCCCTGGCTTGTAAAGAACTTGTCCTGAATAATCTTGTTCTTGCGATTGAATTCGATGTTTACAAGTATCTTTAGGAAGAAGTTGTGGAATGTAGGAGGAAGAACCTCTACGCCATGATCCATCAACCAGTCGGATATATGCTTGTGAGAGTATGGGTTGAACTTCAAGAATATCTCTCCGGCAATACCAGCCTTAGGATATGTCTTGTCGTACACGTCAATAGAGTTGAAGTCTTCGACAGCCTGCTTCAGCAAACCGATAAGTTTCTTACTCTTCTTTGCCTCGATTAGAGGTTTTGCCAATTCAAGGTATTTTTCTCTCATTGCTTTTGCCTCGCCCTTGTTCTTTTCTCGAACAGCAATAGCATGGTACATGATTGAAATCCAGTCACCATATAGCAAGGAGTTAAGCACGATAGGACCTGCAGTAAAGTATGGAAGATTGAAGCCAGGATACTCCTCTTCGTTTGGAATTCCTAGCGAGATTACAGGAACTTGTGAGAATCCTGCATCTACCAATGCTCGTTTGATTAGTGCAGGGTAGTTTGTCGCACGACATTGTCCGAGCTGTGTAATTGTTACTGCAGTATTGTTTATGTCGTATTTGCCACTCTTTAGAGCTTTGATAAAGTCTCCGACAACAAGTGTAGCAGGGTAGCAAACCTCATTGTTCGAATATCTTAGACCCTCTTCGTTACTTTCTGCGTTACCCATAGGCAAAGCTACGAGGTTATAGCCGATAGCCTTGAAAGCGGAAGGTAGAAGCGGAGACATGTATTCAGTGAAGAACGGAGCAAGAATAGTCTTTGTTTCCTTGTCCCCCTTAGCAAAGATGCCTGTTTTTACGAATGGCTCCTTTTCCCTCTCCTTGATTTCACCTTTAGCCTCGTATTCGTATTTCAAGCTGTCAATAAGCGAGCGAACACGAAGTTTAAGTGAACCGATATTGTTTACGTCATCTATCTTGAGTAATGTTAGAGACTTGCCATGTCTTGCAAGAATACTGCGGATTTCGTCTGTTAGGAATGCGTCGGGACCGCAACCGAACGAAGTCATTTCTACAAAATGAACATCATTGTCCTGTTCTGCAACCCACTGAGCTGCATTCAAAATTCTGTTGACGAACGACCATTGCCTAATGTGGAAAGCTTCTGGAGTTTCGCTCTGCAGAACAACTGATCCTCCGCGAGCAATCTCCTCTGTAATAACTTCCACTCCAAGTTTTGCAATCATTTCAGAGATTCTATGCTGAACCAATGGGTCTGTGTGGTATGGCCTTCCTGCAAGAAGTATAGTCATTTTCTTCTTCTTTCTTGCATTTTGCAGTGTCTCCACATTATTTCTACGCAAGTCCTCACCCCACTTAGTCCAATCCTTTTCAGCCTGGTCTATTGCGTCAAGTATATCGTTTCTCTTTATTCCGAACGTGTGTGTGAAATAGTCAAGAAGCTGTTCTCTGAGCAGTTTTGCATTTTTAAATGCTACGATAGGGGAGTCAACAGGAACTTTTACACTTACAGCAGAGTCGATAACATCAGGATAGCCGATGATGATAGGGCAGTTGAAGCTGTCTTGAGCATTGTTGTCCTCTGTTCTCTCATGTACTACACGAGGGTAGAATATTCTATCTGCTTTTTCTGCAAGTTCATAGATGTGGCTATGGATCAACTTTGCTGGGAAGCAGATATTGTCACTCATTACTGAATGCACACCCTTCTCGTAGTTAACGTATGTTGATGTGTTACTTAGAATAACCTTGAATCCAAGATTAGTAAATATTGAATACCAGAAAGGGTACTCCTCGTACATGTTTAGTGCGCGAGGTATTCCAATAGTTGGCAAACCTTTCTTTCCTTCTGTTTCCGGAAGATCGAAAGTCAAGTGATACTTCATATCACTCATGTTTTCTCCCTTCTCTGTTTCGTTTCCTCCGTTAGTGAAAATTTTCTCACACTTGTTTCCAGAATAGTATTTGCCACCGTTCTTGAATGTGTACTGAGTAATGCGGCAGTTATTTTCACATCCCTTGCACTGAAGAGGTCTGATTTCGTACTCGGCAGCATTCATTAGAGAATCTAATGGTCTTGCTTCAGTACAATTCTCTTTCCTGCTTTGCTCGATAGCATAAAGGGCGCAACCATACGCACCCATAAGTTCTGGGATGTTGTTTCTGCAGACTCTCTTGCCTGTCAAGTTCTCGAACGCTTTGACTACGGCGTCGTTTCGCATTGTTCCTCCTTGAAGGACAATATGCTTTCCTAATTCGTCGTAGTTTTTGATTTTAAGCACTTTGAACAAGCAGTTCTTTACTACTGAATAAGCAAGACCTGCAGATATGTCGCTTAGTGAATATCCCTCACGAAGAACCTGCTTAACCTTAGAATTCATGAACACTGTGCATCGAGTTCCAAGGTCACACGGATGTTCACTCTTTGTCGCCTCTCTTACGAAGTTGCCAATCTCGCAACCAAGTGTTTGTGAGAATGTCTCGATAAACGAACCGCATCCTGAACTGCAGGCCTCGTTGATTTCCATTCTTGTCAAGACTCCATTGTTCACATAGATGGCCTTCATGTCCTGGCCGCCGATGTCAAGGATGAACGACACTTTTGGACTGATACTTTTTGCGGCAACGTAATGAGCCATTGTCTCAATCATGCCATAGTTCAAAGAGAATGCCGCTTTTATCAAGTCCTCTCCATATCCAGTCGAACAGCCGCCTACGATATTAATCTTAACGCCTGCTTCGTCAGCTGTTTTCTTCAGCTCACCAAGTCCTTTAGCTACAGCTTGAACAGGGTTTCCTCCGTTATGAGCGTAGTAGCGGAACAATATTTCTCCGTTAGAGTTTGTTAGTACAATCTTAGTTGTAGTGGAACCTGAGTCGATACCAAGGTAGCTATTCTCTTCAATATCCTTTATGGACTTGAATTTGATGTCGTCGTTAGCCTTGTCTTTCAACCAACTCTGATAGTCGTCCTCCCCCTTGAATACTGGAGGTAAGGCAACACTATAAATACTTTCTTTTCTTATTGTTTGATTCTCTTTACTGTCAAGGATTGCTGACAAGGAATCAATAGTATATACTTTCTCTCCGGCATCAGCAAGAGCGGTTCCCCATGCAGGTACGTAATTAGCTAATTCAGGAGATATGACGTCTTTGTCAAGATCAAGTTTGAAGTAGTCTGCAATAGCTTTTCTAAGTGCAGGAATGAATGTAAGAGGACCTCCGCAAAGAAGCACTTTAGGTAATACCTCGCATCCATGACTTAGTGCGCTGGCAGTCTGCACAGCAACTGCACGGAAAATACTTGCAGCTATATCCTCTTTTGAAGCATTTCTTGCAATAAGGTTCTGGATGTCGGTTTTTGAGAATACGCCACATCTTGAAGCGATAGGGTATATGCCTTTTGCGTTCTCTGCAAGTCCGTTAAGTTCAGTTACATCTACGCCCAGACACAAAGCCATCTGGTCAATAAACGCACCTGTACCACCTGCACAGTTTCCGTTCATTCTCAAACCGTCAACCTTGCCGTCCTTCAAATATACAATCTTCGCATCCTCTCCGCCTATATCTATAAGAGTGCAGACGTCAGGATGTAGTTTCTTTGTATATTCGGTAGCACCAACTACTTCCTGTACAAAATTAAAGCCGCACCTTTCTGCTAATCCCAATCCCACACTTCCAGTCACAGAAAAAGAGAACTCAGATTCCTTTATTATGGATTTTAGGTCGTTTAATATCTCTTTAATCACAGCTCCAGGATTAGCCTGATGTCTGCGATATGATGAATAAGCAACCTTGTTGTTGTCATCTAATACTATGATTTTTGCTGTGGTGGATCCCACATCAAGACCTATTCTGTACATTATATATACCCTACAATAAATATATTATTCAATTTTGCGGTCGCAAATATACTATATTTTATCGTCTTTTTGCCATTTAGGACCTATTTTTGTTTATTTTATGGTGATTTTATTTTTATTGCGAGTTTTTCTTTGATTTATATAAATATTGTTTTCTTGCCATCAAATCCCGTTTTTGACTAATAAAAGAAAGGTCTTGGAGCTTGTTTTTTCGTTAATTTTGTCAATTTTGATTCGTTATGCCTTTGAGTGGAATTGTAATTGTCCATAGGGCTTTCAAATAATGTCATATAAAGTTCGTTGACTTGTTTTTCCCATCCTGTTTAGCTTTTATTCCTTTGCTTTTTTGTTTTGATTGCCATTGAATAGATTTAAAGCTAAAGTCAATTTGTTTTTTAGTATATGGAGTTAATGTTAGTTAAAAATCACTTTGTCTTTTCCTTTCATTTTATCCAAATTACCTCTATGTTGTTTGTGTTGTGGATTGATAGAAAGATTATATTGGAACTGAACGAAAAATGAAAAAGAGGAATTCCCGATTTGAGAAATTCCTCTTTTTATGAAGCATTTTTATTTAGCTTTTACCTTCTTATTAGAGTGAAGTGACCGGTGTAAACCTTGTCGATTTCACGAATCACGATCTCGTACCAGT
>JAKSKX010000047.1 GCA_024401535.1 Paludibacteraceae bacterium | reverse complement strand
TAAACCAAATCACCGGCTGGTGTGTGAAGTGTCAACACTTTACCTTGCAATGAATACTGGTATATTACATATTCTGAAGTTGACTTGTCAATCAGAACAATATTTTGACCGGCAACACCCCAATAATACTGAACATATTCATCGGAATCAACACCAAGCTTATAGCCTGTACCATCAGCTTTCAATGTCAAATATTCAAGCTCTTCAATACCGCTTCTTCTCCAACTCTTTACAAACTGAGAGTCTTGAGCTTTAAAATCAAAAGCTGTTCCGTCTGCATTCTCTGTCATAATATAAGTTCCGCCAGAAGGTATAAAGTATGAAGTATAAGAATTAAGACTAAACGCCTTGCCAAACGACACTGTCATCATAAACTGCTTATGAATAACGTATTTGTCATCAAAATAGAAGTTATATGTATAAGACGCTGTTCCCTCTATCTCGCCATCGGCACATACCGCCTTGAAAGTTTTATCCTCAAGCGATACAGATGTAATAATCAATTCAGGAGCGCTCGATTCTGACAATGTCGAAGAACCCTTTTGCTGCCTTACAGTTACGACACTTCCGTCACTCTTGACTCTTACGCCGTAATAATAGCCATTATAAATATAAAAAGAACTCTCGTTAGCTTTTAGCCAAACGCCTTGCATAATGCCAGGTTCGCCTTTTATTTCACTCTTTGACAATGTCAAAGTTTTGATAGTAAGGTTATCTCCCGAAATAGAGAATGGAACTTTTTCGTATGAAGAAGCACCCTTCTTGTGTATATAGAGAACACCCTTGTAAAACACCCAGTCAAAGCTGTTTGTTGTCTTTGTCTGGTAGCCTGTACCATCCGAATTGAACACGTATGACTCACCCGAGAACTGGTTCGACCATGTACCCAAGATGTCGGAATATACAGGCAGAATTATTGGCTCACTATCTGACATCTTCGTGTATCTGCCTGAAGCAGAAACATCGCCCTCTACCAACTTAGGACAATTCAATTCCATTATCTGAACACCCCTCAAACGACTGTTTTGGATATCAACAATTGTATCGAAGTGATATGTTCCGGAAACAATTCCGGATTGTGTATAGATAGAAAGACGATTATTTGAAGCTTTCTGGATAATACCTATTGCATGGTCAGGCTCTATCATTACCTCATCGGAATATGTCAGCATCTGAATGCGTCCATTCTTGGAAATACTCAAATCACAACCATAGGACAAAGAAGTCCATTCACCTTCCAACTTACCGGGCTTACCTACTATTTCTTCGCCGTCATCCTCTTCCTTGCACGAAGTCACACCTGCCGCCAAAGAGAAAGCCAACAGGCAGTGAAAAAATATCTTTATGTAGTTCATATTCTCGAAATTATTAGTGGTTAGAATTCAAAACCAAGTGACACTTCCGCACCGCCCTTGAACGATGTCTCAGTCTTTCCCTTGATGTATTTTGGCGAATAGTAGTCGCTCAACTTGTTTGTAAACCTGTACTCGTGCGTATTGTTCGCAACGCCAGCGTAACCGCCAACATTAAAGAACAGATTGTTCTTGAACTGGAAGCGGAAACCTAGGTTCGCCATTACGTCAATGCCTGATTCAAAAATCTTCTGGTTTCTGTATGAAGAAGCAGAGTTGATGTCTCCCGACAAGCGGTTGTACTGGCCGAACGCACCAACATAGAAACCTCCCCAAGATGCGGGAACAAGATGCTTGTAGCCGACACCGCATGAAATACTCTTCTCCGACTCGATTCCGTCAATTTCGCTCATGTAGCCGCTACCAAGATGAGGGCAGCCGACAAATGCAAACGGAATGTTTCTTTTCAAACGAACGTCCAAGCCTAGCCTTGGACCACGGAAAACAAAACCAAGCGGGTCAACCCAAAGGCCGACACCTTTCTCTTTGCGCTCAGTCAATTTTGGGCCTCTTTCCTTAGGCTCTTTGACTTTGACTCGCTTTGCATCGTCGATATAAACATTCTTCTCCTTCTCAACCTTGGCTGGTGCAGTTTGCTGCGGTTTATTGACCTGGGCTACAGGCTCAGCCTTTGACTCCGTCTGTCGTCGATTTTCAATTGGCTCGTTGGTTACTTGTGGGGCAACTGGTGTAGGCTCTGCTGAAACAACAGTTTCCTCAACAGCATTAACAACTGCAGTATTGTTGTTTGCTACAGGTGTTTCAACAACCTTTTCAACTGCAACAGCTGTCTCTGGCTTAACACCTCCCTCAAAAGAAAGAGACTCATAGAATTCTCTGTTTGCGCCTTTTACTCTGTGAACACCAACGCATGCCATTGTTAAACCTGCAGGCATACAGACAAAAAGAGATACAAGACAACCTACCCTTGACAACATGTCACCTTTCCTGTATTTCTCGGCAACCTCAGGATTTACATCATTCATGACTGTTCTCACAGAATATATGTCTGCTGGACGAATTTTGTCACCCGAACCAGTCTTCCTGCGATAGATAGATGATCCCTTGAAATAGTAGTCATATCCATCATGCTGGAATGCCACCTCTTTTTTGTTCAATTTCTTATAGTCCTTCTGACTGACTCTTACAGGAGCAGAAGGTCCACCCGTAGTCTGCGCAAAGGACGTGCCTAAAACGCAAACACACAACAACAATGATAAAAATCTATTCATATATATGTATTGTAATTTAATCTCTCAGCAAAGTAAAATGTCCTGAATACTGCTTGTCTCTGTCCTCGACATCAAGAACAAACCAATAGTCTGTAGAAGGCATATCGTTACCGTTATAAACTCCATTCCAACCATCAGCAGGTGTATCGGATACATATATCAGCTTGCCATAACGGTCGAATATTGTCAAATGACACTTCTTGAGCTTTTCTACATTCTTGATAACCCAAGACTCACGATTTGCAACAAAGTACTTAGGAATCTCTAACTCAAACGTATTGGTCTCCAACTCGAACGTAGAAGTACAACCCAACTCGTCAGTAAGGGTTACATGGTAAACTCTGTCAGACTCTGCATCAGGCAACACGTTGGAAGTAGATGGCTCTGCGCCATTTCCAAAATCTACAAGAACTCTGCCTGTTCCGCCTTCAATGTCAAGCTTGTATGTGGAAGTTCCAATCTCGGAATAGTCAACGACACGAGGCAAAGGCCTAACCTTGACGGAAGCAGAACCTTCTGCCTTGCACGCGCCACTCTCTGACTTTACTGTCAGGAAGTACTCTTTTGTTTCGGAAGGAGATACAGACAAAACTGCGCCTGACGAAATCAAATTTCTTCTGTCGGAACTGTCGTACCAGCTGATTGTGCTTCCGCTTGTTGCTGTAGCCTTGAGAGAAGCTGTTTCTCCTTCACAAATAGACACATCGTCAGCCTTGAAGTCAACACTCACAACCTTGACCGGATATGTTTGCGAGAATGACGGGCAGTCACCATTGTCTATTTCAAGCTTATAGACAACATCTTTTTCCGGAGTGTCAGACAAGTCAGTTGAGGAAGATATTGCCTGCCCGTTCTTTGACCAGGCAATGGACTTGGGATTTCCCTTTGAAATTACCGCCAGGGCACTTACGTCATCACCCAAACAAACTTCAGTCTTTGGCGCATTAACCTGAACTGAAAGTTCCGGCAACACAGACACCCTTACGTCATTGGACGTTGCCTTGCAGTTGCCGTTATATGCCTCTGCCCAATAGACAGCGTCCTTGTCAGGGGAAAGCGTAACCTTTCTTGACAAATTATCGGCAACCTTAGTCTGCCCTGCTGAAGTCTTCTGGAAAACTGACATCGACTTAGTGTTGCTGTCAAAATCAATGTCTAGAGTCAAATCAGAGCCCTCGCAAACCTCTGTAACATTAGACGAGACGCTAACTTGAGGAACTGGCTGAATGTTGAACTTGAAATCAAAATCCAAAGCCGGACATGACTTGCCCGAAATGCGATGAGTGACTGTACTTGACTTTGTGAGAAGCGGCAGCAAATAATCAAAGTCATCGGAAACCTTGACTCCGTCTATCAGCCATTCCGACTTATGATTCCTCATAAAGACATCCTTGTCGGTTTTGAAATTACCGCTGAACAGGTTAAAGCTGAAATCAACAACATCTCCACAAAAATCCAAGACATCACCGCTGTTAAAAGGTACAGTTCCCCTGCTCCATGCCGGAATATAGGGTTCTTCGACATCCACCTTGACATAGTCTGATTTAGCGACACACCCTTCTCTTGTATAGGCCTCAGCATAATATAGTTCCGAAGATTTCGGAGTAAATGAATACGACTTACTGAATACACTGCTGACTGGGATTGTTTTACCTCCCTCGTACCATAGAGTTTTTGCAACATCTCCGGTATAGTTAATGTCAAGTTTTGCCTGCGAGCCTTTACAAACTACTGGTGTAGTTGTCGAAATCTCTAACGTAGGAAGGTCTATAACATGGAATTTGAATACAAATTCAACGTCACTGCAATAGTCACTGCTTATAGTATGCACAATAGTCGCATCCTTGTCAAACAATGGAACTACAATATCATAATCGTTACTGAACAATTCGCCGTCAATTCGCCATTCAGACCTGAAATTCTTTTTGAACAGAGTCATGTCTGTTCCTTGGTTCTGCACTGAATTGATTATGCTGAAACCAAAATTCTCCTGCGCACCACAAAAATCCAACACTTCACCAGAGGTCATTTTCCTGGTTCCATAATACCATTCAGGGGAATAATTAGTTAGCACATCGACGCACACATCATTGGAATACTTGGTTAGTCCTCCGGCTACACCCTTAACACGGAAGCAATAGGCTTTGTCCATATTGAACCTGTTCGAAGTGGAAAACGCATTGCTGAATGATGAATAGGAAATACCATCAGCAGAATATTGCCATGTGACAGAGGTACAATCAGCATAATCAAGAGAAAGATTTATAACATCACCGACACAAGCCTTAGTTTTAGATGCAGAAAGCCTTAACTCCTGAGAATAAAGTGAAATAATATTGAATAACGAGGCTAAAACAATAATGAAACGCCACATTACACCCAACACTAGTTGATGTACTAACTGGTCAATTTTAAACATATAAGCGCAAATTTTGCGCAAAAGTAAAGGTTAAAGACTATACGAATATTGTCAGATTCTCAAAAAGGAATTCTGATATATACAAAAGATTTGTCGATTTGTAAAAAACACACTTTACAAATCGACAACTATACTGTGTTTCAATGTATTATAAACACATTGTCAAAAACTTTTTTGCTTCCATGCTATAGGCGAAAGACCTGTAATTTGCTTGAAATGACGACTGAAATTTGCTTGATCAGTATAGCCTACACGGGTACAAACATCTGCCATCTGCATAAGCGGATTCTCTTTGATTAAGGTTTGAGCCTTCGAAATTCTTAGTCCATTAATAAAAGAATTAAAGTTACCACCCTCGTATTGGTTGATAACAGAGGAAAGGGTTGTTCTATTTGTATTAAGCTCCCTCGCAATTTGGACAATCGTTATTCCTTGCTGTGTGTAAAGTTCCTTGTCAATAATAGACTGCCTCCACTTCAACCAATCATCCTCTTTCGTTGCTCCAGTTTCCTCTCCGCTATACAAATAGCATCTTACCGACTTTATAATGATAACACCAATGATCACATAAAGCATAAGTATAAAAAGATTAAAGATAGAGCACCAATATTGGTCATTACAAAGTGTAATAAACATTGTGTCAAGGACAACAAGAGAACATATCGCGAACCCCATTTTTGCAAAATGTAACCTTTGCAAAGCAAAATCGTCATCCCAATCTTTATCTTTTGTCTCAGCCGCCTCGTCAAAGAAAACTTTCAGATAGAAAACAGCTACAGAAATATAATATACGAACCAAATTATTCGCATATACAAGTCTGGTCTGTCAAATGATACCAAACTAAACAATTCAGTTATGCTCGCAACTTTATGGTAACCAAAGAAATTCTTGCACAAGAGTCCGATTAAAGCTAATACTAACGGCTGGCCTAACGCCTTTACAACAAATGAACGATTTATACGAGGAGAATTAATCACATTCAAATAAGCTATTCCCCATAGATGAGCTTGGACTGTTGCTTCAAACAAAAACGGCATACCTAACACATCAATAGGATATGTCATCTTGAAGAAACAATACGCTGACAAAGAAACATACAGAACGGAAAATATACGCAGTGAAATCTTGAACTTACCGGCAGATGCATTGCCTGGAACAGGTAGCACCAGAAAAACGACCGCCATGACAAGCAGTGCTACTATGAGCAAATAATATGACAAAGAGAACGCACTCATATAAACACACTTTACCTCAACTCTATTTGCACACTAGAAAGCTCTGCGGAATTCGGTCCTACCATAACTTTATATGTGCCGGCATTATAGGTCTTGTTGTACCCATAAACGCCTTGGTTGGAATAGAAACAAAAATCCTCGCCTGTCAATATGAACTCGACATTTCTCTCCTCCCCTGCCGGAATCTCTACCCTTGCGAACTTACAAAGCTCTTTCTTGGGACGCGCAAAGGCAAAACAGTCAGCGGAAACATAAAGTTGAACAACTTCTGAGGCATTCATATTTCCCTCGTTCGCAACCCTCACAGAGACAATGAGGCTGTCCTCTCTGGAATTCAATACATTCTTGGATGCTATAAAGTCATAATATTCAAAATTTGTGTATGATAAACCATAACCGAATGGGTAGAGCGCATCGTTGCGCACGTCAAGATAGTTGCTTGCATATTTTCTGAACTTCTTTTCTCCATCCTCGACAGGTCTTCCCGTAGAAAGGTGATTGTAGTACAAAGGCAGCTGCCCCACATTTCTCGGCATTGAAACGGTAAGCTTGCCCGAAGGCGAAACGCTTCCGAACAATACGTCGCTCACAGCGTCAGCCATCTCGCTTCCGCCAAACCACACGTTCATGATTGCTGGGATATGCTCTGATTCCCATGTCATTACAGTTGCACGCCCCGAGAAGTTGAGCAAAACTATCGGTTTGCCCAGCTTTGCCAATTCCTTGAGCAAAGACATCTGTTCGTCAGGCAATGAAAGGTCGGAACGCGAAGACGACTCGCCAGTCATTTCCGCACACTCGCCCATAGCACAAACTATGACATCTGACTCTCGAGCCACCCTAAGTGCCTCCAGCCCTGCCGATGCGCTGTTCACTCTCTTTATGTGTTTCCCGAACTCTGCATCTGCCTGGGCTACGGAATCTGCCATAAGGTTGCAGCCCTGCGCATAAAGTAGTTTTGCCTTGCCCTCCAAAGCCTTCTCCATGCCTTCCTTGAGCGACAAAGAGCGTTCCGAAGCAGCCGCCACAGTCCACATTCCCGTCATGTTTGACCTTGTGTCAGCAAGCGGTCCGATGAGTGCAATTCTGCCCTTCTTTTTCAAAGGAAGGAGCGAGTTCTCGTTCTTGAGAAGCACAAATGTTTCTGTGGCAATGGCTCTTGCCCTCTCACGATGCTCCTTCGTATAGATGTCAGTTTGCCTGCGAGTTGTGTCGCAGTACTTGAACGGATTATCAAACAGACCGAGCTTGTACTTGGCCTCGAGAATTCTGCGGCAGGCAACATCAATATCATCCTCTGTGACTTCCCCCTCGCGTATCAATTCCTTCAGCGTTTCGATATAGCCGCGGCTGCACATATCCATGTCAGTTCCAGCCAACAATGCTCGGCACGAGGCGTCCTTCTTGTTTCTTGCCACCCTGTGCGCCATCATCTCGTTTATTGAAGCATAGTCAGTTACAACGAAGCCGTCGAACTTCCACTCATTCCTTAGCACATCGTTCAACAGCCACTGGTTAGCGGTTGCCGGAATACCGCCGACAAGGTTGAACGAGCTCATGACACTTCCTGCACCAGCCTCAACACACGCCTTGTACGGAGGAAAATATTGCTCATACATTCTCAAACGGCTCATATCTACGGTATTGTAGTCCCTTCCGGCCTCTACAGCGCCATAAAGGGCGAAGTGCTTGACGCAAGACATCACGTTGTCATTTCGAGACAAGTCGCCCTGATAGCCCCTTACCATTGCTCTTCCCATAATGGAATTTACCAAAGGGTCCTCGCCGCTTCCCTCAGCCACACGTCCCCAACGTGCATCAAGGGCGACATCGACCATAGGGCTGAACACCCAGTTGATTCCGTCTGCACTGGCTTCCTTGGCTGAAATCCTTGCAACCTCCTCTACTGCGGCAGAGTCCCAAGAGCATGACAAAGCCAACGGAATGGGGAAAATTGTCTCGTAGCCGTGAATGACATCCATACCTACCAAAAGCGGAATTCCCATTCGGCTCTTGTTCACCGCAACCTCCTGAAGTTCACGAATCTTGCCAACACCCTTCAAGTTAAAGATTCCGCCCATATTACCGGCCTCGATTTCAGAGAGGACAGCAGTGTCCTGAGCGTCTCCGGTTACAATGTCACCAGCCACTTGCAGGTTCAACTGTCCAATCTTTTCCTCCAAGGTCATTCTGCCCATAAGTTCTGAAACAAACTTGTCCATGTCCGCCTTGTCTCTCGAACAAGACGAAAGGGCAACAAACATAACAAAGGAAGAAAAAATATGATATAGAATTTTCTTGTCAATCATTTTCAAATACAAGTTTATATAGTACAGTTTTGCGCAAAAGTAATAAAAAGTTCTTTATTTGGGGCATGGGTTTCTTGTTTTTTACGACTACTTAGGGAAAAACAAATACAAGAGGAATGCAAAACACCCCTCTTGTATAACCCCAGAATAACAATATGTAAAAATTGAACTACACTATTTCAATTCCCTTCTGCTTGCAAAGTTCAACACCCAAAGTCTTAAGCTTGAACTTCTGGATTTTGCCCGAACCTGTTAACGGAAAGGCATCTATAAAGAATATGTACTTAGGAATCTTGTACCTTGCAATCTTGCCCTTGCAGTAAGCCACAACATCCTCCTCGGTAATGTTCGAGCCTTTGTCCTTGATGATGAATGCGCCAACCTGCTCGCCGTACTTTGGACTTTCGATTCCTGCCACCTGAATATCGTTCACACCTTCCATTCTGCGCAAGAACTCCTCGATTTCCTTAGGGTAGATGTTCTCGCCACCGCGAATAATCATATCCTTGATTCGGCCGGTAATCTTGTAGTAGCCGTCCTCGTCCTTGACACCCAAGTCTCCTGAATGCAAGTAGCCGTTAGCGTCAATTACTTCCGCAGTACCCTCAGGATTATTGTAGTAGCCCTTCATCACATTGTAGCCCTTGCAGCACATTTCGCCCTGCTCACCCGGTTTGCACTCCTCGCCAGTCTCTGGGTTCAAGACCTTGACATCAACGAACGGGAAGTCCGTTCCAACAGTTGTGCAGCGCTTCTCGAAAGTGTCTCTGATGTTTGTGTGAGTCATTCCCGGAGAAGTCTCTGTAAGTCCATATACAGACGTAATCTTGATGTACATTTCCTTCTCTACTCTCTCCATCAAGTCAACAGGACAAAGCGCTCCGGCCATAATACCTGTACGAAGGCAAGTCAAATCAAACATCTTGAACATAGGGTGGCTAAGCTCGGCAATGAACATTGTTGGCACTCCGTAAAGAACAGTACACCTCTCCTTGTGAACAGAGGCAAGCACCATCAATGCGTCAAACTTCTCGACCATAACCATTGTCGAACCATGAGTAAGGCAAGCCATTGTTGCAAGCACAACACCGAAGCAGTGGAACAAAGGCACACAAGTACAAAGCTTGTCCTTCTGTGTGAACTCCATCTGCTCGCCAGTGGCGTAACCGTTGTTGGCGATGTTGTGGTGTGTAAGCATGACACCCTTAGGGAAGCCTGTAGTTCCCGAAGTATATTGCATGTTTACCACATCGTGGCAGTTCACGTTCTTCTTTGCGTCGGCAAGCACCGAATCTTCAACCATGTCACCAAGAAGGAACAGCTCGCTCACGCTGTACATTCCTCTATGCTTCTCTGTACCAAGGTAAATCACGTGCTTCATTCGAGGGAACTTCTCGCTGACAAGCGAGCCTCTGCTCTGAGTCTTCAACTCTGGAAGCATCTTGTAGGTCATATCGACAAAGTCGCTTTCCCAAGTTCCGTCCATAAGGAACAATGCGTCAAGGTCAGCGTTGTTGCACAAGTACTCAAGTTCCTCCTGCTTGTAGTTTGTATTAACAGTTACAAGCACAGCGCCAATCTTTGCAGAAGCATATAGGAGAGTAAGCCAGTTAGGCACGTTTGTAGCCCAAATACCTATGTGCGAGCCTTTCTTTAGGCCAAGTGCAAGCAAACCCTTTGCCATACGGTCCGAGCGATCGTTCATCTCCTTCCATGTCAAACGGAAGTCGCGATCGGAATATACCACGCACTCGTTATTGGGAATTTCCTTTGACCAGTATTCCAACCAGTCGGTTAAAGTGCGGTTACTTAGTTCCATCATAATAAGAAGTCTGTGAGATTAGTTAATTGGAGTATATATCACAGCAAGAACCTTGGCTGCACTTTTAGTTGTGACTGAATGAGGAATTACTGAATCGTAGTAAAGGCTGTCGCCCTTCTTCAACGAGTATGACTGCTTGCCATACACCACATCAACATCACCCTCGAGTACGTAAATCATCTCCTCGCCCTCGTGCTGTGACATTGGGGCCTCCTCGCCTGAAGCCTTAAGGTCAAGAACAAAAGGCTCCATGTGGCTGCCTGGCTTTCCAGCTGCAAGGTCAACGTATGAAGCAAAAACAGGGTGAGAAACATGACCGTTTGCGTAGTTAGTTGAAACAACACCCTCGCCGCTTCTTGTCAAAACAGGACCGCAACCCTCACCATCGTCAACGAAAGTCTCAGGACGCACGTTCAATCCGCGTGCCATCTCTGCAAGGACTGCGATGTTAGGTATGTTCTTTGCGTTCTCTATGTCGGCAATAACCTCCTCACTCAACTTACAATTCTCCGCCAACTGCGCAATAGAAAGACCTTTCTGTTCACGAAGCTCTTTCATTTTCCTACCTACTGATTCTGAATATGACATAATTTTTAATTTTTTCGTGTATGTTGTTCATTTTTTCTCTTTCTCGAGAAAAAGCGTAAAATTGGGAATACTCTCAACTTTCGCATTTGCAAAAGTAGAGTACGGGAATAAAAAACCAAGCAAATTTTCTGTTTTTTTTAGTCACTTTAGACCACAAAATCAAACTTTTTGAACCGACTTGCACACTTAATTGTCGTAATGTGCAAAAACTTATGCACACTATTTTTTCTATTGTGCAAGTTTGCAAATTTTCCCCTGCGTTGTTCGTTTTTTCTCTATTGCACAAAAGGATTCTTTTCGTGCGGAAGCTCTGTTCTTTTGTGCATCATTCTAAATATTGCAAAGTGAAAAAAACACAAACTCAGTCAGTTTTTATCACAATGCCAATCAAATCTATATGGACAAACAAACTATTATTATAAGAAAGGGTACAAACTAAAAGGAAAGGAAAATAAAAAAATAAAAAAGGCACAAGAAAATGAATATAGTAGAAAACAAATATGTAAATTAAGGTAATAAATCCTAGTCAATAAATTTAAAAATCAAGAACTTAAAGACAAGGCTCATCAAGGATTAATAACATTTTAACAAAGGCTCAAACATTTATCTTGACATTCGAATGTTACTATTCATTGAACGGTTTGGGTACATTGGATTAAAAAAGTAAGAAAAGGGAGAAAGTAAAACAAAACGCCCCTTCACTCCCGAATGAAAGTGAAGGGGCGACTGTTTATTCCCTATGGAGAACTATTATTACTTGTTCTTCAAAAGGTCACGAATCTCTGTAAGAAGAACCTCCTCCTTAGATGGAGCTGGTGCAGGAGCTGCAGCCTCCTCAGCCTTCTTCTTCTCTGTCAACTTAGTGATGACACGGATGAAGCAGAAGATAGACAATGCAATGATGAAGAAATCAAATGCAGTCTGTAGGAAGTTACCATAGTTAAGAGTTACGGCAGCAACCTCAGTACCATCAGCGGCAGTTGTAGCCTCCTTAAGTGTACACTTAAGGTCAGTAAAAGAAACTCCACCAACAGCCAAACCTACAAGCGGCATGATGACGTCAGCAACCAAAGAAGAAACGATCTTACCGAAAGCACCACCGATGATTACACCGACTGCCATGTCCATAACATTGCCCTTAACGGCGAACTTCTTGAAGTCCTCAATAAATTTTCCCATGTTAAAAAAATTATAGTTT
>JAKSKX010000046.1 GCA_024401535.1 Paludibacteraceae bacterium | reverse complement strand
TTGATATCAGTAGCAAACTCAATCCAAGAACCCTTGAAAGGAATGATACGAGCCGAGTAAAGCTTAGTACCGTTAGAGTGAACACTTTGACCGAAGAATACACCAGGAGAACGATGCAACTGAGAAACGATGACTCTTTCTGCACCATTGATAACGAAAGTTCCCTTCTCTGTCATGTAAGGGATAGCTCCAAGATAAACATCCTGAATGATAGTTTCGAAATCCTCATGCTCTGGATCAGTACAATATAGCTTCAACTTTGCTTTTAGAGGAACACTATAAGTCAAACCTCTCTCGATGCACTCTTCAATGCTATACTTACATGGATCAATATAGTAATCCAAAAACTCCAAAACAAAGTTATTGCGTGTATCTGCGATCGGGAAGTTTTCAGAGAACACTTTATACATTCCCTCTTCCTTTCTTTTCTCAGGCGGAGTGTCGATCTGGAAAAATGCCTTGAACGACTTAAGCTGTACGTCTAGAAAATCAGGATACTCCCTTTGATTCTTTACTCTTGCAAAACTTACTCTTTTGTTTGCTATTTGTGACATTACAGAAGTATTAATTTGAACTTAAAAAGAATATAGACAAAAATAGGTTTAGAACCCTACATTAGGGCTCTAAACCGCAAACCTGATAAATCAGGCGATATTACTTAAGCTCAACCTCAGCGCCAGCCTCCTCAAGAGACTTCTTAAGAGCCTCAGCATCAGCCTTTGCAAGACCCTCCTTAACTGTTGCAGGAGCACCATCAACGATCTCCTTAGCCTCCTTCAAGCCAAGACCAGTAAGCTCCTTAACAGACTTAACTACCTGAAGCTTGTTAGCACCAGCTGACTTCAAAACTACGTCGAAAGAAGACTTCTCCTCAGCAGCTGCAGCACCTGCTGCAGGACCTGCTGCTACTGCTACTGCTGCAGCAGCTGGCTCAATACCGTACTCGTTCTTCAAAATCTCAGCTAGCTCATTTACCTCCTTAACTGTCAAGTTTACAAGCTGCTCTGCAAATGCTTTCAAATCTGCCATTTTATTCTAAATTTTTAAGTTTTCAAATATTAAATTATTTCTCTGATAGTGTCTTAAGCACACCATGCAAAGTATTTCCGCCTGACTGCAAAGCTGAAATAACATTCTTTGCAGGAGACTGTAGCAATGCAATAACATCGCCGATAAGTTCGTTCTTGCTCTTGATGCTTACAAGTGCCTCAAGCTGATCTGCTCCATAGAAAGACTCCTCAACATAAGCTGCCTTCAATACAGGTTTCTTAAGTGGATTCTTAGAAGCAAAACTCTTAATAAGCTTAGCTGGTGCATTACCAGTGTTAGTAAGCATAATAGCAGTTGGTCCTTCAAGTGCTGAATCCAATTGTGAGAAATCACCCTTAGACTGCAAAGCCTTCTTAAGCAAAGTGTTCTTAACAACCATCAACTTGATGTCATTCTTGAAACACTCTCTTCTAAGGTTAGAAGTCTGCTCAGCATTAAGATCTGCGGCGTCAGCTACATAGAAGTGGCTGTACTCTCCGAGAACATTAGACAACTGCTCGATTAGAGCTACTTTATCTTCCTTCTTCATCGCAAATCTCAATATTAAATTTCATCAATTGTCTTAGGATCAACCTTGACACCCATACTCATAGTACTTGAAAGAGTAACACTCTTAACGTAAGTACCCTTAGCAGAAGATGGCTTAAGCTTCATGATTGTATTCAAGAACTCCTTAGCGTTGCCTAGAATCATATCAGAAGAGAAAGATACCTTACCGATTGATGTGTGAACGATACCGAACTTATCAACCTTGAAGTCAATCTTACCCTGCTTAACCTCTTTTACAGCCTTAGCAACATCATTAGTAACTGTACCGCTCTTTGGATTTGGCATCAAACCACGAGGTCCTAGCACACGTCCTAGAGCACCGATCTTACCCATGATAGAAGGCATTGTAATCATAACGTCGAACTCTGTCCAACCACCCTTGATCTTCTCGATATATTCGTCAAGACCAACGTAATCAGCACCAGCCTCCTTAGCAGCAACCTCTACGTCTGAAGTACAAAGTACCAAAACGCGAGTTACCTTACCAGTACCATTAGGAAGAGACACTACACCTCTTACCATCTGGTTTGCCTTACGAGGATCGACACCTAAACGAACATCAATGTCAACTGAAGCGTCAAACTTTGTTGTAGTGATTTCCTTCACCAAAGCAGAAGCCTCTTTCAGAGAATACAATTTTCCAGCTTCAATCTTCTCTGCAGCCAACTTTTGATTTTTTGTAAGTTTACTCATTTTTCAATTGAAGTTAAAATTATTTACCAGGAAAATCACCCTTGACACTGATACCCATACTTCTTGCTGTACCTGCCACCATTGACATAGCTGACTCAAGAGTGAAACAATTCATATCGTTCATCTTGTCCTCAGCGATTGCCTTTACCTGATCCCAAGTAATCTCAGCAATCTTCTTTCTGTTAGGCTCAGCAGAACCACTCTTTTGCTTTGTAATCTCCAATAGTTGGATTGCAACAGGAGGTGTCTTTACAACAAAATCAAAAGACTTATCAGCATAATAAGTAATAACTACAGGCAAAACCTTACCAGCTTTTTCCTGAGTTCTAGCATTAAATTGCTTGCAGAAATCCATGATATTGATTCCCTTAGAACCCAATGCAGGTCCTACTGGAGGCGATGGATTAGCTGCGCCACCCTTAATTTGCAATTTAATAAGTCCAGCAACTTCTTTAGCCATTGTTAATTAATTATAATTGTTTAAGAATAATCAAATTGATCATTCTTTCTCCACTTGTGAAAAGTCAAGATCAATAGGCGATTTACGTCCAAAGATAGTGACATTTACTTTCAGTTTCTGGCGCTCAAGATTAATTTCTTCGACTATACCCTTAAAGCCTGAGAAAGGACCCTCTTTAACCTTAACGCTCTGACCCTCGATGAAATCAGTTGAGTAAGAATCCTCAAAGTTAGGAACTTCATCCATCTTAGAAAGAATTCTCGCAACCTCTGAATCTCTCAAAACAGGGTAAGAATCACGTTTTTTAGAGTTATCGCTCAAGAACCCAATCACGTTAGGAGTAGTACTCAAGATGTGAGGAACCTCACCAACAAGAGCAGCATGAACCAAAACATAACCGGGAAGATACAATCGATCCACGATTTTCTTCTTAGCTCCCATCACCTTCTCAGTAGGCACCAAAACCTGCGAAACATACTTTCCAAGATTTGTATTCTGGATTTCCTTCTCTAGATAGTCCTTCACAGATTTCTCTTTTCCGCTTATGGCACGAAGAACGTACCACTTCTTTTCTATCTCAGACATGGTAAAAAACTTATAAAAGTGATAAGTAAATTAAAGAAGACCGTAAACGAATTTCATTACGCTTTCAAACGCAGAATCCATTGCCCAAACCACTAACGCTATCAATAGGGAAGCAAACAAAACAACTACTGCGCTATTAGTAACCTCAGACAATGTAGGCCACGAAACCTTATAAACAAGCTCGTCGTAAGATTCTTGGAGATAATTTACTAATTTTTTCATTTTTGATATTTTAGCACGGAATGAGAGGCTCGAACTCCCGACACCTGGTTTTGGAGACCAGTGCTCTACCAACTGAGCTAATTCCGTAAGTAGCTTCCCTACGAAAGGGAAGCTTATTTTTATTAGTCAAGAACCTTAGTGATCTGACCAGAACCTACTGTTCTACCACCCTCACGGATAGCGAAACGAAGACCCTCGCCACATGCAACTGGGTTGATCAACTTAACTGTAATCTCAAGGTTATCACCTGGCATTACCATCTCTGTACCCTCTGGAAGAGAGATCTCACCAGTAACATCCAAAGTACGGATGTAGAACTGAGGACGGTACTTGTTGTGGAATGGAGTGTGACGTCCACCTTCCTCTTTCTTCAAGATATAAACAGAAGCCTTGAACTCAGAGTGAGGAGTTACAGAACCTGGCTTACAGATTACCATACCTCTCTTGATCTGATCCTTATCGATACCACGAAGAAGAAGACCTACGTTATCACCAGCCTGTCCCTCATCAAGAAGCTTACGGAACATCTCAACACCAGTAATAGTAGAAGTAAGCTTCTCAGCACCAAGACCGATGATCTCAACTGGCTCACCAACCTTGATGATACCTGTCTCGATACGACCTGTAGCAACTGTACCACGACCTGTGATAGAGAAGATATCCTCAACTGGCATCAAGAATGGCTTATCAACGTCACGCTTAGGAAGTTCGATCCAATTATCAACAGCATCCATAAGCTCCATTACCTTCTCCTCCCACTCAGGAACTCCGTTCAAAGCACCTAGTGCAGAACCCTGAATAAATGGAGTGTTATCACCATCGAACTCGTAGAATGAAAGAAGCTCACGCATCTCCATCTCAACTAGCTCAAGCATCTCAGCATCGTCAACCATATCACACTTGTTCATAAATACAACAAGTCTAGGTACGTTTACCTGACGAGCAAGAAGGATGTGCTCACGAGTCTGAGGCATAGGACCATCAGTTGCAGCAACTACGATGATAGCACCATCCATCTGAGCAGCACCAGTAACCATGTTCTTTACGTAGTCAGCGTGACCTGGACAGTCAACGTGTGCGTAGTGACGGTTAGCAGTCTGGTACTCTACGTGTGCTGTATTGATAGTAATACCACGCTCTTTCTCCTCTGGAGCGTTATCGATTGAATCGAATGATCTAAGCTCTGAAAGACCCTTCTTTGCCAATACTGTTGTGATGGCAGCAGTAAGAGTAGTCTTACCGTGGTCTACGTGACCGATTGTACCAATGTTTACGTGTGGTTTCGAACGGTCAAATTGTTCTTTAGCCATAACTTTTGTTTTTATTTTTTATTAATAATTTCTCTTCGAGAGCCGATGACGGGACTTGAACCCGTGACCTCTTCCTTACCAAGGAAGTGCTCTACCGCTGAGCTACATTGGCAACATCACCAGAAGGTAACAAAACTAACGCTGCTCACCTGTGGGTGCAGATGGATTCGAACCACCGAAGTCGAAAGACAGCAGATTTACAGTCTGCCCCATTTGGCCGCTCTGGAATACACCCAAACTTTTGAGCCTCTTGTCGGATTCGAACCAACGACCCCGAGATTACAAATCACGTGCTCTGGCCAACTGAGCTAAAGAGGCTTAAAAAAGCATCCGTCAAGCTTCAACCGTGCGAGGGGTTTTCGCTTAACGGGTGCAAAATTACTGCTTTTTTTTAAACTTGCAAACTTTTTGCAAATTATTTTCTATTTTTTTCTTTTTCTTTAACAATCTCACGGATCATAGAATCCATGGCGTTATCAAAAGCCTCCTCAAAAGAGTCTGCAGTCTTTGTTACTACAAGCTCGTGCTTAGGAACATTAACCTTAAGCATAACCTCCTTGTTGTTTGCAACCTCTGGCTTAACAACCTTCATCACAACATCGCAACTAGTGATAACATCCGAGTACTGCTCCAACTTCACCACCTTCTTCTGGACAAACTCCTCTAACTTCGCATTGGCATCAAAATGGATTGCCTGAAAATTTACGTTCATAATCATTACTCTTTATGCTCTTGGATGAGCGCGTTTATAAATACTTTTCATTTGCTCGAAAGTCGTATGCGTGTAGATTTGCGTTGCAGCGAGATTAGCATGTCCCAACAAACTTTTAACCGATTCAATTTCGGCACCGTTGTTCAGCATTATAGTTGCAAATGTATGTCGCAGCACATGCGGACTCTTCTGGGTTATCGAACACACTGAAGCGATTTTCCTCTGCACTATAAGGTAAACTGCCAACGGCTTCATCTCGTTCCCTTTCTTATCAACTATAAAATTCTCGCATTCACTACCGAATTCGTTTTTCTTCGACTCGATAAATTTTTGCGCCAATCCTACAAATCGGTCGGAAAGGGGCAACACCCTCTGCTTGTTACGTTTTCCGAGTACAGTAACTGTTTTTCTGCTAAAATCCAGATCACTGTTTCTTAGCTTTATCAGCTCTGACAAGCGCAAACCTAATGAATAAAATGATTCCAACATAATAAAATCACGAAAATCTTCAAAAAAATCGTACTTTATATGTTCTTCAAATAGTTTTTCAACCTCTTCCTGCCTCAAAAACGATGGAAGTCGCTTCTCCTGCTTCAACGCAACTATAGTTGACATCGGGTTGACCAAACCTGGATTTTTCCTTCGGCAATATCTGAAAAATGAACGTAATGTGGAGAGCTTTCTATTGATGGAAGATGCCTTATGCGTAGCTTTGCTCTCGACAATCCACAAACGGACCTCTTTATGGCGGATTTTTTCGACTTCAAATTCCCCAAAACTTTCGATCATGAACTGCTCGAACTGCTCAAGATCCTTCTTATAAGCAATAAAGGTATGAGAAGACATTCGCTTCTCATACCTTATATATTGCAAAAAATCTTCAATACATGTATTCATCGTCTATATTTGCAAGAGATGAAAACCAAAGAAGATTAATCGTCACAACGGTACTGCTGCTGTACGTAGATTGCATGAATCTTCTGCTGTCTCTTTAGTACAGAAGGCTTAGTGAACTGCTGACGGTTTCTAAGCTCCTTAACAACACCAGTCTTCTCAAACTTTCTCTTAAACTTCTTCAAGGCTTTTTCAATATTCTCGCCTTCCTTGATTTGAACTACGATCATAATCTGTTTTAATAAATGATTTCTTAATTTTGCGCGCAAAGTTAGTGAAATAATTTTACATTCACCAAGTTATCTTGCATTTTTTATCAAAATGTGGATAATTTAACACTTAGCGACTATCTACTACTTAAACAGACAAAATATCGAAGCCTTCTTTCCTCAAAGGCTCTGCAATCTTGTCCAATTGCTCTTTCGAGACTTTTTCCAATGTTTTCACTGGCGTTTCTCTATCTATAGAATAGATCATTACCTGTTTGGGACGTAGAGAACGCACCATATCAGACCATGCAGTCACTTCCTCACTCGTAGTATTATCCACTGGTTGAGAATCTATTGATCCGCGTAAAAACATTGTCTGGAGGATAAAATCCCCATTGAATTTTCTGAGGTTTTCCATGACGACACTTACAGAATAATCTTTCTGAGTCGGTGCGTCAATCAGTTTCACAGTAGCATCAAAAGCAGAATCAAGTTTCAAGATATTATTATCTACCCTGTTAAGGGCGCGACAAACAGAATCCTTATGAAGCATTGTAGCATTAGACAGCACAGAGATCTTAGCAGACGAGTGGTACTTGTCCCTTAACTCGATAGTATCGTCGATCACTCCCTCAAAATCCGGATGAAGAGTTGGCTCTCCGTTTCCGGCAAAAGTGATAACATCCAACTGCATTCCCTGTTCTGAAAGCGATGAAAGAGTCTTTTCAAGTTCGACCTTGACCTCTGAACGGGAAGGAACATGTCCCACTACACCCTTCTTTGTGAATCCACATTCGCAATAGATACACTCAAACGTGCACACCTTGTTCTCCTTTGGCATAAGATTTATACCAAGGGAAAGGCCTAAACGGCGACTACGGACAGGGCCGTACGTGATATTCTCAAATGTCATCATATCTTCTTAAATCACCTCCTTTCAATATCTTTATGTACAACCTGCATAAAGGCTTTTCCCTTTTTGGTCAACTCGGAGTCAGTCTCTTTGATTACCGTCTGTGGACCATAGTCATACGAAGCACACCCATCTGCAGTTACATATCCAAATCCGTTATTGAACGAATACGGCGCAAATTTACTGCTTTTTTTAGAAAATATATTCTTACTGAAAGGATATTTGGCAGTTTCCCATCCAAATTGCGCCACAAGAGTGGCTCCCAAATCTATCTGCGAGCAGAAATCTTCAACAACTAGATGATTTTTCACAGCTCCGCCTGTCCAAACCATCGGTATGTGATATCGTTCTTTTTGATGATTCAAAACATTTTCGGGGTACTTTGTTGCATGGTCAGGAAGTATTACCACAAGAAGGCTGTCCCAATATGGCGATGCCTTTAAATTATCCAAGAAAGAGCCAAGGCAACTGTCTGCATACATGACAGAATTTACATATTGGTTAGAATCATGACTGTAAGGAACATCGTATGGCTCGTGGCTACTTGAAGTCTGAACTGTACAAAAGAAAGGCGCAACAAAAAGACCTTTACTGAAATCTTTCTCGAGTCGGTCAAGCAGAACACCGTCCAAAGCTCCCCATTTTGACTGAAGATACTTGGACTCGAAATCCTTGTCACTCACAACTCTCTCATAGCCGGCAATATGAACAAAAGAATTCTGGTTCGTGAAATTTATGTCTCCTCCATAATAATAGGAAGTAGCAAAGCCATTATTATGAAAATCCTGAGGGAACATTGGCACAGTCTGCGATTTGGCGGCAAGTTTCATAAGCGAAGTAGTTGGCATACCTGGATAAGAAGCCAAAATTGCAGCCAAGCCTCTGTCTGTACGAAAGCTGTTGGCATAGAAATTTTTGAAAAGCACACCTTCTTCTGCATATCTTGAAACATTATGCATTGCATCAACTCCCCCTAGCAATGAACAAGCGCTACCGCTAAAACCTTCCATAATAAACAAAAGGACATTAGGTCTGCCATTAAAAATGAATGTGTCAGGCTCAGAGTCTTTGCCGACAGACAAAGTGTCAAATATAGACTGAGCCTCCCCGTCAGCAAGCAAATAATAAGAAGAATAATCAGCCGTCTTTTCAAGAGAATAGATAAAGTTCCAATTCGCATTAATAGCCGCGTGATTCAAAAATTGCTTGTCTGAAAAATAGACCTTACCAACATTCATTGTGGAGACATTCACTCCCCCTCTTGCCAACACTACGAACACAGGCAAAACGAGAACCAAGAGCAAGTTGCTCCAGCCACGACTGCATTTGACAAAAAATCTCTTGTGAAGTTTCAACAAACACCATATAAGCAGCGCAGAAAAAAGAATGACGAGCACTACAAAAGCTGCCATTTCAAACATGGAGGCACTTGCCGCGGCATCTTTAGGTGTCCTTAGATAAAACAGCGGAGTATCGTCAATTCTAAATCCCCAATAAGGATACAAAAACAAATCACCAAATACAATGACTGAAGTAAAGACAGCAACCGCTGAATTTATAACTTTCAACGGCATGTCAGACCAGCCATTGCTCTTTGTAAATGATCCGACAACTATTACAAGAAAAACAGGTATAAGGAAATACACTGCAGACGACGCATCCATTGGAAGAGCATGAAAGCTACAACTAAAGAAGTCTCCAAATCCAAATGAAGAGTCCTCTCTATCAACAAAAAAGAAAACCGCCCTCTCTACAAAAAAAACTAATATCCAAAAAAAGAACAGAACAGTAATATATAGTATTGTAAATATTCCTGTCCTTTCATTATTATTTCTCATTTGCTCTTGCTCTCAAATCACCAACTATAAGCAAAGCCTCCTCCTTTAGGTCTTCAGGAAGCTGAATTTCTCGCAACTGAAGGCTTCGTAGCCAACCTGCAACATCTTTCTCCATCAAAGTTTCGAACACTTCCCTTAATTTTGAAAGTTCTTCTGCTGTATAAGAATCAACTGGTCTGTCCTTCAGAACATCCAACTCCTCATCATCATAATACTCCGGTTTTATTTTAGTGTTCAGCAACGTTGTCTTTTCGCAAACTTCATGCTGACCGCAGCACTCGGAATCATCTGGATTCTGAGGCTCGGCAGAGTGTTCGTTCTTTACTACGTCTGCATTGACCTCTTGTTCAAGTTTTTCTTTCTTAATTCTTCGGATATTGGCAATAATCAGATATACTACCAACACTATAAGAAATATTACAAGGCAAACTACTGTTTCTTTGGTATTCATAAGCAAATTACAATGAATCGACAACTTTAACCAATCCGATACTGTTGGAACCCTTAACTAAAATAGTATATCCATTTACAGGATTTTTCTCTATTTCATGTTTCAAAACTTCCACATTTGCAAACGTCTCAAAGCTTCCACTCGCAGCCTTGGTGAAGCATTCTCCAACAAGCATTACCCTATCTATACCGCTATGCTTCAAGAACTCAACAACCTTGTTATGCTCATTGTCAGACTCGCTTCCTAATTCACGCATATCGCCTAGTATGACAGCCTTGCGCTCAAAATTACTATTTTTAAAGTTATTTAGGGCAGCAGCCATACTTGTAGGATTAGCATTGTATGCATCTACAATCAGATTATTCTTCTCGGTCTTGACCCACTGCGAACGATTGTTTTTGGGTTCATAAGAAGAAATTGCAGTTAGAGATCTGGAGACTGGGATGTTGAACTTCTTACCGACCTCGACGGCTGCCAGTGCATTAACAATGTTGTAGTCACCTATAAGGTTTGTCTGAGTATCCATACCTTCACATACAAATTTAAGGTAAGGGTTGCACTCTACAACTTTGGTAGCAGGATTGTCATTGTACAAAATGCGAGTCATTCCCTCGCTTCTCTTCATAAGCATTTCGTTCTTTGCATCTACGAACACGAATCCTCCGTTCGCACGCAAGTAATCATAAAGTTCACACTTAGTGTTCAACACACCTTCGAGAGAGCCGAAGCCTGCCAAATGAGCACGACCTACATTAGTAATCAAGCCGCAATTAGGGTGGGCAATATTTACTAGTGTCTTAATTTCTCCGGGGTGATTTGCACCCATCTCTATGATGGCATACTTGTGGCACTTATTCAGCTTCAACAAAGTCAACGGCACACCGATATGGTTATTAAAATTCCCTTGAGTATAAAGCAGACAGTCAGAATACGTTGACATCATGACACTAGCAACAAGTTCCTTAGTTGTTGTCTTGCCATTAGTTCCCGTAATACCTATTACAACAGGGTTAATAACGTCTCTATGATGTGAAGCAAGCTCCTGCAAACACTTTAACGTATCCTCCACATAAAAGATAGACGTACCATTTGCTAAAGACTCGTCACTTACCAAAGCATACTTGCATCCTGACTCTATAGCTTTCACCGCATAGGCATTACCATCGAATGTCTCTCCTTTCAAAGCTATAAACATTGAATCTTGTGGGCAAACACGACTATCTGTAGTAACTCCGTTAGACTTTAAGAAAAGGGAATATATAAATTCAATATCCATAATCGAAATAACTTAAAAAACGAAGCCCCCAAAATGGAGGCTTCGCAATATATAGTCTAAAAACTATCTTAAATATTATCTATTGTCATCCTCAGGACCTACCTTAGACATAGCGCAACGGAAACCGATATCGTTTCTGCACTGATTCTGCTCTAGGTAACGACGCTGAGCTGGATTCAACCAGTAAGAACGATCCTTCCAAGAACCACCCTTATAAACACGAGTAGTATTAGAAACCTTAGATGTCAAAAGACCTTCAGCATCACTATCTGGATCATACAACTTCTTAGTTGCTACATCTGGGTCAACAGCAACCTTCCACTGATTACGATCTAGTGAGCTAGCAGCATCTCCATCCTTGTAGTTACGTACATCAAGACGAGAGTACTTAGCAACAGAGTCACGCTCTACCGGAATAGCGAATACTACACGACCAAGAGCATCAATCTCAGGAACCTGAACATTAGGATCATCTGTAGAAGGAACCATCTTAGCAGCAACATACTCATTACCACGGAATGGGTTGTACTCCTGCTCGTCATCACTTGTCAAAGTACGGTAAACATCAAGCACCCACTCGTTAACATTACCAGCCATATTGTATAGACCGAACTCATTTGGCCAGAACGCATCAACTGGAGCTGTGATTGTAGCGTGGTCATTCAAGTTACCACCGATACCCATGTAGTCACCACGACCTCTTACGAAGTTAGCCTGCATCTGTCCGCGAACCTTCTTCTCTGGGTTACGCATCTGGTGTCCATACCAAGGATAGATCTTCTTCTCGTTGTAAGTTTCCTCACCCTCAATAGACTGGATACCATAAGCAGCATACTCCCACTCAGCCTCGGTTGGGAGACGGTACTTAGGAAGTAGAATACCGTCAGACATATTAGTCTTACGAGAATTACCATATACATCCTTCATAGCACCCTTACCCTCGTTTGGCTTGTAATCAGACTTCATCAAGTACTTGTCTGTACTGAACACCTGATTCTGTGCAATATCTACTGTATCTGTGTTACCTCTCAAAGCCTGGAAGTCAGGATACTGAAGAGTTCCTGCGTCAACCATACGCTTCTCGTTCACACGGTCAGAACGCCAAACACAATAGTCACGAGCCTGCTCCCAAGTTACACCTACAACTGGATAATAGTTGTAAGACACATGAGAGAAGTAGTACTCCAAATAAGGCTCGTTATAAGCCAATTCCTCACGCCAAACCAATGTATCTGGTTTAACAGCATCGATCAAATCTGGAGAATTGTGGAACACGTTAGACATCCAGTAAACATACTCACGCCAGTTTACGTTAGATATCTCATATTTGTCCATATAGAATGAAGCGACAGTAACACGACGTGGTATGTTGTTCCAATCGCCCAAAACGTCTTCGATAACACGACCCATAGTGAATGTACCACCCTGGATGAATGTCATTCCTACTGGAGTATCCTGCTCGTAACCAACTACGACCTGATAACCACCATTAGATTTGTCGTTATACTTCCATCCGGTTACATTCGACTCTGTAGAATCTTTTAGTGACTTCTTACCACAAGAGGTTGCACACGCCCCCATGATCATTAGTCCTACAACCGGTCTAAAAAGCTTTAAGTGTTTCA
>JAKSKX010000045.1 GCA_024401535.1 Paludibacteraceae bacterium | reverse complement strand
GAGCAACGCAGTATCGTAAACAGATATAAAGCAATAGAGAACCGAATCGCCAACAACAAGCAGACCATCGCCAAACTAGAAGAGGCAGCACAAGCATTATATAGAAAAATGTTTGTGGACGGAATTGATGTCAATAATCTGCCGGATGGTTGGAGAATGGGAACGATAGAGGATATTTCAGAAAAAATTGTTGCTGGAACTATACCAAAATACGACGATACTTCTTCGTATATGGTTTTAGGACAAAAGTGTAATAAAAATGGAATTTTGGATTTGAATTTATGTAAAAGGCATATTCCTAAGGACAATTGTATATTTTTGCAAAAAAAAGACATTCTGGTAAATTCGACAGGAGATGGAACTCTTGGCCGAGTAGGTCAAATATGGTTTGATCCAGAAAATCTTGCTTTTGATTCTAATATGACATTAGTTAGACCTCTAAATGGATATTCTGAATATTTAGGATGTGTGCTATTAAATAAGCAAGATTATTTTGTGCAAATATCACAAGGAAGTACAAATCAAACTCGATTGTATTGTTCTATGATTAAACCAGTACCTCTGATTATACCATCAGATATCATTTTATATGATTTTTCAAAGGAAATCAGACCAATGAAGGAACATGAATATCTATTATATAAAGAGAACGAAAAATTAACAGAAATGCTATCGGTGGTAATGGCTTAAAAAATATTAAGAGTTTCTAGATCTATGAAATTCAGCAAATTAGAACAAGAGCAGATAAAGAAACTTTGCGAATGGGCAAAGGAAGCCAATCGGTTTATGCCGATTAGGGATTACTATGCTTGTTCTGGTTTGGAAGAAGGCACAGGAATCATTTGGGGATTTGTACAACAAAGTAACAAGTGAATTATTAAATTATTCTCATAAAGAAATATCAAGCAAACTTGATATCTTCGGATTGGTTACATCAGTAGTGTCAATTGAACAGGAACTGTTTGAACTTACTGAAAACAACTTCAAATCCTATGAGGACATTCAATTGGAGGAAGCTCAAAAGCAGACTAAAGCCGCGCAAGAATCTTTGAAAGAAGCGCAAAGACAAACGAAATGGAGCATAGGTGCTTTTGTATTGTCTGTATTAGCTATAATTGCGTCGATAATAGTTCCCCAATGCGTCGAATCAACAATAAATCAAAATCAGTTCGACACGCTCAAAATCTTGCAAAAAGAATTGAACGAGGGAATGAAAGATTTAAAAAACAAACAAACAGACAAAGATTCTGCAATAAAATTATTAAATTTGACAAATAAATCTATTGACGAGATTTCAAATACTTTGAAGGAGTTTAAGGAATTGAATTCAAAGAATACAAAATAACCAACCACTATGTTCAACGAAGCCACGCTGGAAGCTGCGATAATGCAGCTCTTTGAGGAGAAGGAGAAATATACGCATAAGCTAGGCGAACAGCTGCATAAGAATCTTGCAGAGGTTCTGCTTATCGAGGACATTGAGTCTTATCTTAAAAGTCAATATTCAGACATTACAGAGGATGAGATTCAACGTGCTGTCTTTACACTCAAAGCTCAGCAGACACAAAGTCTGTACGAGGAAAACAAGCGTGTACTGAATATGATAGTGGAAGGCTTCCCATTGAAACGCGACGATGCCAAGAAGCCACCGCTATGGATTCGTCTGATTGACTTTGAGAACCCCACAAAGAATGATTTCAAGATTGTCAACCAGGTAGAGATAGTTGAAGTTTGCAACCGCCGCCCAGATGCGATTGTCTATGTGAACGGCTTGCCCCTAGTCGTGATGGAGTTCAAGTCTGCCGTAAAGGAACATTGCACAGTCAAAGACGCATTCACACAGTTGACCGTAAGGTACAGGAAAGATATTTCAAGTCTGTTCAGATATAACGCCTTCGTTGTAATTAGTGACGGCGTTCAGAACAAATTCGGAACTCTGTTCACTCCATACGAATATTTTTATCCGTGGAAGAAAGTGGAGCCGGAAGATAGTCCAAGTGATGGAATACAGTCTCTTTTCACGATGATTTCCGGCCTATTCAGAAAGGAGCGACTGCTTGAAGTTGTCAAAAATTTCATATACTTCCCAGACTCTTCCACAAAAGAGGAAAAACTGGTGTGCCGTTATCCACAATTCTTTGCTGCCACAATGCTATACGAGAACATATTGAAGCACCACAAGATTGGAGACGGAAAAGGTGGAACATATTTCGGAGCAACGGGCTGTGGCAAGAGCCTTGCCATGCTATTCCTGGCAAGGATGCTGATGCGTTCTTCGGCTTTGCAGTCTCCAACTATTCTGCTTATCACAGACCGCACAGACCTTGACAACCAGTTGTCAGGACAGTTCACCGAAGCAAAGAAATTTATAGGGGATGAAACTATTGAGCAGATAGAGAGCCGAGAGATACTGAAGGAAAGACTTAACGGAAGAAAAAGCGGAGGCGTGTTCCTGACTACCATTCAAAAGTTTTCTGAAGACATTTCCCTGCTTACAGACCGAAAGAATGTGATATGCATCTCTGACGAGGCGCACAGAACCCAGACAAATCTGGAAGAGAGCACGGTAATAAAGTTCAATGAAGACGGATTGGCTGTTGCAATCAAGAAAACCTATGGATTTGCACAGTATCTCCACCAATCTCTTCCTAATGCGATATATGTTGGCTTTACAGGAACACCGATAGATGAAACTATAGCTGTATTCGGAGGAGTAATTGATAAATATACCATGACGGATTCTGTAAATGACGGCATTACAGTAAGAATAGTATATGAGGGCAGGGCGGCAAAAGTATTTGCAGACAACGAGAAGCTTCAGCTCATAGACAAGTATTATGAGGAATGTGCAGAAGCCGGTTCTACAATAGAGCAGATAAACAGGAGCAAGCAGCAAAGTGCTACAATGGAAGCTATCATCGGCGATTCCAAAAGATTACAGCGAATAGCTGAAGACTTAGTGGCACATTATGAGCAGCGAATAGCAGAAGGCGCCACAGTTTGTGGAAAGGCCATGATAGTCTGTACTTCACGCCAGATAGCTTTCGACCTTTACAAGAAAATTATAGCTCTTCGTCCGGACTGGACAAAAAAACAGCCATGCGATCCGAATTTCTCTTTCAGCGAAGAGGACAAACTCCTTCCTTTGGAGAGAATAAAGATGGTGATGACAGAGAATAAGGATGACGAACAGGATTTGGCAAAACTTCTTGGAAACAAAGCAGACAGACAGGAATGGGCTGAGCAGTTCAAAAAGGACAAGTCCAACTTCAAGATAGTGATAGTTGTCGATATGTGGCTTACAGGATTTGACGTGCCGTCTCTTGACACAATGTACATAGACAAACCTCTACAGAAACACACCCTAATCCAAACAATAAGCAGAGTGAACAGAGTTTGTCCAGGCAAGGAAAAAGGTCTTGTAGTTGATTATCTTGGTATCAAGAAGAGCATGAACAAGGCTATGAAAATCTATGGAGGAGGTTCGGGACAGGGTGAGGACAATGGAATAATCGTTGATCCGCTGTTCCCTGAAATAGATGAATTTGTGAAAATTGTAAAAGATGAGATTGAAATACTAGATTCTATAATCTACGGCTATGACTATACGAATTTCTTTGCTAATGATCCTGTATTGCAGCTGCAGACATTGAACGGAGGAGCTAACTTTGTATTGGAGACAGAAAGTCGAAAGAACCTTTTTATGGGCCATGCAAAGGTAATGCGACAGGCATTCAATATGTGCAGTTCAAGTGAGGAATGGGTAAAGGAACTTCGAGAAAAAATATTGTTCTTTACTGCAGTCCGCTCTATAGTCTTCAAAATGACGAAGGGCGATGCACCTGATGTTGCAGAGATGAACGCTAAGGTTCGCAAATTGGTTGAGGACGCGTTGGAAAGCGAGGGAGTAGAAGAGGTTGTAAAGATTATTGAGAGTGCGAACGGTACACTAGACATATTTGACTCCAAGCACCTAGCACTTGTGGACAAGATTCCTTTACCTAATATCCGGCTGAACATGCTTGAACGCTTGGCAAAACGACAAATAAGTGAGTTTGGCAAAGTGAACAAGGTGAAGGCTATAGAATTCGTTGAGCGATTGAACAACATAATCATTGCATATAATGATCGTTCGGATGATATAGCAAATGTAACCGATGTAATGAAGCATGTAGTGGACAAGATCAAGGATATGATGAAAGACTTGAGTGAGGAGCGAAAGTCTCATGAAAAACTTGGTATTGACTATGAGGAAAAAGCATTCTATGACATCTTGAAGGCAGTAAGAGATGAGCGTGGATTTGAATACGAAGATGCAAAGATGGTAGAAATGGCTAAAGCGATGAAAGCAATGATAGCTGACAAATCTCATTTTACAGATTGCTTTAAGCGTTCAGACATCATGGCAGAAATGCAGTTCCAATTAATAGTGATAATGTCTAATTTTGGATACCCCCCTGCAAAAGACAACCCAGAAGATGTATATAGCAAAGTGTTGGAACAGGCAGAAAATTTCAAGAAATATGAATAGCATAAAATATTAAAGAGTCTTCACCTGAAGGTTTGCTGAGATATATTGAGAAATACAAAAGAGGGCATATCAATTTTGATACACCCTCTCACTAAACAAGTTTAATAATTCGTTCTAACTTTGCTCGAGGCCTGATACCAAAGTAACCTCTACCCTGCTCACTTCCGACGCGTTGGCTCCTACCAATCCGCAAACCATCACCTTACAGCGTTCTGCAGTTGTTCTAAGTAGCTCGACCACACCGACATCGGTTAACGGCATCTGCCTTGTCCACATCTTTCCGTTTACGGGAAAGATTTTAAGTTCTACATTTGTCATATTAAAAACCTTTACGATTTCAAAGGTACGAATTTACTTCTTCACGAAGCATGCAAAACAGCAGAAATGTTCTTAACAAATTCATAACTATCTTAAATTCACTATCTTACTAAAGACTTAGAACCGAAAAACTCTCATATTGCGGACAAAAGGGTAAAAAACAAAGACAAACAGGCAAGAAATAATTGCTAAAGTATTTTAGGAATAATTCAGCTTTCAAAGTCCAAGATATGCAGGGATTTTTGCCATGGTTTTCGATGTAAAAACAAAAAACCGCCCACGAAAAATCGAGAGCGGCTATTGAATTTTTGTCTATCCTTTACGCTAGAAATTATCCACATGAACCTCGAAGTAAGCCTGTGGGTGGTTGCATGTTGGACAAACCTCTGGAGCAGAAGTTCCAACAACGATGTGTCCGCAATTGCGACATTCCCAAACCTTAACCTCTGACTTCTCGAACACCTGAGCCATCTCAATGTTCTTCAATAGGGCACGGTAACGCTCCTCGTGACGCTTCTCGATAGCAGCCACAAGACGGAACTTAGCAGCAAGCTCTTTGAAGCCCTCTGCCTCTGCTGTTTTAGCGAAGCCCTCATACATATCTGTCCACTCGTAGTTCTCTCCCTCTGCTGCTGCAAGAAGGTTCTCTGGAGTTGAAGGCATACCATCGTGCAGCTCCTTGAACCACAATTTTGCATGCTCCTTCTCGTTGTCAGCTGTCTGCTGGAAGATAGCTGCAATTTGTTCAAAACCATCTTTCTTTGCTCGTGATGCGAAGTAAGTGTACTTGTTACGAGCCTGAGATTCACCTGCAAAAGCTGCCTCTAGGTTCTTCTCTGTCTGTGTACCTGCATACTTGTTTGCCATAATACTTTAAATGTTAAATTATATATGAATTAAGCAAGAATTATACGCTTCTTTCTTATTCTTTTGAACTATGAATTTTGTGAAATCACATTCATCAGGTCTTTGAGGCCCATTGCCCCACTCTGCCGCCATACGACCTCCCCTTTCCTGAACAACAGCAAGGTCGGAACAGACTGAATATTATATTGAGCAGAGATTTCTTCGTTATTGTCCACATCCAATTTTATTATACGAATCTTGGTACCTAAATTTTCCTTGAGCTGTTCAAGTACAGGGTGCATCATCTTGCAAGGTCCACACCACGTTGCGAAGAAATCAACCAGTGTCAAGCCATCGCCTTTTATAATATCACTAAATGTTTCCATAACAAAATATGTTTGTTTGCGATTACAATGCAAATATAAGGCAATTTGCAATGATAACAAACTATTTTGTTAAGTTAGTACTTATTTAGTTGTAAATAAGTACTTTACTACAAATTTTCACATAAACATGAAAAGGCACAGAACACTATAGTTCTATGCCTTTTATTTCTCAAGACCTCTTGTTCCGAAAGTGCAAGCTCAAACTATTCCCCGGAAGCAATAAAGTCATACACATTGTTTATCTGCTCAGCAATAGTCGAACCGAACTTGTTCTCAAAGAATGCGCTGCCGATTGTGAAAGCCCAGGGCTGTACCTTCTTGATAAACCTAAGACGATCATAGCTATCGACACTGCCTGCCACACATACAGGAATTCCTGCCTTACTCACCAAATCGGAAATCAGCTGTTCAGCATCGTCAACATAGCGATAGCCCAACAAATCAATGCCCGAAACACCCTTATTCTTCAGTTTCTCCGATTCATCGACCATAGACTTGATACTGCCTTTAAGAATTGAGGGGCGATCGACAATCTCTCCGACAAAAGGCATATAGGCAAGTTTATGCTCCTGGCAATATTTGAGGATGGATTCGTGGAAGCAGGTGCCCATAAGTACGTCACAACCGCACTTGACAGCCATCTCTGCGCCCTCCAGACCTTCCTCCTCAGTATAGGCAACTACCTCGAGAACAGTACGCTTGCCACAACTTTTCATCTTGGCATATAGTCGCTGCATCTCTTCGATTGGAAGAGGCTGTTCCTTGAATCCCCAATACAAAGCCTTGGTGTCCCTACATTGCTCGAATATTTCAAATGCGTTCTCCACAGTCAAATCATTGTGGGTAAGCATCACAATAAGTTCCGGCTTCATAATGATTATGGCTTTAAACAGTTAAGATACTGATGTATAGTCTCTTCTATTCCAAGGTATAGAGCATCACTTATGAGAGCGTGACCGATAGAAACCTCGTCAACCCATGGAATCTGCTGATGGAAGTACGCAAGGTTCTCTAGGCTCAAGTCATGGCCTGCATTAAGACCAAGTCCGCATTCGCGAGCAACCTTTGCCGCCTCTACATAAGGCTTGATTGACTTTTCCCTGTCAGCGGCATAGTTAGTGGCGTATGCCTCTGTGTAAAGCTCCACTCTATCGGCTCCAATCTCTGCAGCCTTGCGAATCATCTCTGGAATAGGATCTACGAAAAGGGATACACGTATTCCGTGGCTCTTGAAATCAGCCACTACCTTGCGCAAGAACTCTTCATGCTTGACAGTGTCCCATCCTGCGTTGCTTGTAATGGCGTCCTCTGCATCAGGCACAAGCGTCACCTGAGCCGGCTTTACTTTGTTCACGAGTTCAATGAACTTTGGAACCGGATTGCCCTCGATATTAAACTCCTGAGATAGCAGAGGCTTAAGCTCGGTCACATCTGCGTAGCGAACGTGACGCTCGTCCGGACGGGGATGAACAGTGATTCCCTGCGCACCAAAACGCTCGCAGTCCAAGGCAAACTTCACCAAATTGGGCATGTTGCCTCCTCTTGCATTACGGATTGTGGCAACCTTATTTATATTTACACTTAATTGAGTCATAATTTTTCGTTTGATGTAGAAATAAAAAGAACTCATGAAACAGACAAACTAAAAAAGTTCCGCTTCAAAAAACATTTTTCAAAAAAGACATTTCTTCATTCCCATTCAGTAATACAATTTTAAATTTCAAGTTATAAATATTTCATTTGTTTGTAGCTGAAATGCTACCATTTATGTGATTGCTTGCAAAGTTATATATTATTTGGGAAATAGTCTATTAGCAATGCTATTTTATTTGAAAATATTACAAAAGGCAGGGATGAACACACTTGTGCCCACCCCTGCATATATTGATAGCTTTCGACTGTTGAACCCGGATAAGTTCCCGGACTTTACAGTTCATCTATGTCTTCGGCAGAACGCTCAAGAATATGTGCTGCTAGGCCGTCAGCCGCCTGAATAATTGAAACCAGAGGATACAGCGTCCGAGAAGAGTCATAACTGCGCTGGTCCTCGTAGCTGTTCATGTTCAAGCCCCATGCTCCCATGTGCCAGCGAATTGCAAGCATCTCGTCATCGTTCATCTCCAAACCACTGCACAGAAGCATTATTACGGACTTCTCGCCGTGTCCCATAGGGAAGCCCTTGTACGTTACCCTGTAGCCTTCCGCGTCCTCCCATGTTCCGAGCTTTGTCTTCTGTCTCTTTATGGTACGCTCATAGATGTCACTCTTGCAGACATCGTGAAGCAGACTTGCGATAATGATGCTCTCCTCCTTTACTTCCTTTTTAAGTGAAGGGTTGAGCTCCAGCATTCCATAATAAACAACGGCAGCAGCCCTATACGTGTTCAATGAGTGCTGTACAAGACCTCCGGGAACATTCAAATGATGGCCCGCAGAAGCCGGAGCCTCGAAAAAGCCCAAACCCTCAAGGTCTTCTATTACATTATCTATTCCCTCGCGGTTTGTAGATTTCAAAAGCGAGATGAACTCCCCCTTATTTCTCTGTATGTTCAATTCCATATCATTCTAATATTTAGAGATTTACACCTTAGTACTAGAAACAGTTTTCGCTTAGGTTAAGCTTCAGAAGCTTTTCCAAATCGTTCAACAGACCTACTGTGCCGCTAACGTCTATGCCGCTGCTGTTTCTGGCGTTCAGCCAACTGTCAAGAGAGTTCAGCACATTACCCTTAAGTACTGTCAGCTTGTCAAGTATTTCCTTCTGTCCTTCTCCCATACCGTCATAGTTGGCAATCTTTGTGTAGCGGTCATTCAAAGCCTGCACAAAATTTCTCTTGGCTTCATCCAAAGACTCCGCCACAACAATTTTGTTGTCTGCAATAAGATTATTAAGGGATTTCAGTCTGGCGCTGAAAAGCTCATTGTCATAATGAAGCGCATTCAATCCAACAATAGAGCCTCCGTAGTTCTCGAAACAGGCAACATTGGTCATAAAGCCGGAAATCGAGGTGTCAAGCTTTATCCAATTCTCTATTTCTGAAGAGAACTTAGGGTTTTTCTTCATCAGTCTGGAATTGCATGAAGCCAGCTTGTAGCGCTGGAAACAATAGCATAGAAAGGACTTGTGGAGCATGTCCATAGTTGTCTCTGCGTCGCTTCCGCCCAGAATGAACGACTCCAAAATGCAAACCATAGAGTCAGCCTTTCCGCTTTCATCCAAATTCTTGGCGCTTGGACAAACGGAGTCAAAGGCGGAAACCATTTTAGGCTGCAAAATGCCGAACCATTCCGACTCTTTTTTCAATCCTGGCTCATCCGATACGTAGCTCATGAAGGAATTAGCCAGACTAAAATAGCCGGCATTCTCTCTGTTCTTTTCCTCCTCCCAATTCACAAGAGTAAATTCTCCGTACTCCGCTTCCGAAGAGTCTTCGATGTTCACTGAATCAATGACTGCAGAGCTTTTGTCTGCGCCACTACCCTGCTGCTGACATGCTGAGCATAGCAGAGCAAGGGGTAACAATAGGTAAATTCTTTTCATAAAAAATAACGCTTTAAAAATGCACTGCAAATTTAAGACATTCTTTTCATTTTCAAAAGACAATCATAGGTTTTTTAATGTCAAATTTAAAATTTCATGTTCTCAAGAAGAAACAGTTGGAACCAGCTACAAAAAATAATTTTTAGAGTATAGAAACTTCTTTACAGATTTCAAAAACTAGAATCGTTAAACAAAACATTGGTAATCCTTTTTGAGGATGCGATTCCTTCACATATTTGAAGAAGACGAAAAACAAAGAAAAATAAACCCCGAAAGTTTCCTGCTTTCGGGGGGTACGCAAATTGCCTTTTGGCAAATAACCAACATTTATTAAGAATTACTTCACAACAGGGCGAATATAAGCACCTTCTTCGCGGTTGATTTGGTAATTATCACATATTGATAATTTTGAACCGACAAGGAGGCTGTTAACTCGGGCGCATTGATAGCCTTCTATCTGAGTAGATTCCAAATATAATTCTCTATTCCCTTTTCTAGGGAAAAAGATAGTTGCTCCATTTGCCAAAGATGTGCCCACAAGACCAGCCACACCACTTCCTTTGTAGTTTTCAGTCAAAACCCATGTGCAAGCAGCAAGCAACTCATCCATTTCCTCTTTTGTTGGCATGCGCCAACCTTCACCCCAGTTAACTGCCGCTGCATCATCTTCAGGGTCTAATTCTGTTTTTTTATCAGTATAATTGGCGTACTTGGTGTATCTTGAAATTTCAGCGTCCCACCATTTGTAATTTTCTTGCGTGTATTTCTCTTTTGTCTTGGTCTCTCCCCATGCGAATTTATCGCCATATTCGGCAGCATTTGTAGCCCCCATATTATAAGTCGCCCATTTTGTGCCACTTGGAAGACCCAAGTCAACATAATTATATTTGCCAACACTACCGCTGATGGTAACCAGATCGCTAAACATAGAATATACAGTCATGTCTTCTTTCACCCTATCTGTGCTATTTGACCATCCTACAAATTCTTTACCTGGCATAGAAGGTGATACAGGAGCCACTGCAATACCTCCCTGTGGCACATAAACATCATACTTCTTATTAGCGTATGTATCTACAAACATCACCCTGCAAGATTTGTTTACAACTGGACGAATATTCACTCCACTTGAAACTCCTGGATTATAATAATCCTCATAACCAGGGTTATGGCTATGACCATACCAAACGACCTTATTACCATCAGAAAAAGCTATTATTTCACATTTCCATTGAACGCCATCTCCGTATTTATGTGTAGAAGCGCCCATTACAACCATACCATTCTCATACCATGTGGAATTTTCTGGATTATACCAATCATAATAATAATTTTCAGCAGTTAACTTATTTCCACCAGCAGGGAAGAATATTGTATTTCTGTTTACTTTTGATGTGCCAAGTATTCCGTTAATACCAGATTCTTGATAGTTTTCTTTCCACTCCCAAGTACATCCATCTATCAATTCTTGTTGGTCTCTAAATGTAGGCATTCTCCAATCGTTACCCCAGTTAACATAAGCAGCATCATCCTCAAACTTGAGAATAGTATCATTATTTTCTACAAAAAAGTCGGAAGCCTTTTTATATCTGTCAGAAAGACCACCATACCATGCAGCGTTGTCAATGAAATACTTGTCTTTTGTCGTTGTTTCACCATACGCAAAATAGTCTCCGTACTCATAAGATTCAAACGCACCGATGTTATGAGTCGCCCAAAGCAATCCACTTGGCAAACCCAAGTCAACATATTCAAATCCTCCAACCTCGTTGGCAGGCAATTCACATTTGTCAACATTAGCGTCAACAATATTATCTACTGGGTAATATAGCGTTTCGCCACTGTTCAGTTTGATGCACATATATCTGGTTGCATTAGCAAATGAACCAAACAAAGCAATAGCAAAAATTGCGAGTAATATTTTTTTCATCTTTCTCTGCTATTATTTAAGGATAAACTTAATAGATTTCTGACCGACACTGAGTACATAGACTCCATTCTGACCAGCGACTTTGACAGTTGCCTTGCCGTCCGCATCAGTTGTCGATTCCTTAACCAACATGCCATTTGCAGTCGCTACAAATACTTTTGCATTAGGCTCTGCGTTTTGAATGGAAAGATTCTCGCTATCCACACTTATGACAATAGTTGAATTGACAATACTTTCCGAACCGCTTGGGGTATCTGAGAAAGAAAGGCCTTTTACCTTGTCAACCTGTACACTTAAACTAGAATTGGCGGAAACATCCAAAGTTCCATCTTCAAAGTTGAGAACAGGATTCTCGGAGAACAGGAATTTATATCTGTCTCCGTTTATCATCTCGACAACGACACAGTCGCCAACAGCATAAAGGGATGTCGCGCAAAGAAGCGAAGCCCCAATCAATATGTTCTTTAATACTTTCATCTCTATCTTATTTTGTTACAGGACGGACGCAAATACCCCATTTTCTATCCCAATTTGCAGTTTCGAAATTCAAACTGTACCACTTTGATACATTTACACACACTGATAGATCTCCTTGACGATTTGAGGTTCTGTAATTAGCCTCCTTATTGTCATTTTCAACCTGTAATGAGAAAGTATTATAATCTCCAGCTGCTGGCAAATAAATTGTATTTTTTGTTTTGATTGAAGTACCTACAAATATTGTTCTACCGCCTTCTTCAATTTTTATCCAATTACATCCTTCAAATAATTCTTGGAATTCTTCTTTGGTTGGCATTCTCCACTCCTCGCCCCAGTTTACTGTAGCGGCATCGTATTTGCTTGGTAGAACCTCCCAACTACTAAAAGGAGGATTATAATTTCGGGCATTTTCTCTTGAGGTTACAGGAATTGTGTCGGCATACATGTAATAGTCGCCATTATCTTGTGGTGTTTTTGCGCCAAGGTTGCAAGTTGCCCATTTGACAGAAAGACCTAGGTCCACATAGTCGTGAGACGCGACACTACCAGATACGATTCTATCGATGACTTCGAAAGTAATCTCTGCGTGTTTCACAGAAATCTTTTTGTGAGAACCGTCTGTAAATTCAAGATCGATACAATCTTTGGCATACGAAGATAGTCCCATCAACAGCATCAAAAAAGACGTAATTAAAACTTTCATATTGATAATTAATAAATATTTCAAAAGTTATTTCGATTAAAATTTAAACAAAAAATGTCCGTACCAAACCTTGCGGCATGTACAGACACAACTCACC
>JAKSKX010000044.1 GCA_024401535.1 Paludibacteraceae bacterium | reverse complement strand
GTAGCCGCCGTCTTTAATGGAGTCGATCCTCTGGGTCGGCTCCTTTTTTGTGTGTTTATGGGTGGGATTAAGATAATTCAAAGTTTTTATGAGTAATATTACTTGTTAAAAAATGTTAAAAAATGTAAAAAACTATGTAAAAATCTATTTTTTGTTGTATTTTGTAACAGGATTTTCCCGATATTTGCAATTGTAATATGATTGTTATTTATATGAAATTAAAAAGTGTCTTGACTAAGTCTCTTGCAGGATTTAGTCTATTGTTAACATGTATGTCGGTACATGCAGAAAAGGTCCTAGTATCTTCTACCGACTTTTCAGTTCCAAGTAAGGAGAGTCATGAATTTTCTTCTTTGGGTGATTTATTTGTTGCCAATTCTTTTGGTGGTTTATGTATTCCTTCTATTAAAGTTGGAGAAGGATACACAATGCCTGATCCATCCATTTACAGTGACAAAACTTCCAGTTATTTTCTTCAAGGTAAGCACTATTCCTTGGTTAATAATCCGATTGTGTTGGATTCTCTTCGTTTTTTTGATAACGAAGAAGGCTTCTCTGGTGTTGTTTTTTCTTTGGGAGAGAAAGCGTTTACAGGAAATCCTGGTCAAGAGTTAATGTCCTATGACATTTCTGGCTTAAAGAGTAATGGATTGTATTCAATTGAAATTGAATATTTTAATCCACTTTCTCAAGATTATTTGAATACAATGAGTGACTTAAATAAGGATTCCAGAGAAAACGGAGAACCTTATTTAACTAGCGGATATAATGCTACTTTGAAGGTTGGTGTTAATTCTAAGGATGGAATTTTTATAGGTTCTCCTGGGCTAAAGTCGGGTAGCATAAAATCATCTACTATATCATTTACTTCACAAAATACTGACTTGGGTGCAATTGTGGATGGTAAATTATCAATTCACATTTATGCTAATCAATATTCTGGTTATGAGTCAATAGGAATTAAGAGCATTAAGGTTTATGCTGAGGTAGATCCAAAGATTTTTTCTTACTCTGAAAATACATTAAATGTAGGAGGTGAGACCATCAAACTTGAACTTAATTCAGAGTTATCTAACTGTAAGATTCAGTGGTATAAGGATGGACTTCCAATTGCTGGAGCAAATGGAACTTCATATATCCATACTAGTGGAAAGAAGGAGGCTAAAAGTACTTATCATGTAGTATATACTACTTCATCGGGTGACAAAATAAAAACACCTTCTTTTGTAGTTGAAGATGTAGCTTTTTGTTTAGACGAAACAGGCAACCCAATGTCAAGAAAGTTGGTCTGGCAGGATGATTTCGGTACATTCACCGAGGCCGGGAAGTACTGGATATGGGATTATTCAGACTTGTCCAATCCAAAGAAAGTTGAAAAGACAACAAATGGATGGCAGTATGCACTTGATTTCGATATTCCAGGTGCCAAGTTTGTCGATGTTCGTGCCGGAGAAGGTTTATATGATGGTGGATACACTGTCGCAGGAAATGTTACATGTGCATGGGATGACCTTTCCGGAGGTGATGGTACTCAGTGGGGCTGGCTTGCATCATGTTTCAATGGCGAAAGACCTAGCAAAAATGGTTGGAAATTTGTTCCGGACCACACATACAACGGTTCTGCATGGGGTGGAATGCTTTTCTTGGATTGTGGCAACAAGCCTGGTGAGTCTATCTATACCCGTGAAATTTTGGGATTAGATTCAAAACAAGTTTTTGCAAAGTGTTACATCAACAATTATTCTGAAGGTGAGGATCCGGTTAGTATAAAAATCAGATTAACTGATTTAAATTCAGGTGAAATCGTTGAGTCTAACATTGTGGAGCGTTATGCTAGGTACGATGGAGTTGCTTGGAAAGAAGTATCTGCAAGTATTCCATTGACAGGAGCAAACCCTACATTAAAATTAGAAATAATTGATGTTATGGGTGATTCAAAGGAAGGTAACGACTTGATTTTGGATGACATCCAGCTTTGGACTTGTATCCCTATGGAAGAAGATGCTCCGATTGCATTTACTCCTGTCATCAAGGGCTCTCATAACATTTGTGTTGGAGGTGAGTCAACTAAGCTTTCTGTTGACCTTTCTGGTTTCAAGGACTATTCGGTACAGTGGTACGTGAACGGCACTCCTATTAAGGGAGCAACAAACAATGCCTATCTTCATACAAGCGGATTGACTGAATCTTCTTATTCTTACCAAGTTAAGGTTACAACATCTGACGGTAATACAGTGTCTTCAAAAGATTTTGTAGTTAATGATATTGCTTGCGCTATTGATGATGCAGGAATTCCAGTGTCAAGAAAGTTGATTTGGCAGGATGATTTCGGTACATTCACTAGTAAGGGAACGTACTGGGTATGGGATTATTCAGACATTAGTAATCCTAAGAAAATTCACAAAACTACAACTGCTGCCAATGGTTGGGGTTACGAGTTGGATTACATTGTTCCCGGTGCTGAGTTTAACGATAAAGACAACGATTTTGTAGAGGGAAGCTATATAGTTGCAGGTAATGTTACATGTGCATGGGATGACCTTTCCGGAGGTGATGGTACTCAGTGGGGCTGGCTTGCATCATGTTTCAATGGCGAAAGACCTAGCAAAAATGGTTGGAAGTTTGTTCCTGACCACACATATAACGGTGATGCTTGGGGTGGAATGCTTTTCTTGAACTGTGGTACCGAGGCAGGAGAACCTATTTACTCTCGAGTAGTTGAAGGTCTTTGTGATAGTAATGTTACGTTAAAGTGTTACATAAACACATTCTCGAATGGAGAAATTCCAGTAGAAGTAAAGTTGAGATTGACAGATCTTGCTTCTGGTAATGTTGTAGAGTCTGTTTCTGTAGAGAATTATTCTATGGAAAAAGGTGTTGGTTGGGGTGTATTGTCTTGCAGTATCAATTTGACAGGAGGAAGTCTAAAGTTTGATATAATCGACGTGGATGGTAAATCTAATCATGGTAACGACTTGATTTTGGATGATGTTCAGCTTTGGACAGCTGCTTTACCAAATGTTCAACTGTATTTCAATCCAACTACTTTGGCAGAAGATACGACAATTACAGGTTCAGATGTTACTCTTTATGTTAATGAGACTTTGATGTCTGATGTTTTCTTCAACGGTGAGCAGCATTACTTATACCAGTGGAACAAGGGACCTGTTCAGGATAATTCCAAATGGAATCAGTCATGGAAGAACATCGGTACAGAAACTCAGAATGTTGAGTATAAGGTTGACCTAAGCGAGCTAATGGGAGATGAGTCACTAAAGGATGGAGATGAGATTCTATTCCGTGTAATTTTGGCTGATTATAGAGTTTTGAGAACCGTAATGTATTTCAATCCGAATGAGCCATGTGGCGCATACTCAGTGTCTAATGTTATTTCTATGAAGGTTTCCCGACCTACAGGCATTGACAATGCTGAAGCGAGTGATGTTCGTGTAGTAACACTTGACAATAGTACTGTTCAGGTGCAGAATGCAGAGCCTAATGCTAAGGTGGACCTATGCAATGTTTGCGGAATGCATTTGACATCCGTAATGGCTGACGAAGATGGAAAGGCAACAGTAACTCTTCCTAATGTGTCTGGAGTTTACGTTGTTTCTGTTGGAGAAAATTCATTCAAGGTTGTTCGTTAAACAGATCGTAGGCTAATCAACTCATAGCCGATATTTGTGCGATACATATTAAAACAACAAGAGGGTGTATTCTTTTTTTGAATATGCCCTCTTGTTGTCTATTGATGTCTTTTGAAAATTTCTTTAATGGGTTGGACTTCAATGTATTAGGGTAATAGAATTTGTGTTTTTTTAAGAATTAGTCTTTGGTTGTAATAAGTCTTTTGTTTTTTTGTTACGAATAGAAAGCCGTCTTAAAAGCTAAATTTTATATCTTTGTATGTCGATTATGGAATAAAAAAGCACAAGATGTTGGGTTTGTGTTCCAGTTTTGGTTTTTATCGTGTATTTTTGATAGGAGAATTATGCAAGATTTCGCAGCAATAGACTTTGAAACTGCAAACTATGAGCGTACTTCTGTATGTTCTGTTGGTATTGTTGTTGTCAGAAACGGTGAGATAGTAGATAAGTTTTATTCGCTTATAAAACCTGAACCTGAGTATTATAACTATGTATGCACAAAAGTACACGGGTTAACTGAAAGGGATACAAGAAACTCACCAATATTTCCAGACGTATGGGCAAAAATAGAACCCAAAATAAAAGGCTTGCCGCTAGTCGCCCATAACAAGGCTTTTGACGAGAGCTGTCTGAAGTCAGTCTTCAAAATGTATCGTATGGACTATCCTGACTATGAGTTCCATTGCACATGTATTGCCTCTAGAAAGTTGTGGCCAAAGGAGAAGCATAACCTTGATGTTGTTGCGGCAAAATGCGGCTACGACTTGACAAAACATCACCATGCGCTTGCAGATGCAGAGGCTTGCGCTGTCATTGCAATGCAAATTTTGTGAGGAAATATGGCGAGTTTATGGGCAAAATTTACCTTCAAAGAGTTAGGTGTATCATTTTTGTCCTTGATAACAATTTGTTCATGAATCACTTTTCCCCTATCTTTTTTTGCACTTTATAAATACATTTCTTAATTTTGCAATATCAATTTCAAATCATAGAGAATGAAAAGAGAGATAGCTACATTATTAGTCGGTTTGTTCGCTACTCAGGCATCTTTTGCTGGCGATGATATTGCCGATGTAATTAAGCAGCTTAGAAAAGATAAGGTAGAAGCTGCCTTGAAGACAAGAAATAAGGTGAAGGTAACAACTTCTCCCGATCAGTTTTTGTATCAGCTAAGCGAGTGCTTGGCATATAACTCAAAGAAGAATCAGCAGTATAACCCTCTAAAGGCTTACGATTTTTACAAGAAGATTGCTTATAGCGACTATGTTACAAGCAAGCGAGTTATGGACATCTTCCGTGAGATGCAGTTCGATATGGAGACTGTACGTCTTGAGGTTGAGAAGAACTTGATAGACTATGCTAACCAGAGCGGAAAGATTGAAACTTTCGATGCCATTATCAATGCTTGCGAGAACTGCTCTTATCTTGACGATGCGAAGAACGCGAAGGAAAGCATGGTTTTGAACAAGACTTTGAAGGGTGCATCCTTGGTAGAGGTTGAGAAGTTCATCGCTGAATATCCTAATTCAAGCCAGATTCAGAAGGCTATTGATCTTCGTGACTCAATCGCATTCACACAGCTGCCTAAGACAGCTGATGCATATACGGCTTACGTTGAGCGCTATCCAAACTCAAAGTATGTCCCTAAAATAAAGGAGGGATTGCAGAAGATGAGCTATGACGAGGCTAAGACCCGTGACGACATCAATTCCTATGCAAAGTACATCGCAAACTATCCAGAGGATTCAAAGGCTGTTTCTGAGTTCGAGAAAAAAATAGAGGACTTGCAGAAGTACCAGACTTGGAAGATAGAGGCAAAGTACAAGAGCATCCGTATGGCTGAAGATACAGTAAAGAACAAGAAGTACTATCTTGTAAACGACTTTGGTCAGTGGGGTGTCAAGTCTTTTGAAGGAAACGATCTGATACCGGCTTCATTTGAGGATATGTCGGATGTGAACGATGGAAAACTAATTGCCAAGAAAGCAGGCAAATGGGGTGTTGTAGATGTTGAGTCTGGCTCTCAGATTCTTGATTTCGTTGCAAATTCGGCATCTGATATCATGTTTGTTTCTCCAGACTTCATTGCATTTAAGCAGGGAGGCTCGTGGGGACTATCCTATAGAGGAGAAAAGACAGCAATCCAGCCGTTTGTTTCAGGTTCCTTGTCTGCCTCAAAGTGCAAGCTGTTGAGTAACGGAAGTGTTGCAATGCAGGACGCAGGACGTTTGGTTATCTGCAGCCCTGATGGTGTGGTCAAGCATGATTCTCAGTACGATCAGGTTATTTGGAGAACAGGAAACGATATAGACAGCAAGTTCGTAAAGGTAAGAAACGGCAAGAAGTATGGTGTGTTCGGTCAGGAAGGTGAATTGATGGGACAGATTAACCATGATATGTTGCCATTCTTTGATGCTGACGGTGTGGCAATTATAAAGACATCCCCTACTACTGAAGGATGGATTGACACTACAGGAACCTTCTTGTATCATGGTCCATTGCAGGAGTACAAGGCGTGTGCAACTGAAGAAAAGATGGTAGGATACAAGGTAAACGGTTTTTGGGGATTCCTTGACAAAACAAGTAGTCATGCGAATATCGACCGTCAATACCTTGAAATCGGCGAGTGCTTCGAAAATGGTATTGCGCGTGTAAAGCTTAAGGATGGCAGACATGCATACATCAACAGAAAGACTGAAGTTATATGCTCTGTTCCTGAGACTCAGGCATCCAAGATGAAGCGTGTCGGAAGCGTAGTGTTCCTAAGAAACGGAAAGAACTGCGAGGTATATGACAAGAACGGAAAGGTTGCGGATATTACAGGCTATGATTTCATTGATTCTGAGGTTGTAAATGGAATGTTGATCGTGAAGAAGGGTGGTAAGGTTGGTGCCCTTCAGGGAGTAAAGGAGACTGTTCCAGTCCAGTACGATGACATGACAAGGTTCTGTAACGGTTATTCTATTGTAACACTTAATGGCAAGAAGGGTTTGCTATACTATAATAACGTAATCCTTGAGCCTAAGTATGACAGACTTCTTGATCCTAGCCATTATGTAGATAGTGACTGCGAGTTGCTTACTAGCGGCAAGGAGGCTGATGTGATCTTTGTAAACACATTCGAGGGTCAGTCAAGCGTCAAGTTTGTCATAAAGGCTGGCAAGATTATCCTTCAGACTCCAGACGAAATCAGACTTCGCAAGTTCAACAATATGTACACAGCTGTTGAGACTGCAGATATGGGATTGTTTAATCAGGCTAAGACAGCATTGGTCTCTAAGGATGGCAAGTTGGTAGTTGCGCCTACTTACAGACAGATAACTGCACTTGACGAGAACTACTTTGCATGCAAGACAGCTGACGGTCGTCTTGGTGTACTTGACTTGAATGGTAACGAGGTTGTCGTTCCTTTCGCACAGAACATATCTTCTTTCAATGGTAAGGTTGTTGTTGCCGAGACTAATGGTGACAATATGTGCTATGACAAGGCGGGTGTTTCATTCTTGCCTAAGGGTTCTGACTTGAATGGTAATATCTTTAAGAACAAGAAGAATAACATGTACGGAGTTGTTGATGACAACGGAGATATCAAGCTTCATACTATGTACAAGAAGGTTGCTTCTGTAGATGGCAATTCGGCTATAGTTCTTGTCAACGACAAATATGGTGTTATCAAGTTCTAAAGGTTTATAGAAAGAATGTTTTAATGGAGACGGTCAAGTATTTGTCCGTCTCTATTTATATATTTTGACATTATGGATAGGCAATCAATAATAGACAAGCTTGTCGCAAACGGATGCAGGGCTGAGAATTGGGATAACGTCAGTTTTAATGAAGATGTAGTAACTGATAGGATAAGAAATGTCTCATTTTTAGGTAGTTGCGATATTAATGTCACTTGTCGTCATAATTATGATGCAAGTGAAGAACTACCAGGTTTATACAATGCTACATTAAAGGATTGTGTTGTGTGTGATGGTGTGCTTATAAAGAATGTAGGAGATGTCATTTCAAATTATGCGATAGAATGTGATACAGTTATCGTTAATGTAGGTTCCATTGTGTATGAGAATGATGCTACTTTCGGAATAGGGACTCCTGTTGCTGTTCTTAACGAGAATGGAGGTCGTTCAATTCCACTTTCCCCAAAGATTACTGCCCAAACAGCATATTTTGCATCGTTGTATCGCCATGATGAAGATTTGACAAAAAAAATGAACAACTATCTTTCTGACTTTAAAGTTCATCTATGGAGGGGGAAAGGTAGTTTGGGTAAAGGTACTAGCATCATCGGTTGTCGAGAAATAAAGAATGTTTTTATAGACGGGAAGGCTGAACTTAGGTATTGCTCCAAACTAGAGAACGGATATATAAAAGGTTGCAATGTTTTTGTAGGCAATGACGTAATAGCAAGAGATTTTGTTTTTATGCCGGGCTCTGTGATTACTAATGCTGCCATTATAGAGCGTTGTTTCGTTGGAGAAGGAACGCAGATTGGTAATGGCTTTTCTGCAACAGATTGTGTTTTCTGCTCTAATTGCCAGGCGTTTCATGGAGAGGCGTGCAGTATATTTGCCGGTCCGTTCACCGTTACTCATCACAAGTCAACACTTCTGATTGCCGGTATGTTCAGCTTTATGAATGCCGGAAGTAATACAAACCAGAGCAACCATTATTATCGTCTGGGTCCAAATCATGAGGGTATCCTTCAGAGAGGAAGTAAGACTGCTAGTGGCTCATATATTTTGTGGCCTGCTATAACAGGTGTCTTTTCTCTGGTGAAAGGAAAACACGGAGGTAACCTAGATACTCGTATTCTGCCATTCTCGTATTTAATCGAGCAGAATGGAGAGACTTGGATTTATCCAGGAATGAGTTTGAAGAGTAGTGGTACAGCAAGGGATATTTTAAAGTGGGAGAAGAGAGACAAGCGAAATATGGAACAAATCGACTACTCTCATGACATTATCAATTTTGATATTCGTTCTCCGTTCGTAATGCAGCAGGTACTTGATGGTATAGATTTCCTAGAAAAAAAACAGCATCACCAAAGAAAAGAAGGTGTGAATTACCATAAGTTTGGTCGAGCAAAGATGCATAGCGTTGCAGTAGATGAAGGTCTTGATTTGTATAACTATTTTCTGAATTCCTATATTTCCTATGTGTTTGAGTCAGAGAATATTACGCCTTCCAAATTGATAGAATTGGCCAAGAAAGACAATGGATCCAAATGGATTGATGTCTGTGGTTTGTGGGCTAGAAAGAGTGACGTAGATGAGTTCTTAGGTAAGAATTACAAGGGCAATTTTGATTTTGAGAAGATAAACAGCTCTTTTGTGAAAAATAGATTAGAGTGGACTGCATCTATGGTTCTTAATAGATTCTTTGGTAATGAAGAGTTATCTGTAACGCAGGAAAAGATAGATGAGCTTATATCAAAAGGTACAGAGGCGCAATCAGTTCTAGATAAGTTAATTGAGGCAGACAAACAGCGTGAATACTCTGATTTTATGCGTGTTGGTTATGGAATTGATGGTGACAAAGAGTCTGCTGCTTTGGATTTTAAGTCTGTTCAAGGTATTAGATTTGATAAAAAGTGATTGGTTCGTCAGAATCAGTCACTTTTGTTTTGATTTACAATTTAAAATTTTTATGTGTAGATTAATAACAAATTGTTGTATTTTGTATATATTATCGTGTGAATTGTAATCAAAATTGATTTTTCTTTGACAAGAGTTCCCTATTAGTCGGCATTGCCTTGCAAAGTGACTACCTTTGCAATCCGTAGTGATAAATCTTTAATCTTAGAAGATATGAATACAAGGTATATTTTTGTAACTGGCGGTGTGACTTCAAGTCTTGGAAAAGGTATTATTGCCGCGTCTTTGGCTAAACTTCTTCAGGCAAGAGGTCTTTCGGTAACTATTCAGAAGTTGGATCCTTATATCAATATTGATCCTGATACACTTAACCCTTATGAGCACGGAGAGTGCTATGTTACTGATGACGGAGCTGTTACAGATTTGGACCTTGGTCATTATGAAAGATTTTTAAGTGTGCCTACTTCCCAGGCAAACAACGTAACAACAGGACGAATATACCAGAATGTAATAAACAAGGAGCGTAGAGGCGATTACCTTGGCAAGACTGTGCAGATTATCCCTCATATTACAGACGAGATAAAGAGAAATATTGTTGCTCTTGGAAACACAAAGAAGTTTGATGTTGTTATTACAGAGATTGGTGGAACTGTAGGAGACATAGAGTCTTTGCCTTATGTAGAGGCAGTTCGCCAATTGAAATGGGAGCTTGGACGTGACTGTGCTTGTATTCATCTTACATACGTCCCTTATGTTGCTGCAGCCCATGAGTTGAAGACCAAACCTACACAGCATTCTGTTAAGCATTTGTTGCAGAATGGTGTTCAGCCAGATATACTTGTACTTAGAACCGAGCATAAACTTGATGAGGGCGTGAAGAAAAAGGTTGCCTTGTTCTGTAACGTCTCTAAGGATTCCGTTATCGAGTGTATGGATGCTCCGACAATCTATGAAGTGCCATTGATGATGCACGAGCAGCAGCTTGACGTTGTGGTTATGCAGCATTTAGGATTGCCTGTTGATGGGGAGCCCGTACTTGACAGATGGATGTCTTTCTTGGGTAAGTTCAAGAATCCTAAGAAGGTTGTAAAGATTGCCTTGGTTGGAAAGTATGTAGAACTTCCAGACGCATACAAGTCTATTTTGGAGAGTTTTGTGCATGCTGGTGCTGCCAATGAGGTTAAGGTTGATGTTCATTTGATACAAAGCGAGCATGTAACAAAGGAGAATGTCGCTGAGAAGTTGCAAGACATGAAAGGTATTCTTGTTGCCCCTGGTTTTGGTGATAGAGGTATAGAAGGAAAGATATTGAGCGTCCAGTATGCTCGCGAGAATAACATTCCGTTCTTTGGTATATGTCTAGGTATGCAGTGCGCCGTGATTGAGTTTGCACGTAATGTTCTTGGTTACGAGGATGCACATTCTGCTGAGATAAATCCTAGAAGCACACACAAGGTAGTGGATATCATGGAAGACCAGAAGAATATCACAGGAATGGGCCACACAATGCGCCTTGGTGCTTATCCTTGCGAAATAAAGGCTGGTTCATTAGCAGAGAAGATATATGGTTCAAACTTAATTTCTGAGCGTCACAGACACCGCTACGAGTTTAATAATGACTTCTTGGCGGAATATGAGCAGAACGGCATGGTTGCTTCAGGAGTTAATCCTGACACTAAGTTGGTTGAGATTGTGGAAATTCCTTCTCATAGATTCTTTATTGCGGGTCAGTTCCATCCGGAATTGAAGAGTACTGTGGTAAATCCTCATAAGTTGTTTGTTGCTTTTGTTGCAGCTGCGTCAGCTTACGACGATGAGACTAAATAATTGTTGACTACTCTGTTCGTTTATATAATTAAAGAGTCGTATCTGTTTGTTAGGTACGACTCTTTATTATTTGTTGCGCTATCTATTACTTGAATTCTATAAGTCGCTTTAACTTTTGCTTATTTTCCCAAGATAAAGCTTGTACAAAGAATTGAATTAGGTTGTACCATGCATACTTTAGCTTGAACGTTAGAGTTTTTGAGGGAGCTAAAATAAGGGATTTCAAATAATCTGAATCGTATTCCTTCTCCCTTTCATTCGGAATTTCTGCAGTCTTAGTGATGACTGCCACAACAAATCCGTTGTCAAGAGTTTGGGCTTGTATGCTTGCGTAGTCAGCAATCTTTTCGCTTACTATGATTCGCTGGCTTTTGTTCCAAATAATTAGTTGTTGAGATTCGTCTATGCAGATATTGAACTTATGAAATCCTTTATAGTGTTCTGCTTCTGCTTCGTTTGGGTGATGGTTCAAGTATAGGCATCCTCCTACTTTAAGTACCTTCAGCACTTCCATTATTCCTTGTAAAGGAGAGGAAGAATGGTCTAATGCATTGCATATTATACATAGGGTTGCTTGTGGCCCGTCCCAAGTGGAGGCAACGTGCTCCATCATTCCAAATTCAATATCTGGCAAATTGCGCTTGTGTCGGCGCTTAATTATGTTGTAGTAGTCTGCGAGAGGGTCTATATAGTGGATGTCCAAGTGCTTCTCTTTACCATCAGAGGTCGTGAATTTGTCTCCGTTCGCAAAGCTTAGGCCACAACCAATGTCAAGAATTGTCGGGTTGTCGCTATCTTTTAGCAGAGATTCAATGTCCATACCATCAAGATGAATGTTTTTGCCGAATTTAGACCAACTCATCATACCTTTAAAAGTTGATGTCCAGCGGAAAACATTATTCCAAAAAGCTAGCTCGTATGGTATTCCTGAAAGCCATTGAGTGAATTCAGAATTGTTATTTAAAGCTTTATTGTCTTCCATTGTTAGCAATAAATTATAAATACTGTAGGTCTTTTGTTTATTTCAGGTAGCGGTTTCTTCTTCCACTCAGCTACAGTCTTAGTAATAATCATCTCTGTTTCCAAAGTTACGTCGCAAGCTACACAAACTAATGTGTTTGCCTGTAGGGTAGAGAGCAGAGACTCCATCATCTTGATGTTGCGATAAGGTGTCTCTATGAATATTTGTGACTGGCGCTCAATCTTAGCACGCTTTTCGAGTGACTTGATTCTGTTTGTTCGGTCTCCGTCCTCGATTGGCAGATAGCCGACAAAAGCAAAGCTCTGGCCGTTAAAACCAGACGCCATAAGTCCCATAAGTATAGAGGATGGACCAACCAAAGGAATGCTCCTTAATCCCTTTTTTTGAGCTATTTTGACTATTTCTGCGCCTGGGTCTGCTATACATGGACATCCTGCTTCACTTATTACTCCCATGTTGGAGCCTGCAAGTGCAGGCGCAAGATATGTCGATATCTCTTCTGGAGAAGTGTGCTTGTTTAGAGTATAGAATGTAAGAGTGTCTATATCAATTTCCTTGTCCATCTTTTTAAGGAATCTGCGCGCAGTGCGTACATCTTCAACGATGAAGTGCTTGATGCTTTTAACTATGGCGAAGTTTAGTTCTGGAAATACGCTTTTAGTTTCGCTTTCTCCTAACGTATTAGGAATAAGATATATTTTTCCGCTCATATCTATAATTCATTTATAAATTCGATGCAAAAATAATAAAAACAATCCAAAAAATTTTTAGTTTCAAAAAAATGCTCTATTTTTGCCATTGAAAACTATTTATGACAAGGGAGTTTGTCGCATCATTTGTTGATTGTTAAACTCTACAAACAAATTTTAAACTGGGCATTAAATAAAGAAGTCAATGGCGGGCCTCACTCTTTTTCGGAAGATTGCTTAGCACGGAGGATTACAAAGATTTACTTTTGGCCCGAATCCTTACTTATTAGGGGTTCTAACTAATCTCTGGTGCGACATTTTTATATTAGGACAAGGCGTGGAATGAATTCGTTCATCTCGTTTTGTCCTATTTCTTTTGCTCCAATATTTGATTGTGAGGTTCGTAAAATTAACAAAGCAGATGATCTCACGATCACCTGCCTTATTCTTTGTTTGTTAAACGCTTTTCCTAATATCTACTTTGTAACAGTATATTGAAACATTATTCTTT
>JAKSKX010000043.1 GCA_024401535.1 Paludibacteraceae bacterium | reverse complement strand
TTAAACGCTTTTCCTAATATCTACTTTGTAACAGTATATTGAAACATTATTCTTTCCATGTTCTGTGTCACCTTGTTCCTTGATGACATTGCAAAATTACATCTATTTTGGTAAAATAGATGGTAGAAAAATGTACCAAATTACAATGTTTGAAGATTTTTTCATAGTGGTATATGTAACATTTAGCAGTGCTATATTTCCCAAAATGTTTGTATATTGTTGATTTTCTGTAATATTGTTCGAGTGTTTCGTTTGCGTTGAATTTGATTAAATTTTTATACTATTTCTTGCCATATTTTATACAGTTCCATGCTTTGTCGGAGCTTTTTTTATTCTTATCTAATAAAAATTATCTGGGCGAACAATTGCATTTATGTCTTTCCATATTCTAATAATTTGAAAATAATTCTCCATTTTGCAAAATTTTTGTTATCTTTGCGCCTCGAATAATGTAAATATAGTGAGTGTAATGATAGAGATTATTCCAGCAATAGACATAATCGAAGGCAAGTGTGTGAGACTTAGCAAGGGAGACTACGACCAAAAAAAGGTCTATAATGAGAATCCGGTTGAAGTTGCAAAAGAGTTTCAGGATGCCGGAATAAAGAGACTTCATCTTGTTGATTTGGACGGGGCAAAAGCAAAACACATTGTAAACTACAAGGTTTTGGAGGCTATTGCCAGCGCCACTGACTTGACTATAGATTTCGGAGGCGGTCTGAAAAGTGACGATGATTTGAGAATTGCGTTCGAGTGCGGTGCCAAGATGATTACCGGTGGAAGCATTGCTGTGAAGGATCCCTCAACGTTCCTTGGTTGGATAGAGAACTTTGGTGCAGAAAGAATTATTCTCGGTGCAGACGCTAAAGACGGAAAGATAGCTGTTACTGGTTGGACCGAGACTTCTGATGACGATTTGATCCCTTTTATTTCCGGCTATGTGTCAAAAGGAATTTCCAAAGTGATATGTACCGACATCAGCAAGGATGGTATGCTTGCAGGTGCGTCAACTGAACTGTACAAGGAGATTTTGAAGGCTGAGCCTAATCTTTTCTTGATTGCTTCCGGTGGTGTTTCTTGTATGCAGGACATTCTTGATTTGGAAAATGCCAAAGTGCCTGCTGTAATTACCGGAAAGGCTATCTATGAAGGAAGAATTACCCTTTCTGACATTTCCAAATTATTGCGATGAATCTGATTATCGATGAAGGAAATACGAATGCCAAAGTCTCTATATATAGTGATGGTATAGAGTATTTCTCTTGGTCGGGTGGAAATATAGATATTGGTCTGTTGGGGAAGTTGATTGCCGAGTATCATGTCAAGGCGTCAATTTATTGTTCAACTCGAATCCCCGACAAGTCGGTCTGCGAGTTTCTTGGGAGCAGGACTCGTTTCGTTTTGTTCGACACCGAAACGAAGGTTCCCTTGGTTAACAAGTACAAGACTCCTGAAACTTTGGGCCGGGATCGTCTGGCAGCCTGCGCAGGTGCGAATTTCCTCAAACCGAACGAGGATCTGCTGATTATTGACATAGGAACTGCGATTACTTATGATTTTGTGAGTGGCGGTGTCTATCTTGGCGGAAACATAGCCCCAGGAATGCAGATGAGGCTGGATGCCCTCCATCATTTTACCGCTCGTCTGCCGCAAGTTGATATAAACGCTGAGTATAGGGAGTTTGGTGACACAACCGAAACTGCCATGTATTCGGGTTGCAAAAGCGGCATAATCTATGAAATTGAGGGGTATTATAGGCGTCAAATGTTAAAATATCCTAAAGTTTCGGTGTTTTTGACAGGAGGGGGCGCAAAATACTTTGTCGATCAAATAAATTTTGAGATATTTGCAAAGTCGAATTTAGTACAGGTCGGCTTGGAACAAATTTTAATGTATCAATGTTGAAAAGATTTTTTACATATTTGCTCCTAATGATTGGATATGTTGGAGCTTATGGTCAAAATAGTACGAGTTCCCCATATACTCGATATGGCTATGGTTCTATAGTTGACGGAACTTCTGGTCAGGGTAGGGGAATGGGAGGTTTGTCAGTAGGATTGAGGCACAATCAGTTCATCAACTTCGCAAATCCTGCGTGCCACACAGCAATTGATTCATTAAACTTTAGATTTGAGATTGGTGCATCTGCCCATAGTTCATTTATGACAGATGGCGATGCCAAGGAACATAGTTTTTCAGGAAACTTGGATGTTTTGGCGTTGCAGTTCCCGATTCGCAATTGGATGGGCTTTTCAATGGGAATTATGCCATATTCGATTGTCGGATACGCATACGATTCAAAGCGCACTCATGTGTCTGATATAGAGGGCGGTAACCTAAAATATACTGACACATATTCTGGAGAGGGTGGTATTAACCAGTTTTTGTTCGGATTTGGATTCCGACCTTGGAAGCCTTTTTCTTTCGGTGCGAATTTGAGAGTCTTGTTCGGTACAGTCAGCACATCGAGTCTTGTATCTTTTAGTGATGCTGAACATTCTGCGTTCTATCACAGCACGTTCCAGACATCAAGGAACAAGATCAATGACTTCAGTGTCAATTTCGGAGCACAGTACGAATTTGCTTTGCCTGAGGACAAGAATATTGTAGTCGGACTAACAATCGACCCTAAGTCCGAATTGAGCAGCGAGGCAAGCAAGGAAATACGCACAACTGGAGTCGATACTGTTGTTCAGAACTTTGACAACGCTTTCGATTTGCCTCTTTCTATAGGAGCAGGTGTTTCATATTCTGTTAAGAACAAGTTTGTTGTAGGGTTTGACTATATGTTGCAGAAATGGAGTGATGCAAGATTCTTTGATGAGTATAGTTTCGATGACCGACATAAGTTTACTTTGGGTGGAGAGATTGTACCGGACTATATGAGCAAGAAGTACATGAGACGAGTTTCATATAGATTCGGATTATCAACCGCCAACACATATTATAAGGTCAACGGAGATTCTTATCAGGAAAATACATTAACTGCAGGTTTCGGATTCCCTTTGAAAAGGGGTGTAAACCCTTCGATTATCAACTTTACAGTTGAATACGGCTTTGCCGGAGTCGGTAAGGATGATATGATGAAGGACCAGAGCTTGAGATTTGTAATCAATGCTACTATGAACGAGCGTTGGTTCGTAAGAAGGAGACTAGAATAATATTAGAGAACAATAAAAAATCATAAGACTATGAAATCATTTTTGTTAGGTGCTTTTGGTCTTGCTTTTGCGGTAACTGCTGTTGCAGAGACTGGTGCAAAAAGCGGCACGAAGTACGGTACCGGGGAAGATAGTACTCGATGCCTAGGTAGCCTAATGGCATACCAGAACATGGCTAAGCAGAAGAATTATGGTTCTATGCATGAGAGTTGGGAGATTCTTTACAATGAGTGTCCTGCTTCTTCACAGAGAATTTACTCTGATGGTGCTTTTATGTTGAAGTGGGAGATTCAGAACGCTGCTAATTTGGCTGACAAGAAGGCTAAATTTAATGATTTGATGAATCTATATGATCAGAGAATCAAGTATTTCGGTAAGGATAAGAAATACCCAACATATTACATTCTTGGACAGAAGGCGATCAACTATTGCCAGTACCCTGAGTTGACATCTGATAAGAATAACGTAAAGGCTTATCAGTGGCTAGAGGAGGCCATCAATAGTGGTGAGAGCAAGTGTAAGCCGGACGTGTTCCGTCAGTTCTTCATACTATCTGAGGGATTGTTCAAGGAGAACCCAACTGCTAACCGCCAGAAGTTTATTGATGACTACATGAAGATCTCTCCTATGATTTCAGCAGCTGCTGAGTCTGATTCAACTTATGACATTGCAAAGAGTTCAGTTGACAAGATCTTCGCTCGTTCAGGTGCTGCTGAGTGTGGTACTCTTGATAAGGCTTATTCGGCTAAGATTGATGCTAACAAGACTAACGAGGCATTCTTGAACGATGTTCTTGCTCTATATGCTATTGCTGACTGCAAGGAGTCTGCTGTTTACTTTAAGGGTTCAGCTTACCTTCACGCTATCAAGCCGACAGCTTCTTCTGCACAGGGTATGGCTGCACAGGCTTACTCAAAGAAGGATTATGGTACAGCAATCAAGTATTATAACGAGGCTATTTCTCTTACTAACGACAAGAGTGTAAAGAGTTTGTGCTACTTCAATATTGCTACTCTTCAGAGCGCAAACAAGAACTATGAGGCTAGCCGCGCAGCTGCTCTAAAGTGTCTTCAGTTTGATCCAACTGAGGGTAGAGCATACATCTTGATAGCTACTCTTTATGCTAGTTACCGTCAGTCAATCTCTGACATCCCTGCAGTTCAGAATACTGCTTATTGGGCTGCTTGCGACAAGCTAGAGAAGGCTAAGTCGGTTGATCCAGGTGTAGCTTCAAAGGCTAACTCATTGCTAAGCCAGTACAAGCAGTACTTCCCAGACAAGAGTGAGTTGTTTATGCGTGGAATCAATGTAAATGCTGGAGCTTCATACTCTGTTCCAGGTTGGATTAACGAGAAGACTACTGTACGTTTCAAGTAAGAAATGTTTAGGTTTTTAGATAATCATAAGTTAGGTGCTGCGGTCATATTATTTATGACTGCCGCACCTTCTTTTTTTTCTTGCGCTGATGACAAGCTTGCTACTGTTGATGCTATTGACAGAAAGAAAGTGCCAGGTCAGTATGTGAGAAACATATCCACTCTGATTTCAGATTCTGGAGTGGTAAAGTATCGTATCTTCGCAGAGGAATGGTATGTGTTCGATAAAGCTGACACTCCGTATTATGATTTCCCGGAGGGCTTGTTTTTGGAGAACTTCGATTCCTTGAAGAATGTGACAGCTTCGATAAAATGCAAGAACGCCCAGTACTATATAGATGACGAGTTGTGGGATTTGAAGGACAGTGTTCATGCTATGAATACTCATGGTGAGCATTTCGAGACAAATCATCTGTTTTGGAATCAGAAGACTGAGAAGGTTTATTCCAAAGAGAGAATAAAAATCACACAAAAGAATAGAATTATCATAGGAAGAGAGTTCGAGTCGAACCAGTCTTTTACTGAGTACGTGATAAAAAATCCTGAGGGTGTGTTCCCTGTAGAGGACTAATGATAATGTTGAGATGATGATATATATTTTTGCAATAAGTGTCTGCCTTATGGTGCTGGTTTACGCATTGGACATCGTTTTTTTGGACGAGAGCAAGGCGCATCTTGATATGGGGGAGGAGTCTGTTTCCAGTAAAATATATTCATCTTTGGTAAAAAAGTCTCGCGATTTCCAGTTAGAGCTGTTGTTGCTCTTTGTTTTGTCGTTTGTCTTGGCTGTAGTTTCTGCTTGTGAATTGTGGGGTATTGCCTATGCATTGTTGTCTGCGTTCATGGTAATGCTCGTTATTGTGTGCGTCTCCGCGTTGTTCAAAGAAACAGTCGAAAATGAGTTTTTGGGAAGATTGTCCGTAGCCATTTATTGGATTCTAGTCCCTTTCAATAAGTTGTTTTCTGTGTTGTTCTTTATGTCAAAGAGCAATGTCAGTATAAACCGAAATTATGAAATGGAGGTAGCTGCTAAGTCAGCTGATACCAAGGAGGTAAAAGAAGAGAATGAGGTGGAAATTTTCCGTAATGCTTTGGATTTTTCCTCTCTGAAAATCAAGAATATAATGGTTCCTCGAACAGAAATAGTTGCTCTTGACGTTTCTGCTTCGGTTGAAGAGTTCAGGCAACTTTTCATTGAAACTAACTATTCGAGAATATTGATATATAAGGATAATATAGACACTATTATAGGTTATGCTCATTCATCGGATATCTTTGATTGTCCCGCAGAGATTTCTGATGTGATAAACCCTATAGTTGTGGTTTCAGAAGACATGGAGGCAAGCAAGCTGCTTCACGTATTGCAAAAGCAAAGAAAGAGTCTTGCGCTTGTTGTCGATGAGTTCGGAGGTACTGCCGGAATTATCACAATGGAGGATATGATGGAGGAGATATTCGGAGAAATAGATGATGAATATGACAATGATGAAAAATTAGTGATGAAGAAGACAAGAGAGGACGAATACATATTTTCGGGAAGACTTGAAGTGGATGTCGTTAACGAGAAGATGAACCTCGATATTCCTCAATCTCCTGATTATGAGACTATAGCAGGTCTTGTACTTTCTATAAATAATATACTTCCGTCTAAAGGAGAAGTTATAGAAGTCAAGCATAAATTTGCTTTCGAGATAATAAAAGTTGGTGCAACAAGGATAGATTTAGTAAAAATGCGAATTATTTAGGTGTTTTTTATAAACTTTATTTATATATTTGCACGACTTTTCATAAAAACTGAATAAAAATAAAACAAAAATAACAAAATGGCAGCTTTACAGAAAATAAGAAATCACGCCGTAATGCTAATCACCATTATTGCGGTTGCTTTGGCAGCTTTCGTAGTCGGTGATGCTCTTACATCAACATCTTCTATCGTTGGTAATAGCAGAAATAACGTTGGAAGTGTTAATGGTAAAACAATTTCTATTCAAGATTTCCAGTCTAAGGAGAAAGCTTTTTCTGACGTTATCAAAGAGAGATATCAGAGAGCTGGACAACCTGCACCTTCTGATGCCGATATCAGAAACAGTGTATGGAACAGATTCTTGAATACTTCCCTTATCAATAGCGAGATGGAGGAGATTGGAATGACTGTAACAGAGAAAGAAGTCTATGACGTAACTCGTAGTGGTGCTTATCCAATGCTTCGTCAGATTCCTTTGTTCTATAACGAAAACGGTCAGTATGATATCAATCGTGTTCAGCAGTTCTTTGCCTTCATAGACAAGCCAACAGAGGATATGTCTAAGGAGGAGGTTGCTCAGCAAGTCCAGAGCATCAAGTATTGGGAGTACTGGGAGGAGCAGATCATGCAGCAGATGGCTCAGGAGAAGGTTATGTCTCTTGTTTTGAATGCTGTTTCAACTCCAAGTGCAATCGTTGATATTGTAAACAAGTGCCAGTCGGAGTCTAAGGATGTTCTTGTAATCAAGAAGAACTTTGCAGATCAGGAATTGCAGAGTGAAATCACAGAGGATGACATCAAGGCAAAGTACGAGCAGGTTAAGAATGAGCAGTACAAGACTGATGGTTACCGTTCAGTTAAGCTTGCTATTTTCAATGTAAATCCTTCCAAGGAGGATTACGCAGATACTGAGGCTGCCTCTAACGAAATTCGTGAGAGCATGAAGAATGCCAACGAGGAGGAGGTTAGAGCTTTGTTCGCTGAGGCAAGTTCACAGGAATACCCTTATTTCTCTCAGTATCGTTCGGCTTCTAGGATAGAGAGTCTTTTCTCTGATTTCGCATTCTCTGCCGCTAAGGATTCTGTTTCTGCTATTCAGTTCGTCGGAGGTCATTTTGTAATGGCTAAGCAGATGGCTCCAGTAAAGACAGCTTCTGATTCTGCTAACATCAGCATTATTGTTATTGCTGACCAAGATAAGGATGCCCTTTCAAAGAAGAATGACAGTATTCTTGCAGTTTTGAAGTCAGGTTCTAAGTTCGAGGAGGTTGCTCAGTCAACTTCGCTTGATCCTCAGTCTGCTGCTAAGGGTGGCGAGATTGGTTGGATTCAGGAAGGTTCTCAGTTCGCTGTAACTGATTTCGACAATAAGGTGTTCACAGCAAAGAAGGGTGATGTGTTCTCTTTCGACGCAGATGGAAATCCTGTTAAGTTCATCGTTAAGGTTAATGATGTTACAAAGCCAGTTAAGAAGGCTAATATCGCTGTTCTTGGTATGAAGCTTGAGCCAAGCAACACTACAGATAAAGATGTTTACCAGATTGCCGACAGATTCTGTGTAGAGAACAATAACCTTCAGAAGTTCGAGGCTGCTGCTGATTCTATGGGTATTCAGTTGCGCTCAGTTCCAGAGATGGACAAGAACCAGGCTGACATTTACATCATTCCTAATGGACGAGAGATTGTTAAGTGGGCTTGGAACAAGGATACTGAGTTGAACAGTGTAAGTAAGGTGTTTGACTTCCAGGATATGTACGTAGTTGCTGCACTTTATGATGCAGTTGACGAGAACGAGAAGTACATTCCATTGAGCAACAAGGATGTTCACGATAAGGTTGCTGAGCTTGCTAAGAACGCTGCTCTTGCAAAGATTATCGCTGCTGACCTAGAGAAGGCTGAGGTTAACTCGACTGATACTTTGAAGTCAATCAATATCAACTCAGGTTTCATTCCTATGGTTGGTAATGAGCCAGCAGCTGTTGGTTCTATCGCAGGTACTGCAGTAGGTGCAGAGACTAAGCCAATCGTTGGTTCAAATGGAGTTTTCAAGTTCAAGGTTATTGCTGCTAATCCATCGAACATCTCTCCAGTTAATGTTGAGAGCCTTGATAGGAAGGTAATGTCTCAGGTTTACTCTAACTTGTTCAAGTCTTTGCAGGATGGTGCAGAGATTGAGGATAACAGAGCAAACTTCTACTAACAGATATTTCAAAAATCATATAGAAAAGATGCGTCTTATGGCGCATCTTTTTTTGTTTGTTTATGATTCTTTTAATCATGGACAATTATTGTCTCAAAGTTTATTTGTTCAAATACCAGAAAACTAATTTTGGGCATAATTTTAACCGTTTGTTTTTTATGTCTGCCTTTTTAATAGTATTTTTCTCTATGAAGTTTTGTACTATGTTGTTCCTGCGGTTAATATACCTGTTTGTTTTTTGTCTTAGTTTGTTTTGAAGCTAAAAAATCTTGAGATTATTTGTCTATAGCCTTTTTTAGCATTTATTTTCTCTTTGAGTTTTTCTTTGACAGAATATTACGGTTAAAATTTCCTGTTTCCCCTTTCACATTGAAATATGACAGATAGTTTGTGTTTTATTTAGTAAAATATACTATCTTTGCCACGATATTGCATGCGGAAGCCCAAGGGTGGAAGTGGGTGATATTATTAAATATTTCATAAAGGCGTTTACTAACGCTTTGTTCTTGACGCGTTGAAACTTCGCAAACTTCTGACAAAGTCAAGGCAGAGTAATGGTAGATGTTCTCGGGTGGTATATTATGCCAGCATGAACCGTGCTGTCTTAATATCATCATGCGTGGGCTTCTGCATTGCTCGTCTTACTTTGTCGGGCAATGCGAAGGCCTCAACGCGTGGGACGAGTAAAGTATGACTCCCACGCTTTTTTGTTTATTGCCGGTATTGGGAGGTACTGGCGCAAGAAAAGGATTTAAGATGAAAAGAATCTTCTTTTTGGTGGGAATGCTGGCCGCAGTGTTTTCTTCCAGCGCAAAAGGATTTAAGGGCGATATTCCTAAGAATATTGTATGTGTTGAGGCAGGAGCGACAACCTCAAGGGTTACTTCTATGGGTGTGCCAAGTTCACACATTGGTGGTGTCTATGCAGGAGTGTTTGACCAAATTTCTTTGACTGACACAGATCCCGTTTATTTCGAGACAGGTCTTTCTTTGACACAAAAGGGGTACAAGCTTTGTGGATTCGAGGACAGCAAGACAAGGATTACATATCTTGAGCTTCCTTTGCTAATCAACTATCGTTTCGGAAGAAATGGTCATATTGAGTTTATCCCTACCGGTGGTGCATATTTTTCATTAGGTATTAAAGGAACTTTGGAGTATAACGACCAGAAAATTGATGTGTTTGACGAGGCATTCAACCGTTTTGATTGTGGTGCTCATGTTGGCTTTGATGTTGTGTTCTGGAAGATTGCTGTGGGAGTTGCTTACGAGCATGGTTTTTCTAAGTTTGACAAGAAGGATGTTGTTTATGGCGACAGAGAGGCTCTGCTCGGTTACAAGGAGCTAAAGAACAAGTCTTTGTTGCTAAAAGTAGGTGTTCATTTTTAACATTGGGATATTATGAAGAAACATTTTTATAAATTTGGTTTAGCTTTATTCTCTGCACTTTTGATTATTGGTTGTGTAGAGAAGGACGAGATTTCGCAGTGGAACTCTTTGTACGATTTGCGTGAGCAGAATGTCGAGTTGAAGGATATGTGTTACAAGATTAACAACAATATCAACAGCATTCAAAAGTTGGTAGAGGCGCAGAAGGACAATCTTGGTATCAAGTCCGTTACAAATGTTGCGGACGGCTATATCATTGTATTTTCCGATGATTCTTTCATTACTTTGTTGAACGGCAAAGACGGAGCAGACGGCAAGGACGGCAAAGATGGAGTAAATGGCAAAGATGGTATTAATGGCGTTGATGGTAAAGACGGCGCTGACGGTAAGGATGGTGTAGATGGAAAGGACGGAAACAATGCTACAGCTTACATTCCTTCCATTTCGGTCAAGTTGTCGGACGGTGTTTATTACTGGACTCTTGATGGCGAGTTCCTTACAGATGACGAAGGTAACAAGATTTGCGCACAGGGTTTGAACGGAGCAGACGGAAAAGATGGTAAAGATGGAGCAGATGGCAAAGATGGTGCAGACGGTAAAGACGGTGTTAATGGCAAGGATGGCAAAGATGCAGTAGTTCCGCAGCTAAAGGTTGAAGATGATAACTGGTTGATTTCATACGACGACGGCAATACATGGAAAACAATCGGTAGTGCTTCTGGAGCTAATGGTAAGGATGGTGTTGACGGAAAAGATGGCAAGGACGGAATTACTCCTCAAATCAAGATTGAGGATGGCAAGTACTTGGTAAGCTATGACAACGGAGATTCATGGACAAGTATTGGTGGTTTATTAAATAGCGAGGATTTAGAGATAAATGCACCAGTATCAGGCTATGTAGATGGTTATGCTTATGTTGACTTGGGGTTGTCAAGCGGTTTAAAATGGGCTAGAATAAATATTGGTGCTGATAGTTATATTGGTGCTGGAACTTATTTTGCATGGGGCGAAGTTGCTCCACGTTCTGATGGTAAGTATGGTTTTAATGCTAGATCGAATTGGAGAGCCTATCATAAAACTATTGAGCAACTAGTTGATGAAGGTATTATAAAGTCTGTGGAAGAACCAAATTTAACTAAAGATTATGATGCCGCAAGTGTTAATTGGGGAAGTCATTGGAGGATACCAACTAAAGCAGATTTTGAAGAATTGATAAATGAATGTATTTGGACAAAGACTACGATAGGAAATGTAGATGGTTGGAAGGTCGCAAGTGAAAAGTATGGAAACAGTAATTGGATTTTCTTTTCTAATAGTGGTCGTCGTGATTATAATGGTATTAGTTATTCTCAATCGATGAATTCTACAAAGAAAGAAATGTATTATATTACATCAACACACAATAAAAATGAAAGTATAGCTAACCCTTTTTTTTGTTATTCTTATTCTAGTTCTGTCGATTTTTTATCAGATCAAAATGGTCTTGGTTATTTGGTTCGTCCAGTGTGTGAGTAAAGAAGGAAATAAAGAGCTACATATAATGTGTTGCTCTTTATTTCATTTGTTTGATTTTAAATAAAAGAAGATGAAAGAAGAATGTGTTTTCTCAAAAGTAGTTTTTTATATATTACTATTTGTTATTTTAGTAATAGGTGTTATTCAAATTGTGTGGTTATGTAAGTTTTGTCCTCGTACATTTGAGGAATCTTCCCCAGGGTTTGATTACATTGGTGTTATTGTAGGTATATTAGCTTTGTTTGTTACCTTTTTATTAGGTTGGAATATTTTCTCTGCTTTGAAAATAGAAAATAAGCAAGAAGATTTTGTACGAGAGTACAGAACTATGTTAGAGAATTTAGAAGCAAATGACCGAGAAAGAACAAAGATTCATAATTTTGAAATAGGTTTTTTGTATAAGAATATTGGAGTAACATTGACAACAGGATTGTCTAATGCTGGCGGAGTTTTGGATTTAAAATTAACACTTTGCTATTTAGATAGTGTGTTAAATTCAATAGATTTTCTAATTAAAGCAGAATCTATTGATATTGCAAATGATTTGATAGAAGAGTTTGATGTTAAATCAGAATTGGGTATTCTTGAAAAAACAAAATATGAAGGTGATATAACACCAAGATGGAATGAACGTAGAAAGTATATATATAAAGAAACAAATGGTTTAAAGTGCGATGATTTGGATAGAGCTATAAAAAGGTTGATAGATAAACCTAATAACTATTAACACTTCCTTCTCAACCAACTAATAAAAGGCGAGCATTTAACTGCCCGCCTTTGTTGTCAAATAAAGATATGTTTATTTCTTTATTATTCTTTCAGCCTTGCCGTTAGCTACAACTACGTAGATGCCAGGATTCAGGCTGCTCATGTCAAACTTTATGATTCCGTTTGTTGTTGATTTCTCTGCTATGACAATTCCGTTTGAGGCATGCAGAGTTGCAATGCCGCAATCATTTGCCAAACGTATTGTAACTATGTCTGCTGTTACGCTCGGATAGATTACAGGCTCTGCCTTTTTGATTGTTTCGGTAGATGTTGGATCTTCTTCCTCAATCTCAACATTGACAGTTTTTTGCTCCATTACAGAAAGGACATCGAGAAGGGAAGCCTCTTCTGTTAGACCGATAGTTACAGCCGATGCGTTGATTCCCGTCTGCGTTACAACCATAGTTCCCGACAAGCCGTCGTATGAGTTGATGTTGCAAGTGTAAGTGATTGTGCTTCCTGTACGCTCTATGTCAATGTCAACCTTTGCCTGCTGCAGCATCTTGATGAACTTGCTCCAATCGTCACCCCATGAAGTCTTGAACGAGATTGTTCCCTCGCTGTCCATTTGGTAGGCATCAGAACGAATTAGACCAACCTTTCCGTTTATTGTGTTCTTGATGATAAAATTGTTCCAGTTGTTTGACTCGTTGCTTGAATGGAAGTTGTTGAAAGTGTAGCGAGTCTTGAAATCACCCGTGTAGGTGTTTGTCGCTCCGTTGCTGACATTGAACTTGTCGTTGTAAGTTCCAAAGTTTGTAACTGTTCCCACTTTCTCTCTGTCCTTTAGGCTTGCTACTGACATGCTCTTGACATCAAGATATGTGCTTTCTCCGCCAAGATATACGCTCAAAGCTGTCTTAGGAGAACTCTTTGAAAGAACTCCATAGACCTCTTTGCCGTCAACTGACGCAGACACGTGAATAGAGGCTCCCTGACGCAGAATCTTTACCTCAATGTCCTTGTCGTCAAACACCTTCCATGAAGATGGGTTGGAATACGTTACAGTTGAACCGTCAAAAGTCTCTACACTATAGCCGTCTGCTCTCAAAGCCCAATAGTTGTCAGCATTTTCTTCGAAGCGTAGTGACCAGTTGTCCCAGTTGTTCTCTGCCTTGTTATTGTTATGGAAAGAGAATGTTATTTCAAAATCTCCAGCAGGAGCATCAGCCTTCAAGAACTTGTCAGTCTCATTCCAACCAAGAGTCTGGCTTTTGTCTCCCACTCTGTAGAAAGGAGAGAATTTAGTCTCAGTTCCGTTCTTAGTCTGAGGCTTACGGAATGCCCATAGGCAAAGCTCGTTAGCAGGGTTCATAGCAGTAAGGCAAAGAGTCTTGCGAGAATCATCCTCAATTCTCTGGTCAATAAGAGTTCCGTTGAAAGTACCTACTGAAGTTTTTAGAGTAATGAACTGCTTTCCGCTGGCATAGTCATAGCTCCAAGTTCCAGTGTAGTCGGCAGAGATGGAGTGGTCTGCGTTAAGACGCATTGTTCCAGGCTTGTTGCATGCAAGTTTCTCGTAGTCAACAGCTGTATGAGTAAGCACAGAATACTCGCCCATAATGTCAGCCTCTTTGTAGATAGTGTCTTTGTCTGTGTATTCGCCAAGTCTTGTCTCGAATGGGGCAACAAGCGGCCAACCGTCGGAAGCAAACACCATAGGGTGGCTCTCTACGTGATGCCAGCCATAACCGTTGCCTGTGTTGTCCTTGGTATGATAGATTATGTAGCACTTGCCATCCTCGTCCATTAGGGCGGAATTATGGCCCTGGGCAGTCTGACCGCCACCGACTTGTCCGTAGTCAGTTATGTTCTTGTTACTTCCCCACCAGTCCCATGAATAGTTCTGCATCAAAGAAACACCGTATGTTACATTGTTTCCATAGTTAGGGTAGATTGCCTTGCTGAACACGGCGTCATCTCCTGTAACATCGACAAAAGGTCCTGTCACATCCTTGCTACGGAACAAGCGCATATTGTAGCCTCCCTCCGGAGAATAAAAACCGTATGACATGAACAGATAGTAGTAACCCTCTCCGTCCGCATTCTTCATGTATTCAATGTATGGACCTTCGCCGCTGACATAATATCCGCCTGCAATATGTACACCCATGTATTCGTCATAGCGAAGTCTTGCACCATCCCAGTTAGCACCGTCTTTGGTTGTGTATCCGTACTTGTACGAGTAGTCGCGGAGACCTGTCTTGTTGTCAAGCTTTAGCACGAATATACCTCCGCTCCATGAACCATATATCAGCCAAAGCTGTCCCTTTTCATCATACATGACGTTGGGGTCTATACAGCTTGAGCCGTACATTCCACCCCATCCTCCGTTTGTATAGTATCTGTTAGGGATAGTGCTTTGACCTGTAACTTTCTTGAAGTCGTCGTTACCTGCGCCGCTTGTTTGGGAGTCCATTCCACCGAAAACAACCGAACCTACGCGCTGGTATGGGCCTTCAATCTTGTCACTTGTAAGCATACAGATGCTGCTATGCCAGTCGTCTCCGTTGATAGAGTAGTACATGCACCATTTCTTCATGTCCTTGTTCCAGATGACATCTGCAGCCCAAAGGTTTCCTCTAAGCTCGTTTTGGTTGTTAGCCCATCCGGACCACACGGTGTTCTCTCCGAAAACTGCGCAAAGGTCATTGCTTACCTTGCCATTGACTGAGAATGATGGAGTGAAGGAAGTCCAGTCAAGCATATCTTTTGAATATGCGGCACCCAACTGAGTTCCCATTATGTAGTAGTACTTTGTGCGGTCTCCGTTTGCACTTTGCTCGGGATAGCTGTTGCCCTTTGCGTCCTTATAGACGATAATAATCGAAGGGTCATGAACTGGAACCTGCCCAGCCAAAGCTGTTCCCGCCGAAACGATAGAGGCAACAGTGACCAAAGTTTCTTTTAGTAGTTTGTTCATGTGCTATTAAGTATTGAATTGCTAGAAATAAAATGTATGTATTAAGTGATATTTATTCTTTCCACATTACTTCGATGTATTTGTACCCAAAGTTTGCAAGGTATTGTGTTATACCTTGTTCCGCAGATTTTTGGGCTATTGTATAGTTTGATGCCTTAAGGTTGCGCTCCTTCATCTGACTGTATGCCCTTCTTGTCATTTCTGCCCTGACATTAGGTTCAAAAGTTCCATTTTCATGAAGGACTCTTGTATTTGTCTCGTTTATGAAATTCTCGTCAAGGAGTTTTACCTTTGGCAATAGACAGAAAACAGAATCTCTGTGAGGAGAATAGAACCAGTCGTCTTGAACCTCCTTGAAGTTGATTCCAAGTCTTAGCGTTCCCTTGTATATTAGGGTGAGCTGCTTTTCACTAATGAGTCCTGTGATAGTTGTATCTACAAGTTCCTCGGTGGTAATGTTATAGAATTCCCATTCACCTATTTCCTTCAGATCAGTAATCACATTTTCAGTTATGGCAATTATCTCTTTTTCAGACTCATCCTTGTCTTTGTCTGCCTTCCAAGTCACATACGCGTAGATTCCGAATGCGAGGAGAATCCAGAACGTAGCAACAAATGGATTTTTGATTATGACTTTGATAGCGCTTGCCAGAGCAATTAGTATTTTCTTTATTATTCTCATTTTCTTCCATTACACAAATATCGAGTACAAATATAGTGTTTTATGTTTCAAAAACAGACTTGTTTTTTCATTTTGATATATTTTCACACTACAAATGAGATGTTTATCTATATTTTTTAACTATCTGCGGTGCGAATAAACATTTGTAGAGGGGCCTTTGAAACAGATTTTATTAAAAAAGAAAGAGAAAGAAATAAATCAGCAGATTTTCAAATAGTTATAGAGAATATGTTGTAAAACATATCGGGGGTAAAATCAAATATTTTTTCATTAAAATTGCATTTGGTTTTAGGATGAGACAAATTCTGCAGTGCAAAAGGCGTATGATTTATTCCCCTTTTTCGTGATTTGAAATATTAGGGGAAAACTTATGAATCCTTTAGTTTTCAAAGCTATACTTTTGCA
>JAKSKX010000042.1 GCA_024401535.1 Paludibacteraceae bacterium | reverse complement strand
TAAACAAACTCGCTTTCAACTTCAACGCATCACTGACGAGCATAAATCTCGCAAAGCTGCTTCAAAAAGCCTTGGAATACCGTTTTCTATTTCTTCCTGCAAACCAGTCATCCACAATGCTTATATGCTTGAACGATTTATTTGCGTGTCTGGACTGAACCCGAACACGAAATTAATTGACAAACTTGTCAAAGATCTCGTTTTATTCACATCTAAAGCTGCTTAGGCTCATGTAAATTTACCGAAGTATTGTTCTAAGAAACAAATGTTTAATTTTGATTTCAGAGACTGTAAAATTACTTTAGTAAAGAATTTAAAGCAAAAGGTCCATTGCAGTTCAATGACTGCAATGGACTGAAAAAAGTTATGAACTTGTGCAGATTTATTTCTTCCTTCTTCTGGCAGCGGCCTCACGCTTTTTAGCCTCGCGTTCCATCCTCTCACGCAGGCGTTTCTCGTGCAGTCTTTGTGCAGCCAATCTCTTGGCCTCACGCTCTCTTGCTCTGCGCAAGCGATCCGCTTCTGCAGCCTTTTTCTTTGCCTCAATCTCACGTTTTTTTGCAGCTGCCTTACGTTCACGCTCTGCCTTTGCGGCGGCGCGCTGTTGTTCGCGCTCACGTTTGGCACGTCTGCTAGCCTCTATCTGTCTTTCACGTTCACGCCTTTTGGCTTCGCGTTCAGCTGCGGCTCTTTCCCTCTGGCGTTTCCTTTGTTCGCGCTCTCTTTCACGCTCACGCTTTCTTGCTTCTGCCTCGCGCTTACGGGCTTCGGCTTCACGTCTCCTCTGCTCACGTTCACGCTCTCTTTGTCGCTTTCGAGCTTCAGCCTCTCGTTTGCGTGCTTCGGCTTCGCGTCTCCTCTGCTCACGCTCGCGCTCTCTCTGACGTTTGCGGGCTTCTGCCTCTCGTTTGCGGGCTTCTGCCTCTCGTTTTCTTCTGTCGCTTTCTGCACTCATAATAAATCCTCCTTTTATTAATGTTTGTTTCAACGATTCAAATCATAGGTGTCGGAAATGCGTCTCCACATGCACATTCCTTCCTTTCTCGACCTATTTTTGTCAAGTTCGAAAACTCCTATAAACCTGTAGTATTCCATAGCAAGAGAATCCTTGTACCTCAGAAAAGTAATTCTGCGCTGCCCCCTGTCAAACCAAGTGTCCAGATGCTCTTTGACTTTTGACTCGTCCTTAGGGCACTCCCTGATATAGGCGCCATCCTCCTCGACTATATATTCGTTAAGCCATTTAGGATTCTTGGTGTTAGGCCACCAAACAGACATATTTGGCTTGTTCGGCAAATCAACAGCTCCAGGCCTTAGGAAACCCTTGTGCTTAATTACGGTATTGAATATCTCTGCAACCTCGTCTATAGTGGCTACTGAAGGTTTCTCGCTGACTTTCAGCACGCCTTTTTTCTTGTGGTATTCGGGGGTGAACCAAGATTCTCCCCAAGGCACAAAATTATCTCCTAACTCCACGATTCTCTGCTTGATAACAGCGACAATTTCGTCTATCTGCCTGTGAATTCCGTCAAGCGTGTCCTGACAGTCAACCTTGAAGACTTTAGCGTTGGCTACTCTCTCGACATCATCGTTTCTGTCCGCATCATCGGCAATCTTTTCTCGCTTCTGATAATGGAAAGGCTCGTTAACCTCCACCACTATTCCAAGTTGTGGAAGATACAAATCTGTAAGGGCGTACTTGTCCTCATCTCTCTGAACCTTCTGCTGAAAGACAAAATAGACATCTGTGCGGTCAAGCTTGTGCCATATTCTGCTGATTACATACGACTCGGTAAGCTTGTGGCTTATCTTCATCAGGTTTCCGCTCAAATACCTCAAGGGATATGAATGGCTGCTGGCTATGTTCGTTTTCATAGTTATTGCTTTTTGTCGTCAGTATCTTCCCAATATCCATCATAACCGAGTCCCTTAGCCTTCATCTCTGGTGTGATTTCAATATCTCTGCCATCTACCTCTTTTGCAATGACAGTAGCCAATTCCCTCATTATAAGGACACAACGAGTGTCCCAGACAACAAGCTCCTTGTTAATCTTTAGGTAGAACTTGTTTCTGTTATGCTTCTTTACACCGCCCCACACGTGACGAATCATGTTGTTCCTCAATAGGCGGAAGAAGTCGTTTCTTGCGACATTTATGTCAAACTTCTCCTTCAATACCGCAGCAGAACCATTGATAATTCTGTCCATAAGTTCAGGACTAGAGATTAGAAGGCTTTCCGGGTCATACTCGTTGACGCCGAGCTTGTTTCCATATACGAAGTGAACACCGGCTGTGCGCTCCACTCCGCTCTTGCTCTCATCTTCGGCGGCATTTACGAAAATAAGCACTCCGCCCTCTTTACGGCAAGAGTGAATGTCGCTGACAAAATCCTTGAATGCGTCATACTCCTCCTGGCTTCTCTCCTTAGATGTTGTTGTGCCTATTTTTGTACTGTTCTTTGTTCCGGAAATTGCGTCAGCAACCTCGACCTGATCCTCCTCAAGGCTTACCCAACTTGAAGGATAGGTTGGAGAAGGGTCTTCCTCCTTGATAACAAGGTTGAAGCCACCGAACTTAGCCAAATAGAAGGCATAAAGGTTCGCAGAGGAACGATGAACATTCGCCACGATAGTCACAAGAGAGTTAGGCTCTCTGTGGAAGAAACCATACGAGCGGTTGCAAAGGTAATGCTCGACAACAAGCTGGTGAGTGATGTGCGAACCCGTCGTCGAAACACTCTCGCCTATATCTTTTAGCCTGTATCTTTTCAGGCACTTCTCCTCGTTTTGAAGACGTATGATGTCCTGCACATTCTCTAGGCTAAGCTGCTTTCTCGCCTGCAAGTCCTCCATATACACGAAGTTAGGCATGAACCTGAAGAATGAGTCCCTATCCTTGATTGTTGTACGTGAGAAGGCTGTATGCAGTGTTTCTCGATTAGCTCTGACTTCGTCATCCTTGTTCTTCTTGTCTATGGCATCGGTAAATGCTGAGCCGATAAGTCCGGCAGGAACAGCGAACAAAGCCAAACCAAGAATACCGATAAGGACAGAAATCACACGTCCGACAGTAGTGATAGGCGAATAGTCAGCGAAACCGCCCGGGTCTCCGATGTACTGCATGAACGCCCAAAGCAGCGACTCAAGTCCTCCGCTATAGACATCCGGCTGAGCCTGAACCTCGACATAGTACAGAATCATGGAAAGCACAAAGGTAATGATTACCAAGAACTGCATAGAGATGTTGAACTGGTCCTTGATTCCCTTGAACGAATCCATAATGTATGAATAGCTCTTGAGGAATCTAAACAGACGGAACAGTCTGAAGATTCGCATAACAACCATCCACTCGTATGTGCCGTCAAACATAAAGCTCAAATAGAACGGAGCGATTGCAAGCAAATCTATAACAGGGAAGAACGAGAAGGCGTATTTCAATTTGCCTTTGAAGCCCCTATACCGCTCTATATTCTCTCCGCACAGAGCCAGACGAAGTACGTATTCAGCTGTAAAGAACAGAACTGTAACTATGTCAATAACAGTCAATATGTTGTTCGCGACAGCATTCACACTCGGAATGGTGTTGAGGAATGTGGCAAGCACACTCAACAGAATCATTCCAAAAATTACTCTGTTTCCGTTCTTGACTATTGGTGTGTCCCTTACATAGTCAAATATGTCAGCAAGCTGCTTCTTTATGTTTTCCATAAGATAAATTTACTAGATGTTTATATATATTAGGGCACTGCAACTGTGAAGCATACAAAAAACCCTAAAGTCCTTTTCCTAGTACAAAGGTAACAATTTGTCTGCATTAGTCAAATACAAATCAAATTTTTTGTTTTTTCGTGAATAAAACTAATTTGAAAATGCTCCAATATTTTTCTTCATTGCTTGTATCGACTGTCGATACCTCCATCTAAACGGTAATGAACACCAATAAAGTACAATTTTGCTTAACTTAATCCTTAATATAAACAAAGCCTACTCTCTACCTAACAATAGATTTCGGCTTTGCAAAACATCCTATTACTTAATTATCAGCACAAATTACTACTGCTCAGCTGCCTCCTTGTTGCTGAAAAGAGAGTCCTTGACCTCGTCGATAGCCTCCTCTACTTTGTCTTGGATAGCCTCTTTGACCTGGTCCTTCACTTCCTCCTTAATCTCTTCCTTGGCCTTCTCGATTATATATTTCTCGGGGCTGCAGAACTTCAAGCCGAACAGAGCGGAACTTGTAGCTGTAGCCGCTACAGCAGTTGCAATAATCACTTTCTTAGCCTTGCTCTTTTTGACAGGCGCAGGTGCAGGAGCGGCAACAGGCTCCGGCTCGTCGGAATAGAAATCGGCAATCTTGACATAGACCTCCTTGTCTGGAGTTGACTCCTCCTTAGAGAACAAGAAAACTCCGGAGAAAGTATAGAAACCGTCGTCAAGCTTTGGGAAGACAACCATTTTGTTGCCGTACTGTCTCTCTGCGATGGCATCTGCCATGTTCTTGGCGCCGTTCTCGTTGGCAGGAGTAACAATGATTCTTGACTTGTCCTCAGAGAACTGGTTGATGTAGTCGCCCTTGTAACCTTTCTCGAAATGAGGGAACCAAATCCAGTAGCCAGGGTTGTCCTTTAGCTTGTAGCTTCCCTTGTAGCTGAAAGGCACACCAAAGTCAGCGCAAATGTCAGCTATCTTCTCTTTTTTATATCCAAATTCAATTCTCATGATAATTATTTTATTGAGTTATATTATTCTACATTAAAAAATATGCGGCTGCACCTGCGACAGCTACCAATACCAAGGCGATGACGAGCCAAAGCCAATTACCACCCTTACTTTCGGGATATTCCGAAGAAATTCGCCTGTATGTCATCTGGTCCTTTGATTTTGTTGCGGACTCGTTAATTTCAAAGATTCCAACGAAATGGTACATGCCGTCGTTCTTCTTTGCAAAAGTGATTCGCTTTTCGGAATAGTCCCTTTTATTTGTTTCAAGCAGTTCCAATGCACTTTTTCCCGCATTCTTTTCTATAATGGTTCTGCCTCCGTCAGAAATCTTATTCTTCCAGTCGTTTTTTGACTCATCGTCACAATGAGGAAACCATAGGGCATAACCGTTCTTCAGGTCAAACCAGCCTCTTTGCCGGTAGGCGACACCGAACATCTTGCAAACTTCTTCTACATATTGAACTTTATATCCTAATTTCAAATCCATATCCGTTATTTCTTTTTTGTTAGTCCCTTTATGATTGCGCTTCCTATCTTTCTTTCAAGTCCGCCTTTTGTAGTTGGAATGCCTGTCTTTTTTGCAACCTTCTGTTTGACTGCGGAAATTCCCAACGCTCTCTTGAGCGAAAAACTTAGTCCTGGTATCTTCATGGCTTCAAATAAAAATATGTGAATCAGAGAGATACCCGAAGGTATCCCTCAAATCCACTAAAAAACAACATTACTTCTTAGCTGCTGCGGCAAGTGTGTCATCGTTGTTAGCAAGAGCAGAGTCGTCTGCATTTGCAACCTGAACACCGATGTGGAACAACTGCTCGAACTTGTCCTCAAAATTACCTACCTTAGTGTTTCCTGCAGCCTTTAGCTCATCTGTACACTTCTGTCCGGCTAGAGAAGCAAGTGTTACGCTCTCGTCCTTAACCTGAACTGCTCCGCGTCCTGTGTTGATTGTTCCGTCCGCCTTTGGCTGGTAAACACGTAGAGTTAGACCAAACGCCTCCTTAAACTTTGCCTTCAATCCCTTGACTGAAAGACGACCATTGATAGCCAATTCTGCCATAATCGTAATTTTTAATATTAAACCTTTATTATCTTTTGTAAGAAATTCTTGAATATCTATCCACCGGCTTCATGAATTCGCACTCCAACCACAAATATGTGTCGTCAAACGAATGCGTTCCCTCGAAACCAAGATAAACCATGTTCTTTCCGGCAACATGAATCAGGTCATTGCAGCTTTGCGTACCTATTATTGAACTGGATACGTCATAGTGCTTCTGCCACTTGCAGTCATAGTCCCCCGTCTGGAAGCCTCGCGCCCACTTCTGCTCGTTGAACACATACAAATCGACAGTATAGTCATGCTCCGTATGGGGGCGGTTAAGATCGTCAAAAATCATTCTTGCTGTCTGACGCTTCAAAGAGAAGTTGTCAATGAAGCGAGATATCTTGTCATTAACATCGTTGTGTAGTTCTCCGTCTCCTACCCTACTATTACGGGACGAGGAAACCCTTATACGACAGATAATGTCAGTGGCACCCTTTGGAATCTTGACAGGAATAACGCTACGGTTACTGCCGGAAAAGTGAAACAGCTTCTTTAGGGTAATCTGCTTCGGCTCATAGAAAAGGGAAGTTGGCTCTATGACCTGGAATTTTATTGCTCTTGGGTCCTTGGGGCTTACACCATCCTTGACCACAACTTTCTTGACCTTGAAGTCCTCAATAAAATCCTCGTATGTGGCACTGCTTTTCTCTGCGAGATACGAGCAGTACTGTCTTGCGCCATTTTTGACCTGCAGATAGTATATCGCACTTACAGGAATGTCTATTTCAGAATCTATGTTTTTTTGCTTGCCTAAATCCTTCAGTTTAGCGCCCTTGTCATAGTTCCATAAACTGACATTCACACCCTCTTCACTTGAGAATTCGACGTGTAACTTGTCCCCTTTTCTCAAATAAAGAGGATACTCGATAGTCCCCACTTCAACTATTTCGTCGCTTGAGCGGTATATAGTCCTTTTATTGCTGGCTTCCCAGGAATCCTTGGCGTTAGCCTTGGACACGCTTTCTACAAGCGACCTTAAATTTCCGGTTCCGTCTTCTTTTTTAATTGAAGAAGAACAAGACTTGAACAGACAAATGCCGAGAAGTACAATACAAACAACAAAAGCGACTAACTTCTTGTTTATTCGACCACCATTGTTATTCCTATATCTATACCTTCTTGCCATAAGTCAAAATTTTCATTCAATCCTTAAATACCTTTTTTAGAAATAATCACTGACTCGACTGGACTCGAAAAAATCCTTGTCAATACAAACATCTGCATGATATTGCCTGACTGCTCATTCAACAACTCCGTGCCGATGTTCTTCGGATTACGTTTGCAAATATATTTGCTTCAAAATTTTCCATCTTGGTCCTTTCTAGTCCTTATTGCAAACGGCATATAATTTTTATTTTATCAAGGCGAAACAAATGTTGAATAACATAATTTCTACAGCCGTACAGCATTGATTTTACAGTTCCTTTCATATCTTTTATCGACAGATGCAAAACCTACAAGTTTATGTTGACGATACGAAAGCGAGTCAAAGCCTCAAAAAAGTGAGTTACTACGCCCAAAAGAGGCCTTTTTTAGTCCTTCTTGGTCCTTTTGGATGCCAATTTGTTCCTTTTTGTTCTACTTTTTGAAATTTGTAATAAATTTGCAGTAATCTTTGCAATAACAACAATTCCATGCAACCAAAAGGAGGAATAAACGACAAAAATATATCCGGATGCGCAAGCGTCATCACGTCAGGTATTGTAAACTCTATCCCTGACGATATGTTTACAAACATTTGTCCGATATCAACGGACGGAGTGTTCTTCATCCTCAAGGCTAAAAAGAACAACAAGTGGTACATACTTAAGGGTATAAACCATGCATACAAGAACATAACACTGTATGAAATCATCCTGCAGAGGGAATTTGAAGTAGGAAACCAGCTTTCCCACAACAATATCACCAACACCCTATACCTGGATGAAGTCGAGGGCTACGGGAAAGTTATTGTGATGGAGTACATAGACGGGGCTGCACTCTGTCGGCTTTTCTCAAGGAACAGCACACCGACACAGAGAAAAACAAAATCATAAAGGAACTGTTTGATGCAGTGGAATACATTCACCAGCACCAAATCATCCACAGGGACCTGAAGCCAGACAACATCATGATAACCTATAACGGGCATAATGTGAAGCTTATTGACTTGGGACTTTGCGACGAGGACAGCTATGTGCTACTTAAACAGTCTGTAGGGACAAACAACTATGCCTCACCGGAACAGCTTGCAGGGGAAAGTCCACTAGACTGCAGAACAGACATATATTCATTGGGTAAGATATTGCGGGACATTTTCCCTAACCCAAGCATGAAAATCAAAGGCATCATAAAGAGATGCACAGAAACTGACCGCAACAAACGTCCTTCAAATATATACGAGCTAAAGGAATTATGGAACAGGAACACCTATTACACACCTGCCGTAATCACTGTGCTACTGCTTGCTATTTTTGCAACTGCTTATTACTTCTTGCGTAACGTAAACGAAGGCACACATGACGAGCCAATGCTTAGCGAGTCAGTTGCGGCAGACTCCCCTATCGCTATAAATGCCGGCACACTGGCAACACCAGACGATACGGACGCAACAAAAACTCCGGCTGAAATGTCAAACCAACAAAAAGCAGAAAGACCAGCTTCACAAAACAGCCAAAGCACAACAGCCAAAAATTCAGAGGCTTATATCGACGAAACCAAACGAGTCAAAGGTCAAGATTCGACAAATAAAGCAAAGATCAGCAACAACATAGACCATTACCTTGAAATGCTTAAAACTGAATTTAAAAAACTTAATAGGCAGATTCAAGACAGAGAGATACCAACTTTTGAGGAAGCTCAGCTTGAAATACTCAGATTCTCTTACTTCGGTTCAAAGATCAAATCCGAATACGTGGCTAAATTCGGCTACGCATCCGAAGTCTCAATCGTAGAGTTTACAACTGGGGAATACATAACAAAGCTGCAGGCTGAACAAAGGAAACTGCCCATGATTCAAAATGAAATTTCAAGTATCAGGGAAAAAATCAACGCTATCTATATGTCCGACAAAAAGGACAGCGAAACACTAAGCCGCCTGGAAATCAAAGAGGCTGAACTCAGCACAAAACTTAGCAGGATTTTTAATGACATGAACCACATTTACCAGTAAAAAGATGGAAAAGATTCAAGTAAAAAGAGACGCATACGAAACAGAGATTCTGAAAAAACGAGTGGAGGAGAAGTTTGGAACAGTAATGCATACTCCATCAAACTTTGACAAACTGTCTGCGACAATATTGTTGGAAACTAAGAAATACCTGAGCCCGACAACTCTTAAAAGACTATGGGGCTATATAGACGGAGCTGAAATTATTAGATACTCGACTCTTGACATACTAAGTCTTTATCTAGGCTACAAGAATTGGGACGACTTCCTAAACAACCTGGAAAATGACGGATGCAGCACCAGCAAGGAATATTTTAACGCTACAATAGAAAGCAAAGACCTAAGAATCGGGGATGTCATACAGCTGACTTGGTGGCCCAACAGAACAGTTGAAGTTGAATATAACGGAGACAACAACTTTGAGGTTATATCCTCTGTAAACAGTAAGCTTTGCGTAACCGACACGTTCAAGTGCGCCTTCTTCGTGAACGGGGAATCTCTGCTTCTTGACTACTATATACACAATGGAATGACTCCAACCAAATACCTATGCGGCAAAGAGGGAGGCATCAAGGCAAAGAAGCTATAAATTTAGGTAATTATACATATGTTGTCCAAATCGTATTGCATAACTAATTACAAATTTCAATGTAGCATATATCTTTGTAAGCAAATACTATTAGCGTAAAACTTATAATGAGTACTACCAAATCAGTAGTACTCATTTTATTTTATTGAATCAATGAATTCTTTAAATTATTTACTAATTTATCCCAATTTATATTTGACTTCGCACAAACTGTAAATTCATAAAGATGACGTTGGCCTTTTATCTTGATAAATTTTCTATCGTTTGCAACATCATATACTAATGAACCTATAATTCTTGCTCCATTTCTCATAAACAATGTACCCTGTATAGTGAATTCTGTATTAATCTGTGATAGATTTTCCACCCAAAACTCCATTATACAATCTATTCCTTGGTAATTTAAAGCAATCGTAAAGGGTATGCTCTTAAAGGGTGTGAGCATCATATATAAAGATTGTTCATCCATTTGTGCTATTTGTTTTGTAGTTTTTGAAACATTTCTTCCATTGGATAATGTAGAGTTTCCAGAAATTATTGACTCAGCTGAATCTTTGCCATATCTTGCAATCACTCTTCTTTGGTTACCTGTAATTTCATCAATTGCTTCTGTAATTACATGCTCTACTATTCTATGTACATCACTTTCAGTTAATCTTACTATTTGTTTCATTCTTGAATCAATATTTTATTTATAAATATCAATTCAATAGCAAATTTAGAAGAATTTTTAATATTAGCAACTATTTAAGAGAAAAATAGATAAAATATATGAAACAGAAAATTAGATTGACAGAATCACAACTGTACACAATTATAAAGAAGTGTATGAATGAGGCAATTAACACACAAAAAAGAGATATTTACTCAATAGAAGTTTATAACGAAACAAGAGAAGAACAATATTATGATGCAGAAGCCTTAGTCAATTATTATGATATAGATGAAGCGTTCCAAACAGCTAAAGAACTTGCAACTGAATATAAGGGAGACGAAGATGATATAGTTGTTATTGTATTCGCAGGTGAATACGAAGTGCCAAGTGGTGAAATTTATGGCGACCCTGAGGCTATAGAAGTATTTAGAAACAAATAATAAAAATCACTCCACTCAATTAGATTTTAGAGTGGAGCGATTGTATATACTCATTTTGGACAACAAGTGTATAATTACCTAAATTTATTTCAAGAAAACATAACTCCCTAAATAGGGAAAGATTTATTAATATCTTACAACATTAACTATTTAATATACATAAATATAATAATGTAAGCATATAATAAATGTTATATATAAAGCCTAATAGATTCCCTTTCTCCTACACACCACATAGTAGGCCAAAAGCACCATGACACCTGTCACTACCCACGAGATTGGATACACTGCCATGAGCCATTCAAAGGCATGGTGAGAAGGTATAACAAAGTGTACCCAGCACAGGCGCAACACACAAGTTCCAACTACAGTCAATACCGCCGGCAGAGAAGAATATCCCAAGCCTCTCAAAGCACCGCTTGCTACCTCGTAACTGCTGGCGATAAACTGCGGAAGGAGTACCCACTCCATACGGATATAGGCGAACTTGTGAACTTCAGGCTCCTCATTGAATATATTTGTGAAGAAAGTCTCCTGCCAAGTGAACAGAAAATTAAACACTCCGCAGCTCACAACACAAAGCCACATGGTATGGAAAAAGATGCGGCGACATCTTTCCCTCTTTCCTGCGGCAAGGTTCTGCCCCATAAAGGTAACTGCTGCACTTGAAAAGGCGGCAATAATGAAGTAGCAGAAATGCTCGTAATTTAGAGCAGCTGCCGAACCAGACATTGCCGATGAACCGAAACTGTTTATCGAAGACTGAATTGTGACGTTGGCTATGGCAAAGACCATGCCCTGAATACCTGCAGGAATGCCTATCCGCAACATCGTTGACAACTCCTTGTTATGAAAAGCAGTATTGGACAACTCCAAGCGGAACGGAAATTCCTCATGCTGAAGAATACGAATAATGAACAAGGCATTGAAAGCATTTGCAACCAAAGTGGCAATACCGACTCCCATCACACCCATGCCAAACTGCACTACCAACAATACATTGAGAACCGCATTTATAGCACCCGACACCAACAAGCAGTATAGAGGCCTTTTGGTGTCTCCCATACCTCGAAGAATGGCAGAGCCAAAATTGAATATCATTATGAATGGTATTCCTGCAAAATAAAGCTGAAGATACAAAGTTGAAAGGTCAATGACATCTGCAGGCGTATCAATAGCCTCGAGGATAGGACGGGCAAGACCTATTCCCAGGAAAAGGAGAATAAATCCACTAACCAAAGCAACTCCGGAAGTTGTGGCGACGGCTCTCTTGATACCCAAACTATCCTTGCTGCCTATATAGTTTGCAATGACATAGTTGGTACCTACGGAAACTCCGACAAACAAAGTAACCACCAAACTTATAACCGAGCTGTTGCTTCCCACAGCTGCCAGAGCCTCCTTTCCGGCAAAATGTCCGACAACAGCCATATCTATTGAATTGAACAGCTGCTGAAGCACACTGCTGGCAGCCAATGGCAGTGCAAACATTATGATTTTGTCGAGCAAGGTGCCATTCAGCATATCTAAGCCCACACTCTTTGAATCCGCTTTCATCTTTGACTCACTTCTTCGTCAATTTATATATTCTGTCTTTTCGGACTGCAAAGGTACAAAAAAGGGTTGAACCTGAAATTCTCGCCTCATAAAAAAGGTTGTGATTATACAACAAAAGCATTATATTTGCAGAGGAATGGCCTGTCATGCAAAAAATAACCGTAGGAAAGACAAAACAAAGTGGAACAGACAAATCTGAAGGCTAAATTTTGCCTTAGGCTATCAATACAGTCTTTTTAATTCTCAAAAAAAGGTAAAAAAATCCAAAATTCTGGTATTGACCATGAAAAACATTGAATATAATTTTGCACATGGTTTTTAATGATAAAAAAGACACAAAAAATGTATATAGAAAAAATTAAATCTCCGGCAGATTTGAAGCAGCTGGACATAAAGGCTTTGCAATTAGTGGCAGACGAAACTCGCTCCGCAGTATTGAACCGTGTAAGCAAGCACGGAGGACACGTTGGGCCTAACCTCGGATTTGTTGAAGCAACAGTTGCTCTGCACTATGTCTTTAATGCACCAAAAGACAAATTCGTTTTCGATGTCAGCCACCAGTGCTACCCTCACAAGGTTCTTACAGGCCGAGCTTCTGGATTCCTCGGAGATGTTGAGGACATGAACGCCATAAGCGGCTATTCATCACCTGCCGAAAGCCCGATATATGACAACTTCGAGGTAGGGCATACTTCAACGTCAATAAGTCTTGCTACAGGTCTGCAGAAGGCTCGCGACATAAAGGGTACAAATGAAAATATCATCGCAATAATCGGTGACGGCTCTCTTTCCGGAGGCGAAGCGTTCGAAGGACTAGACGAGGCTTCCGAGCTTGGTACAGGCATTATCATCATCGTTAATGACAACGAAATGTCCATTGCAGAGAACCACGGAGGAATATACAAGAACCTTCGCGCACTAAGAGAAAGCAAGGGAGAATGCCAGCACAACTGGTTCAAGTCTTGGGGATTTGAATACAAGTACCTTGAGGAAGGAAACGACATAGAGAAACTGATTGAAGTATTCAAGTCAGTCAAGGATACAGACAAGCCGACTGTAGTGCATATACACACAGAGAAAGGCCACGGATTCAAGCCGGCTGTAGAGAACAAGGAGGCTTGGCACTGGGGTATGCCTTTCAATCCAGCTGACGGAAGCCGTCCTGCAGGTCCATCCTTCGAAAGCTACGAGGAGCTGTTCAGCAACTGGATGCTCAAGGAAATGAAGAACGACCCAACTCTAATCGCCGTAACTGCAGGAACTCCGGCAGCAGCAGGATTCTCGCCTGCCAAAAGATCGGAAGCCGGCAAACAGCACATAGACATGGGAATTGCCGAGGAACAGGCTGTGGCTATGGCGAGCGGTATGGCAAAGGGCGGACTAAGACCGGTCTGGACAGTCTATTCAACTTTCATTCAGCGCACTTACGACCAAATTGCTCAGGACCTCTGCATAAACTCCAACCCTGCAGTAATCAATGTAATGTGGGGCGGATGCGGAACTATGAACGACATAACTCACATCTGCTTGTTTGACATTCCGATGTTGACAAGCATCCCTGGACTGATCTATCTTGCTCCAACCACTTGCGAGGAGTATTTCGCCATGATGAAGTGGGCAATCCTTCAGGACAGGAAGCCTATCGCAATCCGTGTACCAAGCAATGGCGTTAATCATACAAGCGAAAAGATCGAGACAGAATTCAGTTTCGAATCAAAGTACAAGGTGGTAAAGAAGGGCTCTGAGGTCGCAGTCATTGCTGCTGGCTCATTCTTCCAGAAGGGAGAAAATGTAGTCAAGATGCTAGCCGGAAAGGGAATCAACGCAACACTAATCAACCCTCGCTACTTGAACGAGGTTGACAAACAGACTCTTGACTCGCTAAAGGCAGACCACAAACTTGTCGTAACCCTTGAGGACGGCTGCAAGGACGGAGGCTTCGGTGAACGAATTGCCTCATATTACGGAACTTCCGACATGAAGGTGCTTGTAGGCGGAATCAAGAAGGATCTTTATGACCGATTCGATGTCAACAAGCTGTTGTCGGACAACCGCCTGCTTGACGAGCAGATTGTAGAGGACATTTTGGCTATTGTTAGAGCATAAGACAGCTTGCCATGGAAGAAGTTTTTATTAACACCATACAGGACTTCAACGACTATCAGGGAATAGAGACTCTTCACCCTTTGGTTAGCGTTGTACGTGTTGAAAGCACAGAGCATATCAAGGAATGTGTGATGCACTACGGACTTTACGCCATCTATTTGAAAGAGAACAAGGGCTGCAAACTATCGTATGGACGCACTCCCTACGATTTTGACGAGATGACTGTGACTAGCTTTGCTCCGGGGCAATCTATCCATGTTGCACCAAACCCAGACATCCCTTTTGCCAAGTTCACTGCCTTAGTGTTCCATCCGGACTTTCTCAACCGCACTTCTCTTGGAAAAAACATCAGCAGGTATGAGTTCTTCGACTATACCTCTAACGAGGCTCTCCATCTGTCAGCACAGGAAATTGAGATATTCCGAGGAGTGTTGTCGCTAATCCAACAGGAACTGCAACACCCTATTGACAAGCATACACGCGAGCTGATAGTCAGCAACATAGAACTGCTTTTGAACTATCTTCTACGCTTCTATGACCGACAGTTCATAACTCGTGAGGAAATAAACCACTCGGTAGTCAAGAAGTTCGTAACTCTGCTTGACGAATATATCTCTGAAAAAGCAGGAGAGGAAGGCATACCTACTGTGGCATACTTCGCTGACAAATGCAACCTTTCAGCCGGATATTTCGGCACGCTTGTCAAAACAGAAACTGGAAGAACAGCCAAGGACTTGATCAATGACCGTCTGCTTGTACGCGCCAAAGAGCTGTTGGAATCAGACAAGAACTCAATTACAATGGTGAGCCAACAACTTGGTTTTGAATACCCTCAGCATTTTGTGCGCTTCTTCAAAGGTTTGACGGGAAAGACTCCTAACCAGTGGAGAACTGTTAATAACTAATAATAAAATTGTGATGAATAAAACATCTAAATTTTTATCAATATTCAGTTCTGCACTGCTATTTTCAGCATGCGGATCTGAAAACAAACCGACAGTGGAAACAATGGAAACAGCGGAAACAGTTTCTGAAACACCTTCATTCATGGATATCGTCAAAAACAGATATTCATGCAGAAGTTTCGACTCTACACAGGTTAAACGTGAGCATTTGGATTTGATTCTCGAGGCAGGACGTTTGGCCCCAACAGCAAAGAATTTACAAGAGCAGCATGTTTATGTGTGCCAGAGCAAGGAATCATTAGCAAAAATCGATTCGCTAACTCCGTGTCGATATGGTGCTCCAACTTGCCTTATTGTAACATGGGACACAACAAATGTCTTCACATATCCAGGAGACAAATACAATTCGGGAATAGAAGACGCAACTATTGTAGCCACACACATGATGTTGGCGGCAAAAAGTGTTGGAGTTGAAAGTTGTTGGCTAAATTTCTTCAATCCAGACGATGTAGCCGCATCATTCAATATTTCCAAAAATGAGGTTGTGCTGATGATCCTTCCTATTGGTTATGCTGATGAAAATGCTGGACCGAATCAGAATCACTTCAATCGTAAGCCATTGACCGAAACAGTAACTTATTTATAAAATAACATGAATAGAATTCTTTCAATCATTTGTACTATGTTAATCACATTTGGTGCATCAGCACAACAGAAATCAAAAACTCTTGTAGCCTATTTCTCAGCTTCAGGAGTTACAGCCTCGGTAGCAAAACAGATTTCAGAGGCTGCCAAGGCTGACCTATACGAGATTACACCTAAGGTGAAGTATTCTTCGGCAGACTTAAACTGGAGGGACAGACAGAGCCGCTCTTCTGTAGAGATGAACAACAAGAACTCTCGCCCAGAAATGGCAGAGAACATAGACAATATGGCTCAATACGAGACTGTCTATATCGGGTTCCCTATCTGGTGGAACGTTGCGCCGCATATCGTCAACACTTTCATTGAGGCTAACAAATTGGAGGGCAAGACAATAATCCCATTCGCAACATCGGGAGGAAGCTCAATTAAAAACTCAGTAAAGGACTTGAGAAGCACCTATCCTACCCTAACAATCAAGGATGGCAAGCTATTGAATTCCCCAAGCAAGTCCGAGATTGAGAATTTTGTAAAATAAACTTGATGGACATGAAAGTTGTAGTTATCTCAACAAGCCTGCGTACCAATTCAAACTCGGACGCCCTAGCCAATGAGTTCATACATGGCGCACAGGATGCAGGACACGACGTGGAAAAGATATCCCTAACAGGCAAGAACATACAGTTCTGCAAGGGATGTCTAGCCTGCCAGAAACTGGGCAGATGTGTCATCAAGGACGATGTGAATGACATCATGGCAAAGGTTCTTGACGCAGATGTCGTTGTTTGGGCTACACCAATCTACTACTACGAGATGAGTGGACAGATGAAGACACTTATAGACCGAATGAATGCCATGTATTCGCAGGAGTACAAGTTCCGCGACGTATATATGCTAACTACTGCGGCAGAGGACGAGGATTTTGTGCCTAAACGTGCGGAGGCAGGACTTACAGGTTGGATTGACTGTTATCCGAAATCGAGACTTGCAGGCACTCTGTTCTGCGGCGGCGTGAACGACCCACGAGACATCGAAGGCAACGCAAAATTGCAGGCGGCATACGAAATGGGAGGAAAAATATAATAAATAAAATTTTGTAAGCATCTGATATGACCAAAGCTAACCTTTAGGTAACCAAGGCAACAAAAAGTGCCTTCTTGCGTAATTCAAAGAATGTCAATAACTTTGCACTTAGACTTCAACAGGTTATTAACTCATAAAAGCGATACATTATGAAGAATTATGCAATCAAGAACCTCAATGGTTGGCAGAACGTAGAAGG
>JAKSKX010000041.1 GCA_024401535.1 Paludibacteraceae bacterium | reverse complement strand
TTGCGTGACCCCTCCTCTTAACCTTCCAGCACCGGGCAGGTGTCAGGCCATATACATCATCTTTCGATTTCGCATAGCCCTGTGTTTTTGTTAAACAGTCGCCTGAGTCTATTCTCTGCGGCTCCCACTGTTTCAGGGAGCACCCTTTTTCCCGAAGTTACAGGGTTATTTTGCCTAGTTCCTTAACCGCGAATCTCCCGAGCGCCTTGGTAAACTTTACCCAACCACCTGTGTCGGTTTGTGGTACGAGTGCGTAAGAATTAGCACTAGCGGTTTTTCTTGGAAGTATGGTTAGGTGCGCTATTGGTTGTTCCGAAGAACTCCCATACTGTCAGGTTCGGCTCTGAAGTGTACTTCACTGTCTTCATCCGCGCCTACACCCTTTAACGGGCTATTCCGTCAGCCCGCGGCACTTTCACTCCTTCGTCCCCGCATCATTTCTTACTGCAGTAACGGAATATTGACCGTTTCTTCCATCGGCATCGCCCTTCGGCTTAGCCTTAGGTCCCGACTTACCCTGATCCGATTAGCGTTGATCAGGAACCCTCAGTTTTCCGGCGAGGGGGTTTCCCACCCCCTTTATCGTTACTCATTCCTACATTTGCTTTTGTACAGGCTCCAGCCGGGGTCGCCCCCAACCTTCGGCGCCGGTACAATGCTCCCCTACCAATATTGCTATTCCACGGCTTCGGTACATGGTTTGATGCCCGATTATTATCCACGCCCAGTCGCTCGACTAGTGAGCTGTTACGCACTCTTTGAATGAATGGCTGCTTCCAAGCCAACATCCTAGCTGTCTGTGCGGCCGGACCTCGTTAGATCAACTTAACCATGATTTCGGGACCTTAGCCGGTGGTCTGGATTCTTCTCCTCTCGGACACGGACCTTAGCACCCGTGCCCTCACTGCCCAGGACCATCCGCACGCATTCGGAGTTTGACAGGACTTGATAGGCGGTGAAGCCCTCGCATCCAACCAGTCGCTCTACCTACACGTTACTGTCCCGACGCTGCCCCTAAAGGCATTTCGGGGAGTACGAGCTATCTCCAAGTTTGATTGGCCTTTCACTCCTACACTCATCTCATCCGAAAGCTTTTCAACGCTCATCAGTTGAGTCCTCCAGTCCGTGTTACCGGACCTTCAACCTGGACAAGTGTAGATCACTTGGTTTCGCGTCTGCCCCCGCCGACTGTACGCCCTATTCGGACTCGGTTTCCCTCCGGCTCTGGCGCTCTACGCCTTAACCTCGCCGGCGACGGCAACTCGTAGGATCATTATGCAAAAGGCACGCCGTCACGCTTGCGCGCTCCGACCGCTTGTAGGCGAACGGTTTCAAGTTCTATTTCACCCTTCTGTTCGAAGTGCTTTTCACCTTTCCTTCACAGTACTTGTTCGCTATCGGTCTCATGGGAGTATTTAGCCTTGCCGGATGGTCCCGGCAGATTCACGCTGGATTCCTCGTGTCCCGCGCTACTCAGGATACCGCTAGGGTTGCTACGGGTTTCGCCTACGGGGGTGTCACCCTCTGCGCCCCCCCTTTCCAGGGGGTTCGGCTACCCGTCATTCTTCCCATATCGCGGTCCTACTACCCCGCGGCGGCCTGGACCGCCGCGGTTTGGGCTCCTCCGCGTTCGCTCGCCACTACTTGCGGAATCACTTTTGTTCTCTTCTCCTGGGGGTACTTAGATGTTTCAGTTCCCCCCGTTCGCCCCGCTCCCTTTGGAGCGGTAACCCCTCTGCAGGGGCTGGGTTGCCCCATTCGGACACCTGCGGATCGCAGCCCATTTGCGGCTCCCCGCAGCTTTTCGCAGCTTATCACGTCCTTCTTCGCCTCCATGAGCCTAGGTATCCACCATTCGCCCTTTCCTCGTTTCCTCTTCTCTCATTCGCTGTACCTTCCGGTACTCGAACTCGGTTTTTGTTTTGTTCGTCTTGCCATCATGTCAAAGATCTTTCTCTTAATCTCGTTTTTGTCGAAATCGGTTGCAAAATTAGTACAGTTTTTTGAAAAATCAAAGCAAAAACATGTTTTTTAATATAAATTTATCAAAAAACTCTGAAAACGAGACAAAAAAAGAAGAGAACCTTGCAAGTTCTCTTCTTTATATATTATGATTTAAAAACTTCTCTTACTTTCTGTCATGTAGTCTCTCGAATACATACTTTCCGCTCTCTGTAAGGATGTTTGGATCCATAGGGGAAATCTTACCGGTATTCCACTTCAAGGCTCCGCAAACACCACCCTCTGCACTAAAGCTCCAGTTACACCAGCTTACTTTCTGACCGGCACTGTTATTGCCTGCAAAAACATCCAACCAAATATCTGACAAATCAGGACGGAAGTTATTCCAACCGCTAGCATCTGTTGTTCCCCACTCAGTGACGAAAACTGGCAAATTCTCTAGAATAGCTGGAATATTCTCCTCAGGGGAACCAGACTTGAATCTCTTGACGAAATTAACACCCTTGTAAGAATTCTGTATATGTGTATCACGTCCATCATTGTGGCTTGCAGCATAGAAATGGAAAGTGTACATTACATTGTCGTACAACTTGCCGCTCTTGTCAGTCAACTCGTTGCCTATTACATCCTGAATCCACTGGCTCCAGCAAGGTGTTCCACAAACTGTGATTACGTCACTGTCATTTGCACGAATAATCTCCAACATTTCCTCGCAATAAGGACGAATTGTCTTGTTCCACTCAATCATCTTGCCGTTCTCCATGTTAGGCTCGTTGCAAAGCTCATAGATAACATGCTTCTGATTCTTGAATCTGCGCGAACAATATGTAAAGAAATCACCGGCAAGGTCCAAATTGTTTGACGGATGGCAACGATAGCGAGCAGCCATAGGATTTCCCGGATTATGCACATGCCAGTCAATTAGCAGGTACATACCGTTCTCTGCAGTCCATTTCACTACCTCCTCAAGGATTCTGTTTCTGAAAGTTGGGTTATAGGCGTAACCACCCTCCTCATCTACATATAGAGCGTAACGGAAGATGTTGCAGTTCCACTCCTCGCGAAGAGCCCTGATGTTATCCTTTGTTACATTTGCCACTCCTGCCCACTGAAGGCCGTGAGTACTCATACCTTTCAACTGAACAGGCTCACCCGACTCACTGCAAAGGCATCTGAAACCCTTTTCATTCTTTGCAACCTTAAGTTTACCCCAATTTGCAACCGGCGAATTTGCTGGATATTCATACATAGGCAAAGCCTCAACCACAAGACTTGCGCTATCTATATAACCAACCTTGAAAGTATCACCATTGACAATGCGAACCTGAACTTGAGGGTCAGATTCTGCGACCTTAACAGATTGAGAGCAACTTCCGAGAAAAGCGGCGGCAGCCACTATCAAAGAGTTGCAGAACAGTTTATTAATCATAAAATGTATCTAATTTTTATTTCGTTACGTTGCTAAAATTCCTTTATATTCCCTAATATAGAGTCATCCTCACCAAAACAGCGGCAAAATTACTACATTTATTTGTTATTTTTGCACATTTTGGAGGGAAAAACTAAACAAAAGAAAGATTTATAAGGAAAAGCTAAGCATTAAGAGAAAAAAAGTGAACAAAAAAACTTCGACACACTAAGAAACAAAATTCTAACAAAACCAATATAAATTTCAGATACAACAATAACACTTCACTTTGAAATAATCCTCAACGTCCTGTAATCGACCTTTCCATCGAAAAATTTATCGAGCACTTCAGCAAATACATCGTTCGGAGAAACAAAATCAAACAAAGTCATGCTTGACTTCAATTTCATAGCATCTATATGGGACATCATGAAATCATCAGGCTCAGCACTTTCGGGAAAAGACAAAACCACTGATGTAATCTCCCTCAGACGACTACCAAGAACGGGATGAGACAAAAACTCATTCGCCTCATCCAAATCTTGAATAGCGTAATGTCGAGCCATCTCACTCCTGCCCAGCCCTGCTATTTGAGGGAATATGTACCAAATCCAATGGCTTCTTTTGCCGCCGGACTTCATTTCCTCCAAAGCTTGGGAATAACTTCCGTACTGTGAATCTTGTGCTTTTATAAAACGAGTAAGGTCATTCATAAGAATTTTATTTTTAATATTAACCCTAAACAAAACCAAGCACAAATATAGGAAATAATATTAAGGTGTTCAAAGAAAATGTGGGGAATATTATGGCCAGAATGTCATAAAAAAATATATTTGGAATATTTGAAAGTTATATTCATACTCAAACATAATCATGACACTTTATTAACAAAAAAGGCAACCGAAGTTGCCTTTGAATGTATAACACACAGTTCATTATTTTGTAACTGGACGGATAGTGAGTCCGTGGCTACGTAGGTATTCAAAAGTACGGTAAAAATCGAAGTTCACATTCTTACTTCTCGAATCTATGTAAAGTCTTAAAGACCCATTGCTTTCGCACACAGAAGAACTCCAGTAATAGCCATAATTACCCACATTGTAGCTGCTCTTACCATCTTGGTAGCCAGCGGCAGGAAGGAAAATCCAATTATTATTACCTGTTTGCTTACTCTCAACTTTATATCCTAAAACTCCACCTAATGCTATCCAAGTCCACTTACAATATTTTATCAACTCTTCAAACTCCTCCTTAGTTGACATTCTCCAATTCTTGCCCCAATTAACGGAAGCGGCATCATAAGTAGATGTAAGATTACCTTTTGAATCAATAACTTCATCTCGTTTCAATGTATAAAGTGCTATGTCATAAAACAAACTATTGTTTTGATAATATTTATCTTTTGGCTTTACCTCTCCCCAAGCAAAATAGTCTCCGTACTCTTCTGGCTTTGATGCTCCGACATTGCAAGTTGCCCACTTCAAGCCACTTGGCAAGCCCAGATCTACATACTCATGACCATCAAGTTTATTGTTACGAATAGAGATGCGACAAATCGAGTTATTTCCACCTTCAAAAAGTATATATTCTCCAACTATATTCGGATTAAACTCATATACTACTTCCTGACCTCTGTTAAAGCTCTTCCAGTTTTTTGCGACTTTTTGACCGTTCAAGGTTAGTGTATATTCATTGTTCTCTGACTTCAAACACTTAAACACAAACTTAACTGGAGCAGTAAAAGTTTCGCTCTTGGTATTGATGTCTATGCCATTGGAATCAATATAAGATTCACCTTCAAATTCAACACGAAGGAACTCACCTATCTCATTGAACTTTGAAGATATGTTACCAGTTAGTTCTGTACCAGAAATTGATTTTACCAACTCTTTGAAACACTTTTCGTCAGTATCAGTATTGCTTGGCAAAGTAATATTTTCACCACATTCATTATACAATTCCTCCAACAATCCATCACGAAAATAAGCAAGAACTTCGTTACGAAACGACTTGCTTTTCAAATTATTCTGATCCTTAAACAAACTTTTTACATCTTCGGGACTAGAACAATAAGTATCATTCAAATATATATATGTCATATTACAAATTCGTTATGATAATTATCCTAAACTTTACTTGCATTCCTAAACTGATAGACAGCCTGTAAATCACGAATACGCTCTACAGAAGTCTTTTCAGTATGGCCATTCTCATCCTTCTTACCTTTCTGATTGGACATAACAGATGGCTTAATAAGATTTGTTTCTGCAATAAAATCGTCCTTGGTGACTTTTATTTTATTAGCAGGCAATCCTTTTTGCTTGTTCTCTTCTGATTTCTCAATGTAAAGAATATATTTCTTCTCCATTACAGACTCGACAACAGCTTGAATCTCCGAACCAGAAAAACCATCGTTTTCTCCCTTCTTAGGATTATCAGAGCCATGCATAGCATTTGCGATGTCTCTGATTTCAGTATCGCCAATAGAAGTAAGGTCAAATATCTCCTTCTGCTTTTCTGTCATGCGATAATGATCAATCTTTTTCTTGAGAATATCTTCACGCTCTTTTGCTGTAGGAAAATCTACAAAATATACTTCATCAAATCTTCCCTTACGCATAAACTCTGGACGCATAACATCATTAGCCGTAGCAACTATATAGACTGCCGTCTTACGCTCCTGCATCCAAGTCAAGAAATGTCCCATAAGTCGCATGACAATATCATTTCCTCCACCAGAATTTGCTCCAGCAAAAGCTTTCTCTATTTCGTCTATCCAAAGCACACAAGGGTGAGCAGCTTCGGCAGTAGAAAGAGCCTTACGAAGATTACCTTCACTTTGACCTACATATTGACCCATAAGTCTGTTCACATCTAATCTTAACAATGATACACCGAACTCGTTAGCTATGGATTTTGCAATGAGGCTCTTACCGCAACCTGGCATACCCATCACCAAAATACCTTTAGGCAAAGGCAATTTAACCTTAGCCAGTTCATCAAGATGATGAAATATATTAGCCTTGCGTTGCAAATCTTCTCTAAGGTTTTCAAGTCCGCCCACCTGGTCAAAGGCAATATCAGTGTCAACAACCTCAATAATTCCAGACTTCTTAACTATAGACTTCTTTTCCTCGAGTGCATATTTAATAGTCTTTTCAGTCAATTTGCCTCCAGTACGCACTTTTGTAGCATGAATAATCTGCTCGACTTCGTACTGCTGAAGACCTTGAAGAGTACGAGTGAGAGCTGTTCTCAACTCGTCTTCTTGAAATTCAAACTGCTTGGAAATAGGCAAATTTTCGGGTGATAGAAAATCTTTTATCTCATTTTCAGTTGGTCTTGGCAATTCAACCACTGTTACTAGCTTTTCAATTTCAGGAGGAAGTTCCTCCATGGCGTGAGGTGAAACAAGTATGATTGTCATTCTCTCGTCATACTCTCCCTGCTCATACTTAGCTGCGAAATATTGAAGTCTCTGAATGACTTTTTGATCACTGAAAAGAGTAAAGAAATTCTTTATTAGGAATATCACCTTGTCATTCAAAATTTCATCATCTTCTGGATCGTTCTTTATTAAGACATTCAACAGTCCGCTTATCTCCTTATCCCAATCATTATCCTTTCTCTTATTTTCAAAAGACAATCTATCTCCATCTTCGGTAAACTCAGCTATATTAGTTGTTGTGAAACCCAGTGCTCCATCATCACAAATCTCTTCGAGGGCTTTATCTACATAAGAATAGTTGAAATGTGGAATATATACAACAGGACTACTAAGAATAGCAGTTGTAAGTTGCGTTTTGAACTTTTTGTTAATTGTGAAAGTCTTATTCTTCATGCTCTAAAAACCTAAAAAGGACAATACTTTTTTTCCTACATTCTTAATCTTCTCACCTACTGATTTCACAACAGATTTAGCCGCCTGAACCATAGGAGCAGCAACCTTTGATAATTCACGACCAATAGATTTCGCCTTCTCAACTCCCTTTTCTATAACCTTAACAGTTGTCCTGGCTACAGTCTTAGCGCACTCAGCCACATTGCTTACAACGACAGGAAGGGATTCGAGAGCCTTTTTAGCAAGTTTTTTAGCTCCCTCTTTTACTACTTCTTTAACTTTTGTAGGAATAACATCCCAAACTCTCGTTGCTACTTGCACGACTGGGTTAGGAATATACTTGACAGCTTTCTTCAATAGATAAGACAATCCTTTTTCTTTAACATAGTCAATAACCCTATCTTTGGCTACATTAAAGGCTGCTTTTGCAACTCCTTTAATTCTACTCCACCAAGAAACTTCCTTGTGTTGATTGTACTCACTCTCGGATATTCGTTTCTGTTCATACTGATAAACTCGACGAGTATCCCTTACAAAATCAGCAGCAGCAAGTGCAGCCTGCTTACTCTTCTCTTTGTTAAATCCAAGATACTGGGAAGCCACTTTTGCTGTAGCAACAGCACACTTCTTCTCAAATGAAGCGTCTGCTTTAGTGTCTGAATTTAAATCTCTTTGGAAATAATCGTCAACCAATGGATTATTTAAAACTGCATTCAAGATTGGCTTGTTCTTTACAAACTCACTTTTTCTTATTGTATCGAATACTTTCGAGCAATTAAATTTGGCCTTCAAATCAGATAAAAATCCCATAGTTACTCCTCCTCTCTCTTTGCAAGTTTCTCAATCTCTTCCATTTCCTCGTCTGTGATCTCATTACCCTCTCCGGCAATTTCATCTGCAATACCACGAGCAGACTCGGTAACAGAAAAATTCACAGTCTTATCAATTTCAGACTTAATCTTCTCTTCTGACATCTCAGGGTCTATCTCCTTAGCTAATTCTGTAACTTCTTTTACTCCAAACTTAGTTACATCTGGCTGACCTTCGTCATACCATTTCTGAATAGTCTCGTTTGTATGATCTATTGCGAGGCATATCTCGAGAATATCGTCCTTAGACAAAGCATCTGGATTATTCTTATACTCTGCGTCTTCCTCTAACATAGTTCCAAACTCAGCAAGCACCTCATTCTCTTTGTCTTGAGACACATTTTTTTCTTTTAGAAAGTCTAAAAGTTTTTGAAAAACTTTTGCAAAAAAGTTCTCTTTTTCGTTTACTTCAACCATAATAACATATTAATAAATCCTTCCGCGAATATATACAAAAAAAGTCATTCCCAAATATTTCAGCAACTTTTTATCAATATACTTTCACTTTTTTCACCTTAACCAGTAATTCCAATCATAGAGAACTTCCATTCAATAACACAAACGATTTTTCTTAAAAAAAGAAGGTCTGAAGAGACAAAACAAGTAACGAAAGAAGAATAAAAAGAAAACAGGACTGAATGTTAAACGACAAATTAGATACAGAACACCTTACGCATAAAATGAAAGAAATAAATTGGTAACCTTTTTCAACCAAATATATAAAATCAACTTTTCTTCGGAGCATCAACAAGGACAAAACAAAAAAGAAAGATGAGGAACAAAATCAATACAATTACGATTAAAAAAGAAAGGAGATAGATCGCTCCATCTCCTTTCCTAAACGTTGTTTAATTTACACATTATAGTTCCTCACCAACTGGCGCAGGCTTTCCGTTCTGAACCTCGCCCTTAATAGTGAGTTTAGTCTCGCCTGCATTAGACTTGACTGTGATAGTTTTTGTAAAAGCTCCGGGACGTCCAGTTGCGTTATATGTTGCTTTGACAACGCCCTTCTTTCCTGGTGCGATTGGTGTCTTTGTCCACTCAGGAGTTGTACATCCGCAACTTGCCTTCACATCCTGAAGCACAAGCGGAGAATCTCCTGTATTCGTAAATTCAAAGTCACAAGAAACCTTTCCTACAGACTCTGGGAACGAACCGAAGTTATGTACTGTCTCGTTGAACTTTATAGTTGCTGTCGCAAATGCCACAATGGACATTAGGGAGACAAATAATGTAACTGCTATCTTTTTCATTTTCGTAATCCTTAATATCGTTAATATCTTTATGATGACCAAAGGTATAATTATTTTTTAGAGTTTGCAACTAAAATAGACGAAAAGCCCACTTTTTTTACATTTTTTAACAATATGGGCCAGAGAATGGATTTCTATCTATTTAGAATCCCTTTTCAACTGGTCAAGTGTTTTGGCCTTGACAGTCTGTGTTGCACGAACCTTATGAGCCTCGTCAGTTGTCAGCTTTACGAAACGGCAGTACTCTTCCCATTTCTTCTGCTGACCGTCCTTTGTTACCTGAAAGGATGTATGGTACTCGAAATAATAGGGCTTCATGGCTGAACCTACTCGCATGAACGAGTACCCTATCATTACAAGTGCAATGAGCTGCCTATACAGCTTGACGGGAATGCTTACAAGCATTCGAGGGTACAAGGCGGCAATTCCTACGATAAAGAGTTGGGACAATCTGTTCTCGAGCACATTCAATTCACAGAATCCGAACACTGTTACCACCGAAGCCAGAAAAACATTCTGCAGCGTGTTGTCTATCTTGTCAAATCCGAACTTTTCCGGAGCTATGATGAAGAAATAGACTGACATCAACATGATTACATGACGCACAGAGAAAACATAGTTGCTGACTAGCAGCTCTCCACGGAAATACCTCTCTATCTTATCCTGGATGGAAGGTCCGGAGAACTTATACATAATGGACATGAACCCATCTATATAATGAATCTGCAGGAAGAATACAAGAAGGCAAATCACTACGATTGTGATCTTGGTACGCTTCGACAATTCCATGGCAAGAACAGGATAGGCAACGAAGTAAATCACAGAAGTATAATGCATCAGTATAGCAAATCCGCAAATCAGAAAATAAGGCACAGGGCGTTTCTCTCTGACATACTTCAGGGCGTACATGAACAGCACCACACCATGCTGGTTACGAATCTGCTCCAGATGAAGCAGCATTCCGCCCATCGCAATATAGATAATCAAAGCAAGTGTAAAAATCGGAGCCTCCCTGCGAAAGACATGATACAGTATGATTGCGTCTATTGCAGAGCCAAGAAACTGGAACTGCCAGAACGACATTCCAACAGTTTTGGCAAGAATGGAAGCAAAAGTATATCCAGGCTCGTACAGAGTTCCGTCCTTGGTATTGTCGAACCCATGAAAATTCTGGAGGACAGGCCAGTCCTCGAACGCATTATAGAAAAATATGTTGTCGTGTCCTACGAAACCCTTCAGTCCGAAAAAGCAGGCAAAGGCAACCATCACCAACATACACAAATAGTCGGTTCTATGCTGGTATTTCCTCAAGTTAAGCTCTATGCCGAGCATAACAAGAAGGAAGAACATAAAATATATGTATGGAAGTGCGTATCGAATGCTTTGCTCAATCATCAGACTTCTATTTCTCTTTCTTCACCAACACAATAGACTGAGGAACAACATTACTATATGACTTAGGGAAAGCAAAGTTCTCATCCTTGCCATTCACCCAAAGCTTTGGCTGATAGTTGTCTGCAAGACGTGTATAGCCGACGCAATAAACATTGCCATCAATCACAGCAATGTCCGAAACAGTCGATTGCTGAGGTGTCTTGTCAGCCAACACTACAGACTTTACGTTTGCAAGTCTTCTTTCAGTCTTGCTCTTTTGCGTAGCAGTCCAATATGTAGCCTTCAAACCGTCGTTACCGGCAATGTAGTAAGTTCCGTTCTCGAAAACAATGGCATTCAAGCGGGAATCCATTCCGGCACTCGTAAGATTGTTGTGCGTATAGTCAACCCAAACCTTAGGAAGCCAGCTGGCTGTATTCGCCTTCTCTCTGCCTACAATCCAAACTGCATCGCCACAAACAACATCATTTGCAGAAGCATAGTTATCAACACCACTCTTTGACTGGGCAAGTGGAGACATAGGCTTTCCGTTCTCCCAAACAAGGGCATCTTCCTTGATCTCTCCTTCCATTTCCCTTTCTCCGTAACCAGCTATGTAGCATTTGCCGTTGCCTATGCATAAACGGTTACAGCGTGAACCATACTTCAACTCTTGAGCCTCACCGTCAACCCACATCATAGCCTGATCACCTACGTAATTTGTATTATATCCGCAACAATATACCTTGCCGTTCAAAATACCGATACCGGTAGCGGCACGGCCAGAAGTCAGGATATGTTCCTCGCCGTTCTTCCAATAAAGAGGGTTCTTGTCAAAGTTTCCGGCAGCATACAAATCCCCGTGAGGAGACATATAGACGTCATACACATATACATCCTCACGACCAGAAGACAACTTGATTATATTTCCGTCATTCCAAATCGCACCACAATGTATCACCTCGCGATTCGGAGTAATGGAATCGTAATTAAAAGCGACATATACGCTTATGGTTTCGTCAGCCACATCCTCCTTTCGGTCGCAGCTAGAGAAACCTATACTAAGACCTAGAGTAGCAAACAAATATGTCAGTTTCCTTAACGTCATAATAGAATATATATAGTCAAAACAAAAAAACCGTGAATGAGCCTAAGGTTCACTCACGGCAAATAACTTACGATATCTTAGAATCCGAGAGCCGGTCTTATAACCAACTCCTGAAGCACAAACCAACCGGCTCCTGCTAGGTATCCGATCAATGCCAAGACAGAAATCTTCTGTAGGTACCATCCGAATGTTACCTTCTCAAGTCCCATTACCACAACACCTGCGGCACTACCGATGATTAGGATACTACCACCTACACCCGCACAGTAAGCAAGGAACAACCAGAACACACCGTCGCAAGCATAAGCTGAAGCAGCATCTGGAGCAAGCTCGTACATCTTCATAGCGCCCTGTACCAATGGAACATTATCGACTATAGAGCTCAACACACCGATAATCAAGTTAATTATATAAACATCGCCCACTGCCTTGTCCAGCCAGTTACTCAACTCCTTTAGAATGTCAGCACATGCCAAAGCATTTACAGCCATCAAAATTCCAAGGAAGAACAAGATTGTAGTAAAATCAATACGACTAACTACACGATTGATTGTTCCCTTTGCCTCTTCCTCTACATCATGCTTTCCATGATACAAAATCTCTGTGTAAACCCAAAGAACTCCAAGACCTAGAAGAACTCCGAAGAATGGAGGAAGGTGAGTCAACGACTTAAATATGGGAACGAAGATCAATGCACCTACACCAAGATAGAAGATTGTCTTCTGCTCTGTGCTTGTTATGACATCTGCTGCAGTACGCTTTCTGTTTGTCTCCTCAACCTTTACAGCCTCAAGGTTACCCTTTAGCTGAGTTCCGACAATTAGAACTGGAACAAACGCCGCCAAAAGAGAAGGAATGAAAAGTTGAGGAAGAAGAGCCTCAGTCGTTACATTACCCTTTACCCATAACATAATTGTTGTAACATCACCTATAGGAGAGAATGCGCCTCCTGCATTTGCAGCAAGGACCACAACAGAAGCAAACAACCAACGCTCCTTCTTGTCTGCGATAAGCTTTCTCAACAACATTACGATAACAATTGTTGTTGTAAGGTTGTCAAGGATTGCTGACATAAAGAATGTAATCAAAGAAAGAATGTAGAGAAGTTTCTTCTTACTCTTAGTTTGTATCTTACTAGTTATGATTTCAAATCCACCGTGAACGTCAATAAGCTCTACTATTGTCATTGCTCCCATAAGGAAGAACAACACCTCTGCCACATCGCCGACACCCTCGATAATCTCATGATTAAGGACATACTCGACTGTCTTGGCGATATTCGCGCCCTCCTGAATCATTGAATGCGAGTGGAACATGTAAAGTGTCCACAAGACTGAACTCAAAATAAGCGCTGAAGCAGCCTTATTTATATGAATCTGATGCTCCAAAGCTATTGCCGCATAACCGCAAACGAATAGCAATATCATTGCTAACTCCATAATTTTATATACTATTGTTTTATTACACTTCGTTTTTTGACGGGGCAAAACTAATACTTTTTGGGCAATATCAAACATAAAAGTCCTCTTTTTTATGCTTTTTATGGAAAAATATCTTGCTGTTCCGACTTTTTACGCTCTAATAAAGTTCATACTTGAAAAATAAAACATTTTGCATAAACACCTATATTTCTTCTACTTGTACTTGAAAAAATAACATTATATTTGCATCGCCATATAAACAAAAACAAAAAAATAACGATGAAACCGAGTCTTTTTATTTTCCCATTGCTGGCATTGATGCTTTCCTGCAACAACACTTCCGAGATTGTGCATCCGCAATGCGACACACTTGTCATAGATTCAACCCAAGAAGTTGTGGTTGCCGAACCGCAATATATGTACGGCATAGCAATAGACTCGCTTGAAATCGAAAAATCGAAAATCGAAAAGGGAAGGAACCTGTCCAGCATTCTTGGCAGCTATAACCTTGACAGGCAGGCACAATACAAGGCAGAGCAAGCCATAAACTCGGTTTACGATGTAAAGAAACTCAAAGCAGGAAACACTTACTGCGCAATGCTTGAACAGCAGGACTCTGTTCAGGTGCTAAGGCACTGGGTATATGAAATAGACGCAATCAGCTTTATTACAGTTAATTTCGGAGACTCGATAACTGCCACAAAAGAGACTCGCAAGATTAAAAGAGTGGATAAAACTACCGAAGGAATCATCGAGACATCTCTGTGGAACGCCATCGCCGAGCAAGGCGAACATTGGGAGCTGGCTATGGTGCTGTCAGACATTTATGCCTGGAACATTGACTTCTTTGGTCTGCAGAAGGGAGATATGTTCAAGGTATATTATTCAGAAAAGCTAGTAGATGACAAGTTTGTAGGCATTGACACCATCAAATGCGCCATTTTCCAACACAACAGACACGAATATATGGCTATTCCGTTCATCATAAACGGAGACATGCAATACTATGACTTCAACGGAATGAGCGTAAAGAAAGCATTCCTTAAAGCACCTCTAAAATATTCGCGCATCAGTTCGACTTTCTCGCATTCGCGATTCCATCCCGTCTTGAAGATTCGTCGTCCTCATCATGGAGTTGATTATGCCGCACCAACGGGAACACCGGTAATGTCTATCGGTGACGGAACTGTAACAGCCAAAGGCTACGACAAGAAAGGCGGAGGAAACTATGTCAGGGTACAGCACAACTCAACTTATTCCACAGTCTATATGCACTTGAGCAAATTCGGTGCAATCTCTAAGGGCTCGCACGTCAGACAAGGGGAAGTAATCGGCTATGTTGGAAGAACCGGAACTGCCACAGGCCCACACCTCGACTTTAGAGTTTACAAGAACGGAACGCCTATTGACCCTTTGAAGCTTGAAAGCCCGTCTGCAAGTCCTGTCCCAACTGACAGTCTTGACAGCTACGTCGTTGTAAGGGACAGTCTTTTGAAGAAGCTTCAGGAAGATTAGTTACTTTTCAATCTTCTTTACAAATTTGATATTATTTAGTGTCTCACCAGACCATCTTGAAAATTTGGCCGCTTCCTTGACCATAGAGGGAACGGCCGCTCCTTTATCTGCAACAAGATAATATTCTACATCAAACTCATCTTTTTCATTTAGAAACTGGTATGATGTAGTTAATGTGTCGTGCGAAAGACGAATAATAGAATAGATGTCTTTTTCACCTGGTCTACTACTGCAATTATCACCTAATCTACTATAATATATAGTAGTCTCTCCATTTTCATACACATATTCTTCGTCATAGGCTATGCCATTATGCTCTTCGCATTTTTTTGAAATTATTGAGCCTTTAGCGTCAAAATAAAAAGTTTCTTTATAACCCGAATCGGCACAACCAAAATCATAAAACGTCATAACCTTAATGTCATCGCGATAGACGACTATATCCCTTTCTCCGCATCCATCATCAGCTTCGCCTCCATCATATCCAGACATCTCTTTAACTGTATATACAGCATCAGGGGAATAGCTCCATTTGTTATAGGAGCGTATAATACTGTCTTTCTCCTTATAATGTTCAAATCCTTCTATCGGAGAGCCTATTTTGAATGTAAAAATTGAATAGCCTAAAGAATCGACAGACTCGTTTTCTATACCAGAATTTTCATCATAGACTGCTTCCTCTATAAATTCTGATTCAGTTTGCGTTAAAGTGTCCGATATTGATTGCTCCGCAGAATCTAAGCTGGTTTCCTTGACTTCACTTGTCTGCTGCGAGCAGGAAGCAAGAGCAAGCATAAATATCGAAAAAAATGAAATATGTCTCATAATATATTCCTATTTGGAAATTTGTTCAAACAATTTTGCCATTGAGCCTCTGTTATTGCTGTTGATACCTTTGCATCCTTTTCTGTAGGAGCAGTTCCTTGTCCTCGTATTCATTATGATAGTCCGTAGGGACTTCCACTGGCTCGAAACGATGTGAAGTGTACATGTAGTAAACCTCAATAGGCTCGGTTTCATCGCAGATATTCGCTAAAACATCATAGTTGTCATTCTCGAAGTATGTGTTTTGCTTCAGCTCCTCCCAAGTATAAACATACCTGATTGCGTAGCCCTCGAAATAGTATAGCCTGTACAAATAGAAGTCATCGCTCGGCTTTGTATAGAACTTTGCCTTCAGCTTTGCACCGACAAAGGAATACCTCTCCTCCATCTCGGCAAGCAGAATCTGCACCTTGTGTGGGAATGTGTTCACCATTACGGTCTGGTTTGAACACCATGCGCTGTCGCTGATGATGTCGTCATACGAGCCGTTAAGGATGTACCTGTTGCTCAACTGCTCGTAAGCCTCCTTGTTTTTCTTGATTTCGTCCTTGCTCCACGGAGTCCACATCTTCTTTTCCTTGACCGACTCCTTGAATCCCCTCTTTTTGTATTCTACGGTGTCAATATAGCTTTTTTCCACCTCTGCCCTGCTGAAGGACTGCTCCAGGAAGCCCTTTATCAGCACCTTTTCCTGGGCGAAAGCCGAAACATTCAGCAAAAGCAATATGATAAGTGTTCTTATATTCATGCAAAGCATCTAGTTTAATCCGTGCAAAAGTATAATTTATTTGACAAACATCTGTAAATCTTCAAACAAAGTTTTTAACAATATTGATATTGTCAAGATTTCAAGTAAATTTGCAATGGATAATAAAAAATATAACGCTATGAAGAAGATTTTAATTTTTTTGATTTCTATAGTCGGACTGGCAGTGACATCATTCGCCGAGCCTGTATCTGACGAACAGTCTGGCTTGAAGTTCGAGCTGAACGAATCGGACTCGACTGCAACAGTGAGCCTGCTTGAGAACAAGAATTTGACAAATGTCGTTATACCTTCGCAAGTGACGAACGACAGCAGGGTTTACAATGTAACCAAAATCGGATACAGGGCATTCTTCAAGTGCGCAAGCCTATCAAGGGTAGAGATTCCCAACTCAGTAACTGAAATCGGGCAGCAGGCGTTCGCTTGCTGCGGCAACCTTGCAAGTGTTGATATTCCGAAATCGGTCAATGTAATAGGACAATATGCATTCGGCCAGTGCAAAAGTCTTTCAGCCATTGAAATTCCAGACTCGACAACAACAATCGTCGAGTCTGCATTCTTTGGCTGCACAAGTCTTGCAAGCATAAAAATTCCAAGTTCTGTAACATCAATCGGAAAGCAGGCGTTCGCTGATTGCAACTCACTCGCAAGCATCATCGTAGATAAGGACAACAAGGTATATGATTCACGAGAAAACTGCAATGCCATCATAGAAACAAAGAAAAACACACTGATTTCAGGATGCAAAAGCACAAAGATTCCGAACACTGTGACAGTAATCGGGGAATTCGCATTCCAGGGAATAAACCTTGAAAGCTTCAACATTCCGAATTCGGTGACTAAGATTCAATACGGAGCTGTTTCTAGCCCTCTAATCACTAAAGTTGTGTTCCCAAAAACTTTGAATGAAGTGGGAGAGGCTTCGTTCAAATACTGCGAGAATCTGAAGACAGTACGCGTGCCAGAGGGTTGCAAGATACACGTAAAGAGAGGAGCATACAACTCATTCCCAGACAACTGCAAGATAATCAGATACTAAATCTGCTTTGCTTTATAAAAAGTAATATATTTGCAACTATATACTAATATAATAACTGATTAAAACCATGAAGAAGATTTTAATACTCATGACAATGTTGCTTCCTCTGGGCTTCGCTTCGTGCGATGACGACGATGACGACAACAAGAAGTACTGCCATTTGGAAAGGGGAGGGGGAACTGTTAGTGGCGGTTATATTACATATAACTATTACTGCAGTAACTGTGGAACTGAAACATATTTAAAAGCAAAACAGTGCTATCATTGCGGCTACTGGTTTCTTTATGATAAAAAATACTAGATTTCAGTTTGTTTTACTATAAGGGCGGCTTCGGTCGCCCTTTTTCGTTTATACCTATATATATATATGTTTATTTTCCGTGGGTTAAATGATTATATCGACAAAAAACCTTAACGAAAATCGTTGTAAAGAGTTCTGAACAGCAAAATTCGTTATCGAAATTCATCGAAAAGAGTTCTGTTCATTAAAATTCGTTATCGAAATTCATCGAAAAGAGTTCTGCTATTAAAAATTCGTTATCGAAATTCATCGAAAAGAGTTCTGTTCATTAAAATTCGTTAT
>JAKSKX010000040.1 GCA_024401535.1 Paludibacteraceae bacterium | reverse complement strand
TTGGCCTCTCTAGCATCGTTGTTTCCCGATTGCGGATGCAAAATTAGTGCTTTCTCGGTTACTGACCAAACGTTTTGGCAACTATTTTTTGAAAATGTTTGTAAATAGCTGATTTTGATACGAATATTTTTTTGTCATTAAACAACAAATACGACCGAAGCCGCCTTTGGTAACAAATAACTACATAGCTATTCGATTCTAACTAAAAAATTCTTTATATTCCAATCAAAAGCATACGTCATAACAAATCATCTCTTTCCATTACAAACTTACTCTGACTAAGACACAAGTTATGTTTAGCAAACACATCACAAATTAAACCAAAATCTTACTGACAAGCATAAAACTATATCTAAAGCATTCTCAAACGGAAATAGACAAACATCAATCGATGAAATATCTACATCAACAACAAAATTTAGTTTTCCTATGAAACCTAAAAGACAACCACACTCTGTTTAGACAAACTACATTTCAGTTTCAGTCTTTCCATGATAAAAAAAGTTGCAAGGCAACAAAAGTCACCTTGCAACATAACAAACTTTATATTACTATATCATCTATAGACACAAACCGCTGCTGCAACAGAACTACCGAATGATTAGCCAATCTGCTGACCGTTGTCGGCATCTCCTGAAACTGACTGCAGAACTCGGTTTTCCATCTTGGACCGTTGATTCCTATATTGGCGAAAACATCAATCGTCTTTGTCTGTGCATAAGTCATAGTATCCTTTGTTTCGCAAAAAGGCTCTGAACAAGACTGCATCACAGGCAATACTTTCTTGAGGTCTTTCTTATCAGCATAGTCGTAAGAAGAATCCCCCAACAAGTAATCGACCATGCTAAAGTCGGAGCAAAATGACTTGATTTTTTCAATCACACTACCCTTCACCCTATTTTTAAATTCAAGCAACGCTTCATCACTTAGCTTAAAATCGGGAACAAGGTACTTGTAAAGAACCAAATCTTTGGTAATGTCTGAAACATGTTCAGCAACAAAAGAATCAAGTTTTGAATTATCAAGCACGGGAACGAACGACCTATTGGTTTCCGACTTCATAGTGTTCTGCTTTTCAGATTCATCATTTCTCCAAGCCCTCAAGTTTCCTACAAAAGAAACAGAAGCGCGATACTTCTCAACCAACTTAGACTGGATAGAAATCAGCCTGTCTAGAGAAGTTCCATAGATATTGCACTTAAGACAAAGCTCGTCAATGACTCTCTTTTTCTTTTGAATTTCATGCGCCATATTTTCTAGAGTCCGCTTCATTTCCTCCTGCATTCCCTTCAGTTGAATCTTCCTGTAGTTTCTATAGAAATAGAACACAAGTACTCCTATGACGGCAAGAACACCAGCCAGTACCAATGTAGTTTTTAGCATTACATTTCCGGTATCGAAAACTGCAAGTTGAATATCCGAGTAGTAGTACCAAAGAGTACAAATCAAGGCTATAATGCTTAACATAAACAAACCTGTCTTTATAAGAACACTGTTTGTATTCTGTTCGTAAGCAATAACCTCCGCTTGAAGTTCTTCTGATCGCTTTGCCTTATATCTTTTGCAATCTTCGAGTTCCGCCTCCAAAACTTTTTGACTTTCAGCAATTATAGCCTTACGGTTTCCGTGATTACCAAGTTTTTGAACAATGCTTTCGTATTCTTTGCGCTTCTCGGCATAACTTAACTTCAAAGACTCCAGTTTCTTGGTCTCCTCGAAAACAAGATTGTATAGAATATAACTCTTGATGTTCGCATCAGTAAGATCGAAATCAACAGACTTATAGTCAATTCTTCTATTAACATCTTCGTCTTGATTAGTCTTGGTAATAATGCAAGCATCAGCTGCAAGCTTAAGAGTTGTAATCCAAGAATATGGAATGTAGCAATAGCCCTTGTCTCCCCAATTCTTTCCCCAGGAATTTCTAACTTTCAATAGTTTATGCTCGTCATTATATCCAACAACCACCATCGCATGATAACCGCCCTCGGTACCTAACTCCTCTGCTGTTGGAGTAATTGCAAAACCATTTGGAGCATCGAAGGAACCAAAAATCTTGAATGCAACAGCTACAGGATAACCTTCGGACAAAGCACAACGAATAGCATCAATCTCTATAGGCATATTCTTTGCAACCTCTACCAATCTCGACTTTCCATCCTCGTAAGCAGAATCGTAGGGAACTTCCGAATATGAGTTAACATTATAGTTACAATTGTTTTCCAAACATACACCTTCATCGGACATTGCCTTAACAACGTGATATAGGGATGTGCCGCAATCTTCATTTTGTTTTCCTAGCTTTTTACGAGCGTTATAATAAACAAACATCTCACTCAGGTCATAGTCCTCTCCTGTCTTCTTTTTCATTATATACTCGAATATGGAAACAAGAGAAAAGACAGTACATGCACCCAAATCTGCCTGATTCTTGACAGGAGTGAACCAACTGCTCAAATCTACAGAAGGAACTTTAACTTCATGAGGAACGTATGTCTCTTCAAGAAGCTGTTCTGAAATGACATTTGTAATAAGTTTATAGCTGCAGTCACCTACAGTAATTTTACCATCCACAATTTTCTTGCTTTGCTCAACATTGTCAATCTGTTTGCCAAGCTTTTCGAGTTCCTCTGTTTTCTTTCTTAAATATGCAGTAGATTGTCTTATATCGTTTCTAAGCTTCTTTATCTCCTTTGTAGGAAGGTCAGGCAAACGATATTCACTGTCCTCTGCTAAGGTATGTGATTCATTTATAAAGAAATTTGTCGGTTCAGAATCCAAGTCATCAATGGACATAGTATCGGACATCAACAAATTTCCCTGCAAAGACTCGTCATCGTTAGCAGTAAGCATAGCTAACAAAGCCTTTTTCTGAGGCAAAGATAATGAATGGTCTGACAAGAAACTGATTAAATCTTTCTCCAAATCATCATACACCTTATTTAGTTCCGGCGTTATCTGGGAAACAATCTGACTCTGGCTTACTTCCTTTACAATAAGAGGATTTATCTTCTCATTCCAAAACTTTCCAACCATACCGACATGCTTACCGATCAAGTTCTTTGCTTGATCAGCTGCCCAGTTAACATCCCAAGAGCAACCTTCACCTCCATCTTCGCATACTTTTTCCTTGTCAATAAGATTAATATATGCCTTCCGCAAGACATAGTTTATAAAGTAATACCTGTCAAAATACAACGAAGATAGACCAAATGTAGTTACTTCACCCTGCGAATTAAGTACGATATTTTGATTATATACCGAACCGTAATTCTCTATGGTCAACAAAGAGTATTCACCTAGAGTACATATCAAACTCTCTTTGTTGAAATCAAGAGCTATTCCGCTCCGGTTCTTGTTATCCAGCACTACCAGCTGATTAACTTTTCGATTTTCTAGAGAACGGGCATATTCAGAAAAGACTTTCAAATTAGAGATAAAGTCCTTCTTATATTGAGATACGTTTTCTACAAAGTTAGTAATGTCATGTATTTTTCTTACAACATCCGAAGTAAGTGCAATTACATCAATCTCGAACTTGCTGTTTACTTCATGAACAACATCAACTATCTGTTCTGCAAGTTTTGAAGATGCGGAATCATACATCGGAACATATAGAGAAACCAACAGCTTACCACTATCTCCAGGGCATTCGATAGTTATTGTCTCATTCCTAAAAGAGTTAAGAAAGTCTTGAATATAAAGGTCTTCTTGTTTTACAGTCTTAACTTCAGCAACTCCGGTAAGATATTCACTGTCAAGATTAGACTCAAAATCTAAATTTGACGGGGAAACCCTATCGTACTTCTTAATCGAAATAGAACCATCATTGCCAATACCCCACATCATGGAATGGAAATAAGGAACGACAGCGTCGTTCCCATATTTCAAAACATATTGCTTCACTCCATTAGCAAGCACAGACAACCCTTCACCTATGAATATGGCTAGTTGATGTCTCATACTATTATTCTGCAGTTAGTTTCTTTTTAACATACTCCAACTCCTTGCGGAACAAATCTGCTATTCTATCGTTGCCGTAAGCAGCCAAATCTTTCTTGTCCATATTTATCTGAGAGAACTTGCCCCAATAGTTGTCTTTAGCATCAGCTATTAGAGAAGCCATCTCTTCTGCCCCCTTACGTTTTGCCTCATTGTTAAAGAATGACTCATAATCGGAACGAACTTCTGCGATGTGAGACTTGAACATCTCGAACGCCTTGTCACGATAATTGTCAAGAGGAATCCAATAATCATTTATCACATCGCCTCTTTCATCATCATAATACTCATAAGTGCCGCCATTATTACGAATACGACCAAAAATGAAACCGTTCACCCAGATGTCAATTGAATCATCCTCTCTTGCCGCAGGCTCAAGAGAATATTTCTCACGAATCATATCTGTGTAAATCTTCGCATCGAAATGGCACCTTACTCCATACTCACGATACTCTTCCTCACAAGCTTTTAATGACTTTATTGCATACGGAGGAATAACTCCCATCTGATGGTAAATAATCACACGATCCTGAATACCTAGACTTGCTGCAGTAACGTCATTAGCAGACTTTAATGTATTCTTGAAAGCATCACCTTTGACAAATCTGCTTGTTTCCTTGTTAGGAACACCAATATAATAGTTGTCAGAAGGATTCTGTTTAGCAATAAAACCTCTAAAATCAGTAGGAAGAAGTACCTGAGACTTAGCATTTGCAAGCTTTAGGACTTTGTCAAACTCCTCCTGAGACATAGCGTTAAGAACAGCGTCAATAGACATTTCATCATACTCCTTGGCACCTTTCAACGATGCGGCATAATCACAAATGTTTTTCTTGACATTGCCTACTTCCATTGTGTCAAAGTCGTATATTTTTCCACCATCCAAACTTCCAATGAAGTCAGTCATTACAATTTCATCCTCTTTTACAAGAATGTTACCAACCTTATCCGAAGCCAAATCAATCTGGAATGTCTGCTCCGCACTTCTGGAAACAGCCTCCTGCATCTTTGCAATGTCACGAGTCAGGTCGGCATTTACTGACATAAGGACCTTCTTAACATTAGCAACTTTATCACGCTCGGCCAAAATCTTGGCATTAAGGGCTGTATAGAATCTTATTGCGTAGTCACGGCGTACTATCTCACGCTCATTTTCAACTATTTTTATTGCGGCATTGCAAACATCCTCTTCCTTCTCACTCAATGTTTCCTTGCTCTTGATCCACCTGTCAGCATACTCAGCCAAATCCTTACAGGCATTATCAAGCATCTGTTTCAAGCGGTCTCGAGAATCCATGCATTCTTCTTTCTCGCTGACCATCTCCCCCATAAACACATTCACCTGCTCTTGCAAACTCATGATTATACTTTCAGCAACACCTACTCCACAATTTTTGTTTACACTGTCAACAATAAGCTTATGAAATGAAGGGAATACGACCTCAGTCAACTCCTTGTACTTTGACTGAATATCATCATCCTTAGGCATTGCGCTTTTGATGTATATCTCAGCTTCTGCAATAGGAGACTTCTTGTTGTCTATAGAAGATAGTCTCATCTTTGGAGACTTAGGCAACATGTGGTCAATAACAGGATCACCTGTATGCTCATTTATATTAACTTCAGTAATCCAGTTATTTGCAATAGTATCTGCATCCTGACAGTTCATTATCAGACTCTCGATTATACGCTTAGATGCCTTGTATGAATATATCTTTGCAAGGTCAGCCCCTCTGAATAGAATCTCACAAATTCCAAGACCCGCAGCCCAAGCTTTCTTCTGATTAACGTCATAATCGCCATTAAGAATCTCTTTCTCAATATTGTCCATTGTACTTCCTGTAGCAGAAGATAGAACTCCGGAAGACGTAATCAAAGCCAAACTAATCATTTCCCCAAGCTGATCCACATGGTTATATGAATCACCTACTGTATTCTTGTTGTCAACAAAGAAGAATGCGTCGAAAGGCGGCTTCTTATATGTACGAGAATCTCTCAACCAATCAAGCGTTACACCTTTACCTCCAAGTTCTCCGTTTAGATGCATCATATAGTCCAAATCCTGAATTGCTCCGTACGCATTTGGACGAACTTTTGTCATTCCGTTGTTTGCCATAGAACGGAAAACATCTGGCAAAATACCGTAACCGATCAACTTTGTCTTAACAGAATAGTTGTCAAGCATATCTCTAAGCAGACAAGCCATATTTAGGAATGTACCACAACCTGTACCTCCACAAACAGAGAAAACTATATGTATTTCTATTCCATCACCAACAATCTCATATTTCTCATTTATGGAATTCTCGGCATTATTTATCGAACTTAATACACTATTAACCTTATTCTTTACGGAGTCTTCGTTACAAGTTAGAGCAAAACGTCCGTTTGTACGAATTTGACCAGCACCTTGAGTCATAGATATCATAGCACCAAAATTCTGCTCTGGCACCCAAGTGAATCTATCCTTGTTTACACGCAAAATAGACTGCGCATCGTCAACTCTAATTGCCATCTGTTCGTGTGGATCCAAGCCAACCGGACCATTCTTGGAAGGCAACTCCTTGTTGTAGGCAGCTCCGTCAGTATCAATACCCAAGAAACCAATCATAGGAGGTACTTCTCCATAAGTCTCCATAAACACTTGCTTAGTATGAAGAAGTGAAGTCATTCCTGTTCCACCCAAACCAATGAACAGACATTTTCTAATTTTAGCTGCTGCCATATATTATTGTAGTTTATTTGTTTAAAATGAATTTATAGTTGCGTTTTGTTTCTGCGTTCTTTACCTTATATTCTTCCCCTATCAGCATAGAAGAATCAATATCATAGACGCTATAGTCAGTCTTAACCTTCACACCTTTCTTTCTTGATGTCAAGTAAATAGGTTTTGTCCATTCTGGAGACACAACATACATAACCTCACCTGTAAACAATCTGTTCAAGAAACTTTGAGGTACTGCTTTGTCCGCCAAAACAACCATTCTTGCTCCTTTTATTCTCTTTGTAACAAAGTATTCGTCACCCTCTACTTGTAGCATACCAACAGATATATGCGGATAGTTCATCGGTTTGAACATCAAAAACCATAGAATTAAAGCCGACAATATTACACATGCAAGTATCAACAATATCCATGACAAAGGATTCCAGCTCACACCATAAGTTGTCCTCAAGCAAAAAGAGGCGTCCTTCACTTCATCAGAATTGATTCTTTCAAGATTTTGAGCCTTATTGTCGCTAAACTTGAAATCAAAGTATCTTTTACCTTCTTTAGCGTCGGGATTGAACACTATACCTAATACAGTATTACCAGAATTCTTGTCAAGAGTAAAGCTATTGTCACTTATAGGATTTCCATTCAACAATACCTTATAGTCCTTCGCTCCAGATCTTTCTAAAACAGAAACTTGCAGGAACGAATTATCCTTCTTTGCCTCATTATTGAAATTTGGAGTTAAATCAAACTTTAATGTATCAAGATCTTTCGCTGACCAGAACAAACATGACGGGTAGTACTCTGCCCCAGGAATCTTTACCTCTACATCTGTCATATTGGCAAACTCAACCATCCTTTCAGGCTTGTTTGAAATTCTGATACTTTGATTTGGATTACAAAGTTCAAACTGTTTGTCATCCACCACAATTTTGAAGTTTAATGCATAGTCACCATCTCCAACCACACTCTGTAATCTTGAATTTAGATCAGACACATTACCTCCAACCTTCGAAGTTACATTAAGTTTAAACTTTCCGCCATCAGACTCGTCATTTTCGACATTTACATCAAAGTATGGATCATTGCATTCAGCATGAAGCTTGATTTTTTCCATCGCTGAACTCTTGGCTGTGAGGGGCTTGTTCAACATTAGTGTGTTCGTGCTGGCATTAGCCAAGTCAACAGAGAAAAACGTGCTTATACCCTTTGTAGCATCAACCGAATACAACCAAGGACAACGTTCCAAAACATCGAGCAAATCTCTTGCTCCAGGCTTACTTAAATCTATTGCATCAGTAGTAAGCTTGACATAAAAACCACGAGTATTTTTGTACTTACCACAAAAGTCACGAAGCAAATCGACCAAAGCGGAAATGCCGTTTACATTATCTCCACCATCTGTCAAGAGAATCAAATAGTTGTCCTTGTCCTTGTCTATCAGGCTTTCTCCCTTTTTCCAAGGATCACATATATTTGTATTAGTGATCTGTTCTACTACATTAGCTACATAATCGGAATATTCATTAAAATTAAAATCCTCTTTATAACAAGAATACGTTTTCAATACCTTGTCTTGAAAAGGAACCACACTTACCTTTGTTCCATTGGGCAAAGAACCAATACTACGACGAAGGAAAGATAAAGTCTGAGGCATAACCTCAGGCGAACCTTTATAACCGACCATCGACTTGGTACAGTCAAACAAGTAGATATAATGTCTTTCCTTTTGAGCAAACGAACTTATTGTTGATAAAACGCAAAGGCATACCAAAAGAGAAACTTTAAAAAACGCCTTGTTCAGTATAGTAAATTTATCCTGCATCCTTTCTTTTTTTGTTAAACAACAAATTATATAGCAAATGTATAAAAGAATCAATAAAAATGCAAACAAACAGAGAAAAAATAGCAGTCATATCCGCTATTATTTGCATTTCCACTCGAAATACTTTTGAACAACATAATATCAACGCAAGTATTCTATATTTCCAACATTATTCATTGATACATTATCATAATCATAAACAACAAAGGCAGGAATCACTTCCTGCCTTAAATTTGGATTAGTCAAAAATTACTTAACGCTACCGCAAGTGTTCAAATAATCATCAAATGCTTTGATACGAGCCTCAGACTGCGCACCAGAATCAACCTTAGCGGCAAGGCGAGCCAACTTGTTCAAAGCACCATCTTTCTTCTTAGACACGTCTGTATAGGCGTTGCTACTCCATTTCTTAGCAATCTCTGGGCATCTAGTCTTGTAGAACTCCTCTGGCTTAAGATCCTCAACCAAGCTCACATATCCCTGTGACTTAATGAAAACAGCCTTGTGAGTGTGGATATATGGTTCTACATCTTCGTATGATGGAGCTTCTCCCATGACTGTGATTAAGGCTACTGGCATGTAATACTCAATGTATTGGTCTCCATTAGGCAAATCCTGAACTACGCGAACGAACTGCTCCTGAGGTTTACCCACTCCATCCTTAACCTTAAGAGTTACAAATTCTATGTTCTCTCCTTTAACATCATAGATATAACCCTTGTACTTCTTAGGCTTGCACTCTGTGTAGTCGTTGTTGTGTACATGCTTCTTAGCATTGAAATCCTCGTACGAGATAAACTTCAACTTAGCACCGAACTCCACTTCAGGAGTAAAATCACCTACGATATACGTAGTCTTATCATTTGGATTGTAACCCAACTCCTTAGCTGTAGGAATATGCATCTTTTTAAGATAACCCTTCAAAGTGTCGCCGGCATTATTGATAACCATACCCTCTACAACATTCTCTCTGTTGATCTTCTTCTGTAGCTCATCGTCATCCTGAGCAGAAGCGCCTACTGCCAATGCCAAAGCAGATAAAGCGATACCTAAAATTCTTTTCATGTTAATATTTATTATTGTGTTGTTTTTTTCTTTAACTGATGCAAATATAGTACTTGTATTTAATCCGACATAAATTATAGGCAAAAACAAGTCATTTTTTAAGTTTTATTAACAAAAGAACATATTTTTAACACGAAAACGACTTTATATAGTACAAACTGAAACATAGACTTATCTTATATGACTATAATAATAAGGTCAAAATAAAATGGTCCAACTGAAATATTATCAATCGGACCATTATTCCTATTTGTTATCAAAAACTAAGATGTTCATATTTTTGAAACCGCCTTAAACGCATCTGGCAGACACTCTATGATGTCGGAAGCTATAAGCGAATATTCAGACAATTTCTCGGCAGCCACATCACCAGCAAGACCATGAATAAAAACGCCAAGCTTTGCCGCGTCAAACGGTTCGTAGCCTTGAGAAAGCAAAGCGAGAACTATTCCAGTCAAAACATCTCCTGAGCCAGCTGTAGCCATACCAGAATTCCCCGTTGAATTAAAGAACAGTTCGTCACCATCTGTTATTGTTGTGTACGCACCTTTCAAAACTATGATAACGTTATGAGCCTTCGCCATTTCCTTTTGCCTGGCTATCATTTCTATTCTGGAAGAGCATTTACCAAACAACCTCTGAAATTCTGCAGGATGTGGTGTTAATATCGTTCTTGGGGGAAGTTTGCCCATCCACTCCATATTTTTTGAAATCAGATTAAGAGCGTCAGCATCAACCACCATGGGATTTACGATGTTTGTCATACAAAAGTCCAAGAGCTTACAAGCATATTTATCTGTACCTATGCCTGGACCTACAGCAACGGCATTTGTTGCAGAGAACAAAGAATCAATCGTTGCCAAGTCTGTTCTGCATATTGCTTCAGGGAGGTTATTCATCAGATACGGCTTCACATTATCGTGAGTCTGCACATATAGCATACCCAAGCCACTCCGCAGTGCAGATTTCGACGCAAGCACACAAGCTCCAGGCATGTCACTACTGCCGGCAAGAAGCAATCCCTTGCCAAATGTTCCTTTATGGCCATGCTTGGGACGTGGACGGACTAAATTGCGAATATCTGACAATTCGAGCAATTTACCTATGTCTCCACTACCCTCTTTCATCAATTTCATATCGAAATCTACGAAACTCATAGAACCAACATACTCCTCACTCTCTGGCATCAAAGTAGAGAGTTTCGGGTATTGCAGACAAATTGTTTTATCGGCCTTTACTATCGAGCGAGCTGGATTTTTCAACTGAGAATCCTCTCCAAGCAAGCCGGAAGGCAGGTCTATAGCCACCAAAAGAGATTTCTTCTTGTCTCTATGACTGTTAACATAGTCGATAAGAAATCCTAGAAAAGATTCTTTTTCGACTACTCTATTTATACCAGAACCAAGCAAGCCATCCAAAATACATACATTCTCAGCAGAAATGTAATCTCTCATGAGAGTGATGTCGGCAGGGAAAACCACCTCTATGACATTTACTTTTGTACGCAAATTCTTGTATGCCTGCTTAAAGTCTTCGGACTGTCTATCAGAGACCTTGACATAAAACACGACAACACTGTATTTGTCGCAAAGCATATCTGCTACACATAGGGCATCTCCTCCATTATTGCCTCCAGAAGCAAGAACAACAATTTTGTTTATAGAGGTTCCTTGTAAAAATTTCTCTAGTTCCAGATAAAGGGACTTTGAGGCACGCTGCATCAACTGGAATGATGTTATGCCTTCTAACTCTATTTCCTTAGCGTCAAGTTCCTTGACCTTTGCTGCCGAATATACGCCTATCATCTATTCCTTCTCCTTTTGAACAGTTTAAATATGCCACGAGGTTCTTCCTCTTCCTTAACAACCTCTGTATCTGTCACTTTAAGCATTTTTTTCGCTTCTCCACACAACTTCACATCCTTTAGTCTTACTCTGGATGTATCCCTGACTATATTGTTGTCGTACAGTTTGGCTTTGATTTTAGAGAAATGAAGCTCATAGCTGTCACGCAAATGGCCTGTATTGTCAAAGGTGTACATAAACTTACGTGGTCGAGGAATTATCATAGCAAGATAAATTGCCTCTTCTGGAGTCAACCTGCTTGGTGACTTGTCGAAATAGTAGCGTGATGCCTCGGTTAGTCCATAGACATTTGGCCCCCACTCAATTACGTTGACATATATTTCAAGCATTCGCTCCTTTGGTATAAGGTTGTTCTGCTCTATTAGCCAGACAAGGATAGCCTCCTCCGCCTTTCGCATCAAATTCTTGTTTTGGTTAAGGAACAGGTTCTTTACCAACTGCATGGAAATTGTGCTTCCACCTCTAGCAAATCGCTTCTCCTTCAAGTTCTTTATCAAGCTCTCTTTTGTAGCTGACTCTAGGAAGCCTCTATGTCTGAAGAAAGAAGGGTCCTCGCTATACAGTATGCAGTTTATAACCTCCTCAGGCACATCCTTATACTTGACAAAGTTTGGATTTCTGTCATTCAGTGCAATTCTCCTCATCAATTTGCCTTCAAGATAGGCGTTATATGTGAATGTGTCATTAGGGTATGTCAGATTTACATTCCCATATTTCTTTATCTTGAAATCCGGATACTTCTTTGCATTGACTGAGAACTGGAGGCTGTCAAGATTATTCATATCAAAGGAAAGGGCCAGATGATATGACATATCTCCGGAAACCTGCAGGCCCGAGATTGTAGGCATAAGGCCTTCGGGTATGGAACTGAAGAAGTCGTTGGCATGGAAACGCTCCTTGTTAACCACAAAATTGACTTTGACCGACGTATCCTTTTCCACACTCAAATACGGAGAAAAGAAAAAATTACCCATCGTTATAGTTGTGGAACTGTCAACCTCTATCTTGTTCTTGTTTATTAGGGAATGTATGGAGATATCCAAATCCCCAAGGTTAAGTTTTCTGTCGGAAACCAAACGATGATACATCCTTAGGGAGTCGCTTTTAATAGAACCGTTGATACGAAGGCTCTCCTCGTTTGTCTTGCCCTCGAATCTTATGCTTGTCCATGCCTTTATGCTGTCGGCTGTTATTTCTGCACCTATTTTTTCGTGGATGAACGGTATTTTCAACTCGTCACCCTTGTCGGAATAGAGCAGGGTTGAAAAGAAATGAGTGTCTCTGTCATACTTGCCTTCCGCATGAACATCTTGTGACAGTGAATCGTTCTCCGTGAAAACAAAATGAGAGTTATATATGCCGTCCTTTATGGAAATCTCGTCACTTGTAAATCTGGCCTTTAGCGAATCGGACATCTTGACAACCATATCCACATCCTTGAACACCAGGTCCGAAGGCATCATTCTGCCTATGAATCCCACTGCATAGCGAACTTTCTCGGCGTAGCTTTTGGAAACCTTGTCCGGAGAGGAGTCAATGACACGAAGGTCGGACGTATCCCTTGCTCCCCTTACATAATTTAGATAAACACCGTCTGAACTTAGCTTCTTTAACTTAACCTTTCCGTTTATGAGGCTTCGTTTCGAGACAAGTCCTGTTATCTCCCTACAAAACAACAAAGTGTCCTGCTCGGATTTCCTGACCAAAAGATTGCGCAGAGTCAAGTCGGTGCCGTCAATTTCAACACCGGAAAAAGAGATGTCAAGACCATACTTCTCTTGAATTCCCTTTATATTCTTGTTCATGGTATATTGAACTATGTCGTTTTTGAAGTAATAGGCAACGCCCACCAACAACACAACAATTCCTAACAGTATTCCTGATATTTTGAAAATCTTTGACATCATGACAAACTCATTGATATTGAATGTTGCAAAGTTAGGTATTTATTTAATAAAAACCGACTATAGGGGAATAAAGTGAGAAATAAACAAATTTTTCCTTTGGCAGATTATCGGAGAACAGTTCACAAGAACCGTGGTAACGGTTCGTATTATAGCCCATGTTTGACAATCGTGAAACGGTTGGCTAACGTGGGATGAATATATATGGGTGAATTTTTATATCGACTACCCTTGACATAATTCCTAACCTGAGCAATTTTTACACATGCTCAAAATTTTGTTGCCCAAATACGGAATTGGGTAGCATTTTTTGAATTAACTCTATAGCCGACAGATATAATCATATCTAGGTTATAAAAAGGAATTTCACGAGACACTACCCTTCGTCCTTCATTTCGAACCTGTGTAAAAATTGCACAAGTTGAAGATTCTTTCAATTCTTCATCCTTAAATATGTTCCGTATATGCTTAACAACCACAGTTCTATCAACACCAAACAGCTCCGCCATTTGTTGCTGGTTAAGCCACACCGTCTCCTGCTCCATCTTGACATCAATCTGGATTGAGCCGTCAGCACTTTGGAAAATCACCATACTATCTTTCTCATTCATAACAGAGGTTTTAAGATTCCTTTCGCAAAGGTATGCATTTTTTATTAAAAACACAAGAACCGTGGTAACGGTTCGTATTATAGCCCATGGTTGACAATCGTGAAACGATTGGCTACTGTGGGATGAATTAACATTAAACACATAAACCCACGGTAGATTTTGCTTCGCTCAAATCAACCGTGGGCTATTTTACGAACCGTTACCACGGTTCTATCTTTGCATTAACAACAAAAGCGGCATTGCTGCCGCTTTTTTATTTGCGATTATCTTATTATACAATTGCGATTCCAACACTATTGTATCTTGCCCAAATATCTTTGCCATCCCAATTTCCAGGCATTTTGCCACTTAGCTTTTTATCACTCAATTCTTTATCTTCGTCTTTAGTAATAATACAGACAACACCTAAATTCAAAAGATTGATATAATTTTCTTTTGTTGGATTCTTTAAGAACTTGTCAAAAATGACATCAAAAGGAACAACATGTTCCCAAACAAGTGAAATTTTCGTCTTTTGTTTTAGGTCATATAGTTTATTTTGAAGATAAACATTCTGCATTTCTCCTTTCTCCAAACGAGACATAATCTCTATTGGGAAATATTTACAATCTTTGAGAGAATCCCATGCTTTCTTAGAACAATAAACCCTTCCATTTTCAAACAACGCTTTGGTATGATATCTAAAGCTATCTTTATGAATAAGCTTATTCTCTTCATTAGAGAAAAACATATATGCTTTCAATATCTCCTTAAATCTCTCATCAGGACTATTCCAAACATTAGGGAATTTCATCCAACTCATTTTATTTGGCATAACATAAAAATATAATAAATCATAGAGGCTTGCGCCCCTATGATTTGGTTAAACATTTCTTTTATTCACTTACCACTGGACGGATAGTTTGCCCTATGTTGCGGCTGCCGTAGATGTACGTGTTCTTAGCGCCCGAACTGAAGCCAAGGGTGCAAGCTTTGGAACTATAGCTCTCGTCCACAGTAGAACTCCAGTAGTCGCCGCTAGACTCCCCACTGACGCTCGAAGTACCATTGCGGTCGCCAGCGGCAGGAAGGAAAATCCAGTTGTTATTTCCAGCCTTCTTGCTTTCAACCTTATATCCTTTTGCTGTACCATAAGAAACCCATATCCATCTGCACTCACTTATCAACTCGTCAAAATCTGCCTTTGTCGGCATCTTCCAGTTCTCGCTCCACTGCTGCGTAGCGGCATCCCTTTCTGCAACCAAGTTCTTATCAGTGCCAATAATTCCAGCACTCTGCAACTGCGCAACTGTTTTTCCATAAGTGTCGGCATTTGCACTACTGAAATCATGCCCAGTATTCTTTTCATAACCTATAACATCACCCCACCAGAAATATAGTCCGTAATCAGCCTCGTTGATTGCTCCTACATTTGCTGTAGCCCATTTCTTTCCACTTGTCAATCCCAAATCAACATAAGCATAACCATCAATATAGCCGGAAACCGGAGCACCCAATGATGTATAGCCGGCAGTTCCACCGCCAACAGTACTGCTTCCCGCAATCTCATTCCAAGTTGTTCCGCCATCAGTAGAAACTTTCCACTTGCCATCCTCGACCTTGATGACTGGTGTAGCACCTGTTACGTTGCCAAGGTCTGTAGCCACGCCATTGACTGTAGAGATCAAATGACCTTCTGAATTGATTGACAACTCCGGTGTCTTGCCGTCAACTCCATTAGCACCTGTAGCCTTGTCTAGCTTTGTCCATGTTGTGCCATTGTCGTATGAAACATACCAGTAGCCATCGGTAATCTTGAACTTAGGTGTCACTCCGGCTGTGCCGTTTGTTCCGTTTGCACCCTTCACGTTGCCAAGGTTTGTCCATGATGCACCCTCGTTGTAGCTTACATATAGGTTGCCACCCTCGACCTTGAATGTAGGAGTGATTCCGTCTGTGCCGTTAGTTCCGTTAGCGCCATTAGCACCTGTTGCCTTGTCAAGCTTTGTCCATGTTGTGCCGTTGTCGTATGAAACATACCAGTAGCCGTCTGTAATCTTCATCTTCGGTGTCACTCCGTCCTTACCAGCAGCTCCGTTTGTGCCGTTTGTTCCATTTGTTCCGTTCACACCGTCCTTGCCGTCTGCACCCTTGACAATTCCAAGTGATGTCCATGTCTTTGAATCATAGCTTACAAGCAAAGCACCGCCCTCAATCTTGAACTGTGGTGTCTTTCCGTCAACTCCGTTTGTTCCGTTTGTTCCGTTCGCACCTGTAGCCTTGTCTAGCTTTGTCCAAGTCTTCTCGTTGTCATAAGAGATGTACCAGTAGCCGTCTGTAATCTTCAACTTTGGTGTCACTCCGTCCTTGCCTGCGGCTCCGTTTGTGCCGTTTGTTCCATTTGTTCCGTCAGCACCCTTCACATTGCCAAGGTTTGACCATGATGCACCCTCGTTATAGCTTACGTATAGGTTGCCGCCCTCGACCTTGAATGTAGGTGTGATTCCGTTTGTACCGTTAGTTCCGTTTGCGCCCTTGTCTCCAGTTGCCTGACCAAGATTTGCCCATGTCTCGCCGTCGTCATAAGAGACATACCAGTCACCGCCCTCAATCTTCATTGTAGGTGTCTTGCCTGCTTCTCCGCTTACGCCCTTGACCAAGCCAAGAGACTTCCATGTTGTTTCGTCGTAGCTTACGAACAAGACTCCACCCTCGACCTTGAATGTCGGTGTCTTTCCGTCAACTCCGTTTGTTCCGTTTGCACCCTTGTCGCCGGTTGCCTTGCCAAGAGGCTCAGTCTCGTATGTCACGCCTCCGTCATAAGAGATGTACCAGTAGCCGTCAACAATCTTTAGCTTTGGAGTGATTCCGTCCTTGCCGTTTGTTCCGTTGATTCCGTCAGTTCCGTTTGTGCCGTTAGTTCCGTTCAAACCTGCGTCACCCTTGTCACCTTTCTCTCCCTTGTCGCCTGTTGCCTGGCCAAGTTCAACCCAAGTTGCCTTGTTGTTGTATGAAACGAACCACTTGCCGTCCTCTATCTTGAACTCCGGTGTGATTCCGTCATTGCCATTTGTGCCGTTGATTCCGTCAGTACCATTTGTTCCGTTTGTTCCGTTCGCTCCGTCTGCACCCTTGACATTGCCAAGGTCGTTCCAGTTCGCTCCGTCGTAGCTGACCAATAGGTTGCCCTCCACAATCTTGAATGTAGGTGTCTTTCCGTCAGCACCATTTGAGCCGTTGATTCCGTCTGCACCGTTCACACCATCAGCGCCCTTGACATTGCCAAGAGAAGTCCATGCGTCAGTGTCGCTGTAGCGGTACTGAAGTTCGCCAGCCTCGCTGACCATGAACTGTGCCACAAGTCCGTTTGTTCCGTTGATTCCGTTCGCTCCGTCCTTGCCCTGTGCAGGAACTTTGTTACCGGTCTCGTCAAGCATGAACGCTCCGTCACAAGTCCAGTAGTAGATGCCGTCAGCATCCTTCTTGATTGCGATAGCTGGAACATAACCGTCCTTGCCGTCAACACCGTTAGTGCCGTTGATTCCGTCCTTTCCGTCAGCTCCGTCCTTTCCGTTCAAAAGCTGTGCGAAAGAGCCGTCCGAGAACACGATAAGGAAACCGTCCTCGTTCGGATAGGCAGCCGAGATAAACAGATTCTTGTTCTGCGCCTCGACAATCTTTGTGAAGCTTGACACGTTATAGTTTATTTTGTCGCAGGCAGACTTTAATCCTGCAATGTCTGACGAGTTGTCAACAACTCTATTCCATTGGGCAACCTCGTCGATGTCGTCCTCGCAGGCGATGAAGGCAACTGCACCGGCAATCATCGCCATTATACCGTATATATATTTCTTCATTTTGTTTCGTTTTTTATGTTCCCTACGGTAGTTTTCACCTCGCTTCGCATCGGCGAATCCAACCATAGGCTCTACAAGCCAACCGTTGCCACGGTTGTATTTGTTAGAAATTCAATCCCAATCTAAAGATAGCGCTTCTGTTCTTCAAATTTTTGTAACCTAACTTTTCCACGCTGTCGCCATAGATTGCGTCCTTCTTGTCAATCTCGATTAGTCCGAGGTCATAGGCGAAGCCAACCTGAACCTTTCTGAACACTACGTCAACGCCCATCTGTGTGCCGAAGTCGAATCGCTTGATTGTCTTGTCCTTGAAAACGTCAATCTCCTTGTATGTGTCAAGGTCGATGTTGTACTTCAGCTTGCCTGCAAGTCCAAGTCCTAGATAAACTCCTGCCGATGGAATTACCTCGAAGCCGCCCTGCTTGCCGATGTGGTAGTTCACCAAAGCCGGCAACTGAAGGTAGTGCATCTTTGTCTCGCTCTCGTCATAGCCCAGAATCTTGTAGCCCTTCATGTTTGCAAAAAGGCCTGTCTCGACATAAAGGGGCATAGACTTAGACACGTTGATTTGGTCGCTCACGCCAACGTGATAGCCAAGCACGCTCGAAGTGCTCAACCCTCTTGAAAGTGTCTTTGAAACTCCCAATCCCGCTTTCACAGTGATGATGTTCTTCTTGAAAGCACTTTGCGTCGTGTCGCTCTCCTGCGCTGACACCGACGACAAACCGAGCAGTGACAACGCCACTGCAATGAATGTTTTCCTCAT
>JAKSKX010000004.1 GCA_024401535.1 Paludibacteraceae bacterium | reverse complement strand
TGCATTCTATGAGTGCACAAACCTTACAAGCATCGAAATACCTAACTCGGTAACTGAAATCGGAGACTATGCATTCTATTTGTGCACAAGCCTTACAAGCATCGAAATACCTAACTCGGTAACTTCAATCGAAGAGAATGCATTCTATGAATGCAGAAGCCTCACAAGCATCGTAATCCCTAACTCGGTAACTGAAATCGGAGACTATGCATTCTATTTGTGCACAAGCCTTACAAGCATCGAAATACCTAACTCGGTAACTTCAATCGGAAAGGGTGCATTCTGGAATTGCTCAAGACTAAAGACAGCACGTGTGCCAGTAAGTTTGAAAGGAAAGGTTAAGGATGCATTCCCATACACTTGCGAAATTGAATACTACTAATCAACTTGCAACTATTAACTATTAATCATTAATTATTAACTAAAAGGGCGGCTTCGGTCGCCCTTTCTACTTTCCATGAGGGTGATACTTCTCTATTTGTTCCCTCAGCTTGCCCACATCAATATGCGTATAGATTTCTGTGGTTATGATTGTCTCGTGGCCGAGCATGTCCTGAATGTTTCGCAAGTCTGCACCACCCTCTAGCAGATGCGTTGCAAAGGAGTGGCGGAAAGTGTGCGGGCTGATGCTCTTTGTTATGCCGGCCTTCTCTGCCAAATCCTTGATGACATAGAAAACCATCACGCGTGTCATTCGCGAGCCTCTGTTCGTTATGAAAATGTAGTCTTCTTCGCCTTTTTTAATCTTGTATCCGGCTCTTTCGTCCAGCCACGCATTTATTTTCTCTATCGCAACGGGACTGATAGGCACAAGCCTCTGCTTGTTTCCCTTTCCTATGACTGACACGAATTCGTCCTTCATATATATGTTTGAAATCTTGAGGTCAACAAGCTCCGAGACACGCAGGCCGCAGCTGTACAAAGTCTCTATAATCGCATAGTTTCTTTTGCCCAGAGGTGTGCTTTCGTCAATCTGCGCCTCGAGGGCGTCAATTTCCTCGATGGAAAGGACTTCGGGAATGTGTCTTTCCACACGCGGGCCTTCCAACAACTCTGTAGGGTCAATCTCTATGACATCCTCGAGGAGCAGGAAACGGTAGAACTGCTTCACTCCGGACAGGATGCGCGCCTGAGAACGCTCGCTGATTCCAAGCTCCACCAACAGGGTGACGAAACACTCGAAATCCTGAAGTGTAGCCTCCTCAACCTTGATATGCTCGTCCCTGAAATAGCCGAGAAGCTTGGAAAGGTCCTCGAGATAAGCCTCCTTTGTCGCATCGCTGAAATTACGTTCGGTCTCTAAATACAGCTGGTAATCACGTACATAGGGATCGGAAATGTATTGGTCAATGTTCATTCTTTGCTTCAATTATTAAAAAACGACGTGAAATTAGCAATAATTTTAATAATTAAGAGTAATTTTGCACTCTAAAATTACAATGTCTTACATCGACGAAGCAAAGCGAGTCTGTAAAACATCAACGAAACAAAGTGAGTTAATTCGATTAGTATTATGAACATCATTATCATCAACGGACCAAATCTTAACCTATTGGGAAAGAGAGAGCCAGGTATTTATGGCAGCCAGTCATTCGAAGACTACCTAGAAACATTAAGGGCTCGTTACCCAGAGGTGAACATAGAATACTACCAGTCGAATGTTGAAGGCGAACTGATAGACACAATCCAGGAAACTGGTTTCATTTCCGATGGCATAGTATTGAATGCAGGAGCTTACACACACACTTCTGTGGCAATAGCCGATGCAATCCGCGCCATCAAGTGCCCTGTGATAGAGGTTCATATCTCTAACACTCACAAGAGGGAGGAGTTCAGACACAAGTCATACCTGACAGCAGCATGCCTCGGCACAATTCTTGGATTCGGCATGGACTCGTACAGACTTGCTGTGGAGGCACTTATCGAACTTGACAAGGAAAAGACAAAGGAAGATTAAATAATACATAATAACGACCTGAATATATGGCTAAGAAAACGAAAATCATTGCCACCATTTCCGACATTCGCTGCGAGGTGGACTTTATCCGTCAGCTATGGCATGGTGGAATGAACGTAGCACGTATGAACTCCGCTCACATCACGGACGAGGGTTTCCTAAGAATCATCAACAACGTGCGCGCTGTTTCCCCTGAAATAGCAATACTTATGGACACCAAAGGTCCGGAAGTTCGCACAACAGTAGTCGAGGGCGAAAACCTTGCCGAACACTATGAGCCAAAAATCGAGCTCAAAAGCGGTGACGTCGTAAAGATATACGGTGACTCCTCAAAGTTTTCAAACAAAGACACCATATATGTAAACTACCCTAACTTCGTTGCAGACGTAAAGGTGGATGACCATATACTTTTCGACGACGGAGAGATTGACGTGAAGGTATTGAGCAAGAACGACGAGTTCTTGCTTTGCGAGGCGCAGAACGACGGCTCGCTTGGAAGCCGCAAGAGCGTGAACGTGCCTGGCGTGCGCATCAACCTGCCTTCACTGACAGAGAAAGACAAGCACAACATATTGTTTGCAATCGAACACGGAGTTGACTTTATCGCACACTCTTTTGTTCGCAGCAAACAGGACGTCCTTGACATCCAAAAGATACTTGACGAACACAACAGCCCAATCAAGATTATCGCTAAGATTGAGAATCAGGAGGGCGTTGACAACATAGACGAAATCCTAGAAGCAGCATACGGAGTAATGATTGCCCGCGGAGACCTTGGAATCGAGGTTCCTCAGGAGAAGATTCCTGGAATCCAGCGTATCCTAATCCGCAAGTGCGTAGTTGCGCGCAAGCCTGTAATCGTGGCAACTCAGATGCTTCACTCAATGATCAAGAACCCTCGCCCAACACGTGCCGAGGTTACCGACATTGCAAATGCAATCTTCTATCGCACTGACGCGCTAATGCTTAGCGGTGAAACTGCATACGGAAAATATCCTGTAGAGGCAATCACAACAATGAGCAAAATCGCCGAGGAGGCAGAAAAGACAAAGCTAAAGGATAATGACATCAAGGTTCCTTTGATGGATGGCGAGAACGACATTCCTTCGTACCTTTCTGAGCAGGCGGCACGTTCGGCCGAGCTTCTTCACACAAAGGCAATCCTAACAGACAGCTTTACAGGACGCACAGCAAGATTCATCGCCGCTTATCGTGGAGACATTCCTGTGCTTGCAATATGCTACAAAGAGCCGCTTATCCGCCAGCTTGCATTGTCATACGGAGTCATGCCAATCTATCAGGAGGCAAAGGAGGACAACAGACATTACTTCTTCGCAGCCCTAAAGATGCTTATAGAGAAGGGATTCCTAAAGTTCTCTGACAGAGTGGTTTACTTGAGCGGAAGCCAGAAGGTCGGAACAGGAAACACATTCCTTGAAATCAACAGCATTGACAATATCTTTGCTAACCAGAACGAGTACATGCTCCCAAATTTCTAAAACAATAGATGTCCAAGATTGTCCTAAATAGTACCATTAACGAACCTGTAGTATTGACTATCGGTTTCTTTGACGGGCTTCATTTGGGACACTTCTTCTTGATAAATGCCGTAAACAGTTGGGCAAGAGAAAAGGCCGGAGTCAAAAGCGCTATTCTGACTTTCGACAGACATCCGCGCGCAGTACTCAAACAGGACTACAAACCTTCATTGATAACGACTTTGGAGGAGAAGGTGTGGCTGTTTGAACACAACTGCGAATCGGACTATTGCATAATAGAAAACTTCGCTGAAATAGCAGGCTATTCGGCCTACGAGTTCATGAAGTATCTGAAAAAAAGGTATAACGTAGTAGGAATGGTTGTCGGCTACGACCACCGCTTCGGACACAACCGCACAGAAACTTTCGAAGACTATGCGAGGTACGGAAATGAACTTGGGATAGAGGTCAGGCAGCTCGGCGTTTCCCCTAACGACGACAACCTGAATATAAGCTCAACAATTATCCGCAAAGAACTGGAACAAGGCAACATAAAGGAAGCCAACAAATATCTTGGCCATCCATATTTTCTGTTCGGAACAATTACTGAGGGTTACAAGCTGGGAAGAACAATAGGATTTCCAACTGCGAACGTCAAGATATACGAAGAAGGAAAGCTGGTTCCAGAGGACGGAGTATATGCCGTAAAAATGTTAGTGAAGGGGAAGTGGGAGAGAGGCATGCTCTATATAGGAAATCGTCCGACAGTAAATACCGGACTGAAGTCCATAGAAGTGAACCTCTTTGATTTCGAGGAAGATATCTATGGAGAAAAAGTGATGATAGAGTTTGTTGACCGCACAAGGGGAAGCATGAAATTCGCTGATGTCTCGGAACTTCAATCACAACTGAAGAAGGACTCTGAAGAAGTCAAACAAATATTGCATGGCGCATAATTACAAATTTTGTTGGTGTTTTTCAGAAAAAACAATAATTTTGCAAAAGTTCAAAAGAAATAGATAATGAATCCAAAAGTAAGTATCATCATGGGTAGTACTTCCGACCTTCCTATCATGGAGAAGGCGGCGAAAGTGCTTGACCAGTTTGAAATTCCTTTCGAGATGAATGCTCTTTCTGCACATCGTACACCAAGTGAGGTGGAGGATTTCGCAAAGAATGCAGCAGGGCGCGGCGTTAAGGTAGTTATTGCAGCGGCTGGAATGGCAGCAGCCTTGCCGGGTGTTATTGCAGCACAGACAACCCTTCCTGTAATTGGTGTTCCCATCAATTCAACCCTTGATGGTATGGATGCGCTTCTTTCCATCGTCCAGATGCCTCCTGGAATTCCAGTGGCAACAGTCGGAATCAATGGAGCCATGAACGCAGGACTTTTGGCTGTTCAGATGCTTTCTCTTTCTGACGACGAATTGGCTAAGAAGTTCGCAGAGTACAAGTCAAGCTTGAAGGAAAAGATAGTCAAGGCTAACGAGGATCTTTCTAAAGTTCAGTTTAAATTTAAGGTAAACTAAAAATACTGGATATGTTTAGAAAACTTTTGTTTGCTGTCTTTACTTTGTTTGTGACGTTTTCTTTCTCCAGCTGTGAAATTTGGGAAGAGGATGAAGACGAGGATTCAAGTTGGAGCGCCCTATGCAGGGAAAACAGTTGGCTTTACGAATTCCCTACATTCTCAGGAAACTACTCTTCAGCACAAGTTACAAGTACCGGAGATGCGTTGGTAATATTTATCGATGGTGTTGAGGATGGCGACAACGAATGGGTACGCTATACAAGAAAACTTGAAGATAACGGATTCAAAAGGGAAAACGAATATATTTACTCAAAAACTTCATCAGGAATAGACTACGAAGTTTCAACAAGCAGCGGTGTGATTTCAATCTCATTTGCAAAAGTTGACATGAATTGATAAAAAGGATATAAAAATAAAAGATAAGATTATGGCAGTACTAGATAGTATCATAGCACGCGCTAAGCAGAACAAGCAGCGCATCGTGCTTCCAGAGGGAACTGAGGAGAGAACAATCAAGGCAGCAGACCAGATTCTTGCTGAGGGCGTTGCCGACATCATCCTTCTTGGAAATGCAGACGAAATAAACAAGTTGGCTAAAGAGTACGGATTGAACAATATCTCTAAGGCAACTATCATTGACCCATTGAACAACCCAAACAGTCAGAAATATATCGACCTACTTCTTCAGCTTCGTCAGCGCAAGGGCTTGACTCCAGAGGCTGCAGTTGAGTTGGTTAAAGATCCTTTGTATCTTGCTTGTCTTCTTGTTAAGGCTGGTGATGCAGACGGTGAGGTTGCCGGTGCAAAGAACTACACAGGTAACGTACTTCGTCCTGCTTTCCAGATTATCAAGACAAAGAAGGGATGCAGATGCGTGAGCGGTGCCTTCCTTATGATTCTAAAGGAGAAGACTTACGGTCACGACGGTATGCTGTTGTTCGCTGACTGTGCAGCAACTCCAGTTCCAACAGACGAGGAGCTTGGTAGCATCGCTGTAACAAGTGCTTGCACAGCAAAGGACATCTTCGGTTTCGACGATCCAAAGGTTGCTATCATGAGCTTCTCTACTAAGGGAAGTGCAAAACACGAGGTTGTTGACAAGGTTATCTCTGCAGGTAGCTTGGCTAACCAGTATGCAGAGGAGCTTGGCTACAAGTTCAAGATTGATGCAGAGCTTCAGGCTGATGCTGCACTTGTTCCAAGTGTTGCTAAGAGCAAGGCTCCAGGCAGCGAGGTAGCAGGACAGGCTAATGTTCTAGTATTCCCTACTCTTGACGCAGGTAACATCGGATACAAGTTGGTTCAGCGTCTTGCTGGTGCTGAGGCTCTTGGTCCAATCCTTCAGGGACTTGCCGCTCCAGTTAATGACCTTTCTCGTGGATGTAGCGTAGAGGATGTTGTAAAGATGATTGCAATCACTGCAAATCAGGCTATTGCTGCAAAGATTTAATATAGAGAAAACAAAGGAGGACGAAACTTCATAAGCTTCGCCCTTCTTTTTCATATATACCTCATAACATTTTAGAATTTTAATAAAACATTATATTTTTTATGAAGATTTTAGTACTAAACTGCGGTAGTTCATCTATCAAGTACAAGCTTATCGACATGCCAGCCAACAACACTCTTGCTTCGGGTGTAGTAGAGAAGATTGGCTTGCCTGACTCATTCTTGAAGTTCGTTGCTAAGGATGGTAGCAAGAAAGTCATTGAGAAGAATATGCCAGAGCATACAGCCGGTATCGAGCTTATTATCGAGGTACTTACTTCAAAGGAAAACGGTGCCGTTAAGTCTCTTGCTGAAATCGAGGCTGTAGGTCATCGCGTCGTTCATGGAGGTGAGAAGTTCAACAAGTCTGTACTTATCGACAGCGACGTTATCGCCAACATCAAGGCTTGCGCTCCTCTTGCCCCACTTCATAACCCAGCTAACCTAAAGGGTATCGAGGCTGTAACAAAGGAGATGCCTGGTGTTCCTCAGGTCGCTGTATTTGATACTGCATTCCACCAGACAATGCCTTCAAAGGCTTATATGTATGCCCTTCCTTACAAGTACTACGAGGAGGATGGCGTTCGCCGCTACGGTTTCCACGGAACAAGCCACAGATACGTTTCTGCTCGTACTCTTGAGATTCTTGGAAAGAAGGCAGAGGGAACAAAGATGATTACTTGCCACATCGGTAACGGTGGTTCAATCACTGCTATCAAGGACGGTAAGAGCGTTGACACATCAATGGGACTTACTCCACTTGAGGGTCTTGTAATGGGTACTCGTTGCGGAGATATTGATACAGGTGCCATCACTTACCTAATGGACCGCAAGAAGCTTGACATCCCTTCTATCAACAACATCCTTAACAAGGAAAGTGGTTTGAAGGGTGTTTCAGGAATCTCTCAGGACATGCGTGACGTAGAGGCAGGCATCCAGTCAGGTAACGAGCGCGCTACCCTTGCCCGTGATATGTTTGTTTACCGTGTACGCAAGTTCATCGGTTCATACGCAGCTGTTCTTGGCGGTCTTGACACATTGGTATTTACAGGCGGTATCGGTGAAAACCAGTCAACTATCCGCGAGTTGATCTGCAAGGATTTCGAGTACCTAGGAGTAGAGTTCGACTCTGCTGCAAACGCAGGTGTTCACGGTGAGGAGAAGATCATTTCTAAGCCTTCTTCTAAGGTTACTGTAATGATCGTTCCTACTGACGAGGAGTACATGATTGCAAAGGACACTCTAGAGCTTGTTAAGTAATCTAATAAGACATCAGATAATCAAAGAGGTGCATCTTTGCACCTCTTTTTTATTTTTAGATAATTTCACACAAATCTAATCATAGACAGCCATGCACAGATAATTATCTTGACTATTCCATCTCTCAAACAATCTAAACCAATAAAACAAAAAAAGATAATGTATCTGTTAAAAGGGAGATGACAAAATACAAGATCACTTTCGACTTAGAGGAAGGCCGATAAGAAAAATAACGATAAAAAAGGCTTACATTACTTTTAGCGACCAAACTACAACAATCAGATAAGCCTCACGGAACACTTGGAGATGTTTTAGACAATTAGATTTGCTTGTTTCATCGTATTTGCATAATTTTGACAATAATTTCAAAATTCCATGGCAAATGAAACGATTTAGTATATTATTAGCCTCAACATTATTCACTTTAACATCGGCATTAGCGAACAACGTCTATTACAACTCAAACTATGTGGACTATGTGGCAGCTGTAAAGACAATGAACCACGACAAAACAGGGAAGTTTGCCATACCCAACCAGAGCGAAGCTCCAGACACATACGAGCCATACTACATCTGGCACTATGGCAGGCATGGTTCACGCTACCACTATAGCCAGAAGGACTACCAATACATACTGGAACAGTTTGCCCATGCAGACAGTACAAAGAACCTGACTTCATTTGGAAAGGAAGTTTACGAAGACATAAAGAAAATCTGCAGGAATGCAGAGATGAGGGCCGGAGACCTAACTCCTAGGGGTGTAGCCCAACACAAAGGCATTGCAAAGCGCATGTACGCGAACTACCAGAACGTACTTCTTAACGACGCAAAAATCGAGGTCAAAAGTTCGACTTCGGTCAGGTGTATCCTTAGCATGAACGCCTTTGTAACAGAGCTGCTCGCCAACAACCCTAACCTAAAAATCAATGTCGATGCAAGCAAGAAATACATGGACTATGTATGCTTCGGAGGTACTGTAGGAAACGGTGAAAAAGTCAAGAACCTTGAAAGCTTCTACGCCAAGAGGGAATATAAAGGGGACATGTTCAAACGGATATTCAAAAACGGGAAGGTAGAGAACGAAAGCGAATTTGTCCGCGTCATCTACTACATGGTTATTTCGCTGCAAGGCGTAGATGTTGAAGACATGGACGAAAGACACTGCTCGCTAATGCAGCTGTTCACCGAAGAAGAAATGGCCCAGCAATGGCAGAAACAAAACATATACTGGTACAAAGATGTAGCGTGGGGAAACAAACAGGCGTCAAAACTTATAAAAAAGATGCTTGAGGACTGCGAAAGCGCCGAGGACAAGGGATTGAGCGCAAACCTTATGTTCGGCCATGACACGGGACTTCTGCCGCTTGTTAGCCTTATGAACCTTGACGGAGCAGGAAATGCCTATGACGACACAGAGACTCTGCACGAAAAATGGCAGGACTACAGAATCATACCCATGGCAGGAAACCTGCAGATTATATTCTTCAAGTCCAAAGCAAGAGATGTAAAGAATCCGACACTTGTTAAATTCCTTCTGAACGAACGTGAAGTAACACTTCCAATCAAGGAGTACTCAGGTGTGTTCTATGAATGGGATAAAGTCAAGGAATACCTTAACAAAATAGTAGAGGACTGCAAGTAGTATCGAGCATAAAAGAAAAAGGGTGTATTGGTTTTCAATACACCCTATTTTTATTGGGAACCTCTCTTAACAAGAAACAGGACAAAACAAAAAGAGAGGCTAATTTCTTAGTCTCTCTAACTTTGCGGTGAGAACGAGATTCGAACTCGTGGTACCCTTGCGAGTACGTCAGTTTAGCAAACTGGTGGTTTCAGCCACTCACCCATCTCACCTTTTGCGATAGGACGTGTCCCGATTGCGAGTGCAAAAGTAATACTAATTTTGTTACCTACAAACTTTTTCAATTATTTTTTGCAAAATTTCGCAATATAAAAGCCTTAGCAAACAAAAAAGCGAGCCAAAATGACTCGCTTTTAGGATATTGAATTCTAAGAATTACTTATTTCACAATGATTGGAGCAATCTCGTTTGGCTGAAGAGATGCAGAATCAACTGCTGGGAAGTCATTCTTCCAACCCCAGTGACAAGCAGCAATATCATTCTTTCTGAATACAGACATACAGTCCTCGTACCAGCGAACTCTCATGTCCTTGTCAATGTGGTAAGGATAAACACCAAACTCACCGCAGAATAGAGGCAAACCAAGTGAATCAGCCACGTGCTTGGCAATAATGATTTCGCTCTCCATTCTGTCAGCGTTCCATTCACCGCACATACCTTCTCTTATAGCTCTAACAGTTTCGTTAGAAATAGACTTGAAATAATCCTTGTCAACAAGGACATCGCCTGGGTACTGGATTGCACCCTTGTAGTCCTTGAATTCAGCCCAAGAAGCCTGGTAGTGAGTGATTACGTTAGGATTGTAGTAATGGAAGCTCAAAATCAAGTTCTTGTCACCCTCTGGAACCTTCAAATCTGGGAAAGTTGAAGGAATCTGCCAGTGGTTAGAACCAATGATAATCTTTCTTGTAGGCTCATTAGCACGAAGAGCGGCGTGAACCTTTGCAATTAGCTTGTTCCAGTTATCTGGGTCAGGTGTAGTAACCTCGTTAAGCAGCTCGTATGCAACCATATCCTCTGGAGTCTCTTTCAAGAACTTCTGAAGGTCCAACCAAACCTTTACATAGTTGTCCTGAGAAACCTCGCTCTCAAACAAGCTGTTCTTCTCTCCGTTCTCGCTATTAAAGTGGAAAGAACGGATAATGTGAAGGTCACAAATCATACGAAGATCAAGCTCTGCAGACCACTTAACCGCACTGTCAAGCAAAGCAAAAGCAAAGTCGCGACGAGTCAAATCCTCGTTATACATAAGCTGCTCCTCGATAGGAACACGAACGAAGTCGAAACCAATCTCCTTGATCTTCTCAAAATCCTTCTTTGTGATGTAGTTGGTGTCGATGTCAACGCCTACTCCACGCTGGCTCAACCAGTGGTCAAGGTTTACTCCACGATTGATCTTGAACTCTGAAGTTTGTTCGTCTGCAGAATTAACAGCAGAAGCATCAGTTGTGGCAGTATTTCCTCCACAGGAAGAAAGGAAAGCCACACCTACTCCTAGAAATGCACTATAAAACCTATTATTCATTTTTTGTAGTATTATTTGTTATTTTATATGCAAAGATACTTATTAAGTTCATGACGGACATAGAAAAAATCGTCAATTTGATTATGTTTTTTTCCTAATCGCTTAAAAAAGGAGAAAAAAGTTGTTGTATAACATAAAAATATACTAATTTTGCGCAAATTATAAAAACAAAGTCTTTACATTCAAATTTAATGGGAACAAAATCAAAGGAAGCAGTATTTGCTCCTAAAATTCTTTCTTGCCTGAAAGGATACGACAAAGGCACATTAACAGCCGATGTACTCGCTGGTATCGTAGTTGGTATTGTGGCTATTCCATTGGCTATTGCGTTTGGTATCGATTCTGGTGTTGGACCTGCAGAGGGACTTATCACAGCAATCATTGCTGGTTTCTTTATTGCAGTACTTGGTGGCTCAAAGGTTCAGATTGGTGGACCTACTGGTGCATTCATCGTAATCATTGCAGGAATTATTAAGACTTACGGTTTGCCTGGACTAATGGTTGCAACAATCATTGCAGGTGTCATACTTGTTGTTCTTGGTCTTTTCAAACTTGGTAGTATTATAAAATTTGTTCCCTATCCAGTCATCATAGGCTTCACAGGAGGTATCGCAGTAACTATTTTCTCTACACAAATGAATAATTTCTTTGGTTTAGGAATAAACTCTGAGGATCTTCCTTCAAACTTTATTGATAAGTGGATTTTTTATTTTGAGAATTTCAAGAACATAGACATTACTGCAACAACAATTGCTGTTGTCAGCTTGCTAATCATCATCTTTACACCAAAGATTTCCAAGAAGATTCCTGGTTCTCTTGTTGCTATAATCGTTGCAACTATCGCTGTCGTATTGCTTAAGAACAATGGCATGTGCGGAAACATTCAAACTATCGGAGACCTTTACGAGATTCCAGATAGCATTCCTGCACCTCGCCTACCTTCTATTGTTTTGGCAAAGAACCAGACATTCATGGATTATCTTGCAAACATCTTCCCAGCAGCATTTACAATCGCAATGTTGGGAGCTATAGAAAGTTTGCTAAGTGCAATGGTTGCTGATGGTGTTATCGGAGACAAGCACAACTCAAACACAGAGCTTATCGGTCAAGGTGTAGCAAACATCGTTGTTCCTTTCTTCGGTGGTATTCCTGCAACAGGAGCTATCGCAAGAACAATGACTAACATCAACAATGGAGGAAAGACTCCAGTAGCTGGTGTCATTCACTGTATTGTTCTTCTTGGAGTTCTTTTGTTCCTAGGTCAGTACATAGCACTTATTCCAATGCCATGTCTTGCTGCTGTACTTGTAATGGTATCATATAACATGAGTGGTTGGAGAGCATTCGTATCTCTTTCAAAGAGCCCTAAGTCAGACTTCTCTGTTCTTATTACAACATTCATTATTACTGTAATCTTCAACCTTACAGTAGCTATCGAGATTGGTCTTCTTCTAGCTCTAATCTTGTTCATTCGCCGTACAAACGAGGCTTCTGTAATCCGCGTGTTCGGAAAAGAGCTTGACCCTAACGACAATTCAGAGTTCCAGCTTCACGAGGAGAAGCTAACAGTTCCAGAAGGTGTTGGCGTTTACGAGATTGACGGTCCATACTTCTTTGGTGTAGCAAACAAGTTCGAAGATGTAATGAGTTCTGTTGCAGAAACTCCAAAGGTAAGAATCATACGAATGAGAAAAGTTCCGTTCATTGATTCAACAGGTATGCACAACCTTCAGGAACTTTGCGCTCAGTCAAACAAGGCTGGAATCAAGGTAATCCTTTCTGGAGTTAACAAGCATGTTCGCGAAACTCTATATCGTGCAGGAATGCACAAAGTGGTTGGTGAGGAGTTCATCTGTTCTAACATTAACGAGGCTCTTGAAAAAGCGAACAATCTAATCAAAGAATAATTTTTTCTCCATAACTATTAGAGGGGAGGTCACACGAAGTTGATTCGCGTGGCCTCTATATTTTTATAGTCAAGTATTTAAATCTCAAGATTACTTCATCAGCATCTTGGCACCATCTTTATAAAGGTTGATTTCTTTATGACTAGGTCGGCTATTAAAAATTTTGCTAAGATTAGGATGTTGCCCACAAAAAACAACTAAAATTGTATCGGACTTCACGCATTTTCTATCTATAGTGAATGCTGAACTAACAGTCGTACCTTCTAAATCTTTGATATTATAATAGACACGAAAACGATCCATTCTTTTTGTATATTCAAATTTAGTAACTATTCCAATAGTCACATAAGGTTCTTCGTCTATCAATTCGTTTTTTAAATCCCTTGTATATTTATCTGAAAGAAATATACTTCCACATAATATTACTATATTCAATAGAAAAAATACCTTACTTATATACTTCACTTCGATAAAGTAATAATAAAGCATAAAAATCAGGAACTCCAAAATCAGGACTACTTTTTCTGCTATCTTGCCTGATTGTGAAAGGTATATATCATTACCTGGAATATATACGAAGAACTGAAAATATATACATAGCAGTAAAATAGGAATTGACAAGACAAGTAATGCCTTGTTTAACGAACTTACATTCATAATAATTGAAATACACTATTGCTGGTTTCTTCTTCTATTATCTATAAAAGAAAGAAAATCATTGGGACGCAAGTTCAAGATTAACTCCTTCGGGAAACCGACCTCTTCAATAAGTCCATAGGCATAACTATGACCTGCCACGTCGTAACTTATGTGGGCATCACTTCCTATTATAATTTGTACGTTCTCTTTGGCACACTCCTCTATCAGAGACTTGAAATTGTCACGAGCATAAGGCTTGCCACGTTCAGGTCTCAAGCTGCTGTTGTTCAGTTCAAGAAGCGTTCCTGTGCTTTTTGAGGCTTCTACGAGGCTTTTGACATCAGGTTGGTATCTTCTATCCACCGGATGAGAGATGATGTCGATATCACCCCTTTCCATAGTCTTGCATATTGCCTTGGTAGCAACATCTTCGCTACCGTAATTAAAGCAACGGCTATGAATACCTGCAATTCTTATGTCGAGCAGAGAAATAAGTCCATCTGTCAAGTCAACACTACCCCTTTCGTCCATGATGTTCATCTCGGAGCCCATCATCAACTTCAAGTCTCCATACTGACGAGGAATTATTGCGAGATTCTGGAAATAAATCTCTGTACACGAGCCATACATACGAGGGCCGTGTTCAGTTATTCCCAATATTTTCAAACCTTTCTCTCTTGCGGCGACAACCATTTCCTGCAAAGTGCTGTACGCATGACCGCTTGCAACAGTATGAGTGTGAAGATCGACTAACGATTTGTATTCCATAGCATTAAGAACTAATAAAAATCACACGAGTAGGATTATTACCCGTGTGATTTGATATTTACTAAAATGTTTGTTACTTGATTACCTTGTGAGTCTGGTTGCCTATTTTTACGATGTAAACACCCTTAGGCAAAGACGAAGTGTTCAACACAACCGGCTGGTATGAAGTCATCTTCTCCATCATCACTGTCTGACCGAATGAATTGATTACATTGATATTCAAATCCTCAGTTCCGCTGTAAACCACCGGATCAACGATAATGTAATCAGAAAAAACTGAAGGATAAACATTCATAGAGACTGCCTCAACATCATCAATAGATGTCACATCAGGGCAAACAGAGGCCGCGATGCTTGCAATAGCTGCCACGAAAGGAGCGTTATAGTCGCAACCTCCCTCTGTTTCTGTGTAGCTTGCTCCACCCTCAATGACATTCTCAAATTGACCTACTCCGCTAGGGCCTCCGATAACACCACCGCTCGCAAACATATAATCGCAAGAGTTCTTTACATAAGTTGGCGGATTGTCGTTCCTTCCCATGGCATTACGATGATGAATACGGAAAGTCATGTCCCCTTTGAAACCGTGCAGGAATGTGTGGTTGAATTCATTGTTACCCATAACGTAATCAACAATACGAGTAACGTAATTGTTTATCTTTGCCAAGTCTGATTCTGTAACAGTCACATTTTCATCATCAACAAGTTTTTTGTATAGAGCACAAGACACCGCTCCACCAAGTGCAAGTTTGTTGGTTCCCCAACGACTTGAGTAATATGGGAAGCCATTCGAGGACTTCTCTGCAGTCTTGATATGCGCAGCGTCAGTATTAAAGATGTTGTTATAATGCATCTCTGAAAATTTCTTGCCCGAGCCATTGTCAAGTGAAGGATCGATCGAAGCAAGGTAGTAATAAACAAAGTCTGTCATAGTATCCCACGCAAGTGGATAGTTACTTTCCCACTTACCAGCCATGAACTGAGTTGCATCATTCAAATATCTGTCCTCGCCTGTTAACTTATGTAGCAAAACCGCAGCAAGCGAAAGCTCGTCAGTCCATTCTGGATTAGGGTTGCTATAAAATTGTGGAATAGGCGCATGCTGGCTCTTGTTAGCCTTAGCAAAAGGATAGGCTGAAATAGCGGCCTCTCTACATTTCAATTTGTACTCATTGTCAGGGTAATGCATAGCCATCAAACATAGAGCAGAAATATAGTTGGCAGCCTGTGGTCCTCCCATGCTCGAAGAAATCCATACAGGACGAGGGTCTCCACCATTCTCTACTGACTGCATACTTTGTCTTGAAGAAGTCATCCACACATTATGGTCGCCCGGCGAGCCTACATAATAACAGAACCCTTCTGGCAAGAAACACTTCATAAAGTAGTCAGTCGCAATCTTTGCCTCGTCAAGCACGTCCGGAATGCCGTTCTTTGCGCCATAGTTCTCGTCATAGTTGTCCTGGAATGCCTTTGGCCACAAGTCGTACGCTACAAGCAAAGAAACTGCTGCATAACCCATTGTAGTTCCGACCTTGATATGGTCGCCACAGTCATGCCATCCACCTGTCAAATCGTAATTGCCGTTAGCTCCTCCATTTACAGAGCCTTGTCCGTCCTTTGTATGGCAAGACTTCTTGCTGACAGATTTGTTATCGTACAACATCCAGTTGTGAGTATCTCCACAACGCTGTCCACCGAAGAACTTCAAGCTCATGTTTAGTGCCTCTCTATAGTCCGAAGGCTCGTAAGGACTTGAATATGTAGAAAAATCATAGGCAGATGCCGACACCGATGCGGCAAGCGACATAGCCAATGCAAGATGTTTAAAATTCTTCATACAGTACATTTTTAATTATTTGGCAAATATAATTGTTTTATTGATTTTTTACAATAGAAAACACCCAAAGTTGCTATAAAAGAGAAACATGACTGTTATGCTCGTCCAATTCTTTTGTATATTTCAATAAAAAGAATATCTCAGTACCTACTTCATTTTCAAAATTTTGAAGACATTGGTTTCCTATAAAAAACAATTATTTGGAAACTGTGCAAGATTGATTTGCGCTGCAAAAAAGTTCAAAAAGAAAAAACAAGCCATTTCATCGCGATTTTTTCTTTAATATGAAGCCTTGTAGCAGGAATGAGGCAAATTCATCAGGAAAATAAAGGGAAAGAACAGTATTCAACCGTCCTTTCCCATTATGACTTATGATTGGATGCCTGTTTTACTTCACAACAACCATTTCTGCCTTGTTTCCACCCTGAGTCTCCACATAAACAGCATATACGCCAGGATTGATGTTGGAAACGCTATATTCAACAGAATTTGACTCGGCAATCTTGTCAAGCAGAACGTGTCCGTTCATGTCAATGACTCTGACTCTGTCAATCTCATTTTCTGCAGAGACATAAAGCATTCCGTTTGCAGAATAGACCTTAACATCATTAGCAACAACATTCAAAACTGTTGTTACAGGCACACCTATAATTTCAATGATTCTGCTTATCAAAGTTGGGTCTGTCCATTGGCAGCTATTACGGTTCATGAATCCGTGGCACTCACCGTTCACATTTGGATCTGACCAACCCTGAGTCAATCCAAGCTGGTATGTCTGCCAAGTTGTTCCGTTGTCCCAAAGAACACAAGGCATCTTGTACTCTTTGGCAAGCGAATAGTAGCAGTTGATCCACTTCAAACGCTCCTGAGTTCCCTGTCCCTTGTCGGCAATGGAAGTCTCGTCAATGATGATTGGAATGTTAGTGTTTCCATACTTCTGTGAAAGCGGAGCGAAAACCTCGTTAATGATAGTCTGGCGGTCAGAATCCTGGAAAGTCTTGCGATCACCAGTCAAACAAAGCTCAGTTGGGCGATATGCGTGAACTTCGAGACCAATTCTGTTCGGAGTCGGATCATTAGGGACCTTGAACAAAGAAGTAACAACTCCATCTGGACAAGCAGCATAACCTGGAACAAGAATCATACGGTCATTGTTATTTCCCTTTCCGTTACGGATGGCATTAACTCCTGCCTGGTTCATGTCGTTGATAACGGAAATAGCCTCACGAACCTGAGACTGCTGAGGATAATCCACTGGATAGAACCACCACTCGTTCAGATCTCCAACAAGGCGAGGCTCGTTCAAAGTCTCGAAAATCAAATGCTGGTCATAGTCGGCGAAATAGTCAGCAAGCTGAGTCCATATTTCAGTAACATACTTCACAGACTTGTCCTTCTGTGCATTCGTAGGAAAGAAGCATGTATTTGTGTTGTCTGCGCCATTATCGTGATGAATGTTAAGTATGACGAACATTCCTCGGTTGTAGCCATAGTCCACAACTTCCTTGACACGGCCTAACCACTGACGGTCGATGTAGCTCTGGTAACCGTTCTGGCTTGAAATGTGTCCACCCCATGAAACAGGAACACGAAGAGTACGGAAACCAGCCTGATATGCCTTGTCAACGATACATTCCGACACTTTGGGATTTCCCCATGAAGTCTCTGCCTCCATACCTGGTTTACCGAAAGCGTCCAACGAGTTGCCTACATTCCAACCGGCTCCCATCATATCGCGAAGTTCGACAGCAGTTTTACCCTTGAGCTGAGCAAAAGACACAACAGACGAAAGCGAAAGTGCGGCCATTGTCATTAGTTTGTAAAATGTTTTCATCAGTTAAATAAGTTAAAATACATAGTATTGATTAAGCACGAAAGCAAAAGTAATAATAAGCCCACAAGCGGATGAATAAAAAAAGCCCAAATTTACTTTGAGCTTTAATTTTGTCTCTATTTTACAAATGAATGAGCGAATTTTAATAATTCCACCTTTGAAAATCCCGCACTACTCCCTTGAAACAATGCAAGAAACAGCGGAATAGCACGCTGGACCGAAATAGTCTATATACATTGCAATAACTACATCCGCACCATTATTCAAAAGTGTCCTTGAATCTTCGACAAGAGCATTCTCGTCATAGGATTCCACAATTCTTGTCAGGTTCTCACCCTTGAACTTATGCCTAATGGCAATCTCTCCGAGCGCAATATTCGGCAGAGTATAGACGAAAACAGCAGGAGATGCGTTCTCAGCCCCTTGCGAAATATTCTCCAAATGCTTCAAGTCCGAAGCAAGGCATCCAGAATTTGTTTGCAAAAGCAAAGCTGTATTCTCAACGCCCCTAAATCCCAAGTATTCCACCGATGTCAAAGCCAGCTTGCAGAAATCGTCCATCTTGGCAAACTTCATATATGGTTCGGGGGAAACATTCTTGAATGCGGCACGAATAAAATCTGCGTATTCATCGGCATTTTCTGACAGGAACACCTTGTTCCCGTTCAATGACACTTCATTATTTTTAATATCAACTCTAACTGAAACTTTTGGAGTACAGTCTTGATCAGAAACACATTCATCAAGTTTCCTGCCAAACACTACCGAACAGTTGCAGCCTCCAAAACCGGAAGCGCTCTTCAAAAAAGTGTCTATTTTTTTATGTTCGGCTGACTTTGTAACCTTCATCTCTTGTGAAAGTCCGTTCTCAGTATAGCCAAGAGTACGCGGCACAAACCCCTTCTTCATCATGTCGAGCATCAAAACTGTCTCCAGCAAGCCCGAAGCACCGAGAGTGTGTCCGAAATAACCTTTCAAGCTAACCAGCTGTGCGTTCTGCAGGCCGGAAAGGGCCAATGCCTTGCATTCCATCTCGTCATTGTACATAGTTGCTGTTCCATGCGCCAAAACCAAAGGTATGTCAGCTGCGGTCAATCCGGCACTCTCCATCGCCTTAATCATAGTGGCAGCAAGTCCATCGCCAGTTCTTGACGGTCCGGAAATGTGGTTGGCATCGTTGCTTGAAGCACCTCCCAAAACCATAATTCCGCTACCGTCCGACTTTGATTCATCGACTGTATAGACGGCTACGGCTACGGCTTCTCCTAAAGAAAGTCCGTCTCTGTTCTTATCATAAGGTCTGCATGGCAATTCACTCATCGAGTGGAAACTGTCAAAACCTGAAGAAACGAATTTTGAAAACTCATCACCTCCAACCACAACGGCATTCCTGAATTTCCCCGATGAAAGCTGCAGATATGCATGTTGCGAAGCCATGACTCCGGAAATGCAAGCATTCGATATTATAAAGGGCTTGTTGGGATTTCCATAATAGGAAACAACCTTGCATGCAAGATTATAGATCAAATCATTGTTAACTACTTCTCCGAGCTTGGAAATATTGCCCTTCGTCGTAGAGAATATGAACAACGTGTCTTGAGAAGAGAAATCTACCCTACCGACATTCGCCTCCTCCAGAACTGTTATCATCATTCTTTCAAGTCGTGAAAAGCCCGATGAAAGCGGCCTAATCCAGTCTTCCTTTATTCGTGATGAAAGCATTCCAACTCCCGAAGACAATCTGTATTCTGCATCTGGAACTATAGCAGACTTCTCAGCTATAATAGATTCCACACACGCATTCAGATTCGCACCTAGACCACACAAGGCACCATAAGACGAAACATACACTTTATTCCTTTTCATCAAATACTTCCTCCCTTATGTTATCCTGCTTAATCATATCTATTCCGTCTTTCTCTCCTACAACCCACAAGATATCGCCTACCTCGAACTTGGTCTTGATGCTAGGACTTATTAGCGAAACCCCATGTTTTTCAAGACCTACGACAAGGCACTTGGCCTTAACCTTTATTCCGGAATCAAGAATTGTCACTCCGACGAGCGAGCTTCCCTCCTTGATTACTATCTGCTCCAGACTCACCGACTTGTTTTCCTGGAATCCTTCGGTCTTGTCGGCAAATTCGTCGGTCAGTCTCTTGATGTCAGAGTCAGTACCCAACACCAACAGTCTGTCCTCCGGGAAAAGCATTTCCCTGCCCTCAGGTATGTTTATTCTTTTCTTGCCGCGAATTATGGAAACAATTTGAATGTTATAGACATTTCGATAGTTAAGTTCAATCAAAGTCTTACCAATACATGAAGCGTTAGCCTCTACAGTGAATTCGGACAAGTGCAAATCGTGAATGGACAAACTCTTTGACAAGGATGAGTTCTTGAAGATGTTCTTCTGTTCTATCTCCTTCTGCTTCTCGTACTCCCTCATATTCAAGTTATGGAAGAATCTGCGCTCGATGAGTATTGAATAGTATTTCACGGCACGTACCTTGATGAACAGATAACACAAACCTAAAGAAATGATCAGAGATATTATCGAATTCAAACTTGGAAACGCTGAATGAATGGTAAAGTAAACAAAAGCAGCAGAGGCTACGAATCGTGAAATAGTAAGTGCCATGACTGCAAACAAACTCAACCTACCTTCTGCCATCAGGAATCTGTATTCCTTGGAGTGGTTCTTCTTTACCATTATAGCACGGAGCAACGGAGAAAGAAGAAGAACTATGGCTATAAGGAGCAACACCCTCAAGCAAACACTCAACGTAGTGTTTTCCAATTCCATAAGTGCAGGGAACAGATATCCGCTTGCAATTACCACTATGGCTGTGCTGACTACTCCATAAACTCCAAGAATCTCTGTCAACGACAGAAGCAGACTCTTCCATACGCTCTTTGTTTCATCGTTCTTTTCATTCGTCGTTCTGTTGTCAAGAGTATGAAGCCATTTCTCTGGAATCTTTTTCTGTATCACGCCGAAAGCCAAAGGTGCAACCTTCATCATGAACGGAGTGACAAATATGGTTATAACGCTGACAGCTACAACTACGGGGTAAAGGAAAGAACTACAAAGTCCAGACTCAGTACCTGCGTTAGCAACAATGAATGCGAACTCTCCGACCTGTACCAGACAGAAACCTCCCTGCACAGCATCCTCTAGCTTCTCGCCGCTCAACAAAGTACCTATTGTACCGAATATCATCTGGCCTACAACGACAGTAACGCTTATCACAACGATTGGCAGCCAATATGTGGCAAGCACTTCGGGACGAATCATCATACCTACCGAGATAAAGAAGATTGCTCCAAACAAGTCTTTTAGCGGAGACATCAGCTTTTCAATTCTCTCAGCCTCAACAGTTTCGGCAAGCACGCTACCCATCACAAAAGCACCGAACTCTGCAGAGAAGCCAACCTTGATTGCAAAAGACACCATTCCAAAGCAAAGGCCTACGCTTACGATAAGCATCGTCTCGTCGTTCATCATTCCCCTGAATTTCTTGAGTATGGCAGGAATAAAGAAAATTCCGCACACAAGCCATAGCACCAGATAGAACACAAGCTTGAGTATCGACAGCAGAACTCCTGTCTGCGCTCCGGAAACTTCCGAGAACGACGACATAAGCACCATCATCACCACTCCGGCAAGGTCTTCGAAAATCAGGACACCGAGTATAATCTGCGTGAACTTTCTTTGCCTTAGCCCCAAATCCGAAAGAGCCTTGATAATGATGATTGTACTGCTCATACATATCATGCATCCCGTCATAAAACTGTCAGCCGGGCTCCATCCCAAAAGCTGCCCCGCAACGAATCCGAGCAATATCATGGCTGGTATTATCACAGCCGCCGCTATGAGGGCGTTCCTTCCCACACCCAACAGTTTTTTGAAGCTGAACTCAAGTCCCAATCCGAAAAGCAGGAAGATGACGCCAATCTTAGCCCATATCTCAACATCGGTAACGTCCTCGACCGTTGGGAGTATGTCAGTACCCTCACCAGCCAAGAAGCCTGCAACGATGTAACCAAGAATAACCGGCTGTCTTAACCATTTGAAAATGACAGTCGCTATTCCCGCCAATACCAGTATAAGCGCAAGATCTTGGACCAATACGAAATTCATAGCCTTCTACTTTATTCTGTATTCCTGAAGGAAATTATGCCTAATTAAAACTTAAAATCTACCGGTCTTGATTAGAAGACCTCTAATCTACTGCAAAAGTAATAAAAATGCGACTACCTTGCACCGATAGTGCAAAGAAATCTTTTCTTTATTCCTCCCTTTCTTTCGGTTGTATAGAAATGCAGGAAGATTACATAGGGAGATGCAGGAAGGAAATTACCGTCTTCATCAGTTCCATCCCACAGAATTTCTCCGATGGAATCAACCTTTTTCTCACTACTCAGCTTCTTGATTTCACGGCCATCCTTGTCATATACCACTGCGAGCAGAAATGCGTTCTCGAACGGCAGAGCATAATCTATTTCCACATTGTCACTGCCAAAGGTTATCACGGAATTGCTCATTTTGACGTATTCCGACTTTTCGCCAGATTCACCCGTTATTCCGCAAATGCTGTTCAATGCACATGGTGTCGCACCCGAAGATGAAAAGAACTGACCGCTTTCGCAACTGCGCTCCAGACTCACGCCCTTTGTAGTGCTTGATGGAATAGTGTGCATGCTCTTGTCATAATAGACCGAATCAACCAGTACGGTATCTTTGTTGAACAAGTACAGTGTTCCGCCATCGTTACTTATCGCAGGGAATTTGGACGGGGATACCTTGATTCCTTCTCCACAGTCATTCATCTCGCAAACCGACAATGTATCCTTTGACAGCAGAGCGTAACCATACGGTTTCAAAAGCTCCTCGTTTTCACCACAGACATAGAATGTGTATTTGCTTGACACCGAATTCGAAGGCTTTGCCAACATCAAATCTCCAAGAGAAAATGTCTTGCCCGAGTTATTGTATATTTCGAGAAACTCTGCCCCTCCAATTTGAGGGTCGTACATTATTTCGTTTATCTGCACATCTCCCTTTTGCGGCAGAGGATAATAATCCAGCTTAACCTGGCTAACCACGCAGTTGCCTGAAAAGTCGCACACCGAACATTTGAACAATGCTGGCTCTTTTTCCGCGATGAAATCAGAGAAAATTACGAGTTTGTTATACTCGGCAACATAGTCTATGTCACTTGTATTGTTGATGGAAACGGAGATTTTTTCGGGGTCAATGGAACGGTTGAACAACAAGTTGAGCGAACGCTCGTCCATTTCCTTGGACTTGAGTTTCAAAGGCGGCAAAGCGTTATTTTCCCCTTCTATGCCAACATAGTCGAACGAGAAGGATTTCGATCTGGTTTTCGTATAGACACAGTTCAAATGAAAAAACTGGGAACCTAACCAAAATCCTGCGTCAGCCGAAAAGTCCTTAGTCAGCTCCGTTTCGCTGTTTATCCTAGAAAAAACTTCAAATGTACTTTCATCGGTTCTTACGACCACAACCTCAAAGGCAACTGTATCCTGCGAGATGCGGTTTTCAACAGACTTTCCAACAGTTTGCATTTTGCCATCTACAACCCTATGAAGAGAAATGATTTTTGCGGAGCCTCCCAACTGCAGAAAAATTCCGTTTGAAACTCTTCCAACTTCGGGCGCATCTGACATCAGGAAGATTTGACAGAAATTGTTGGCTGAAGGCTTGAACGACATCTTTCCCCTGATTGTCCAAACTGCATTGCCCGAAACCGCAGAAACGCATGACAATGTTGCCGTTCCAGCACTGTCTCCGGAAGCATCGAGCCTTAATGTATTGTTGTCAATTACAAACAAAGAACGGTCGCCGTCCCACTCCTCAGAAAGAGAAGAATCGGAAAAATTGTCGGAAAATCTTGCATAAATGCAGATAGGGAACAATAAAATGTATATAAAAAATAAATTTTTCATTCTTTATTCATAACTTTGCACAAAATTACGAAAAATAATTTAAAGAATAATATACTATTAAAATGAAAGTAGCAATTGTCGGAGCCAGTGGAGCCGTAGGACAGGAGTTCCTTCGCGTGTTGGCAGAGAGAAATTTCCCAATGGATGAGTTGGTGCTATTTGGTTCAGAGCGTAGCGCCGGACAGAAGTACACTTACAAAGGCAAGGAGTACACCGTTCAGCTTCTTAAGCACGGAGACGACTTCAAGGGTGTAGATATTGCTTTCACATCAGCAGGTGCAGGTGTTTCAAAGGAGTATGCAGCAGACATCACTAAGTTCGGTGCTGTCATGATTGATAACTCTAGTGCTTTCCGTATGGACAACGACGTTCCATTGGTAGTTCCTGAGTGCAACGCAGAGGACGCACTTGTTCGTCCAAGAGGCATCATCGCTAACCCTAACTGTACAACTATCATGATGGTTGTTGTTCTTAAGCCACTTGAGAAGTTGAGCCACATCAAGAGAATCCACATCGCTTCTTACCAGGCTGCTTCGGGTGCCGGTGCAGCAGCTATGGCTGAGCTTGAGCAGCAGTACAGAGAGGTTCTAGACGGTAAGCCAGCAACAGTAAACAAGTTCGCTTACCAGCTTGCTTACAACGTAATCCCTCAGATTGACGTGTTCACAGACAACGGATACACTAAGGAGGAGATGAAGATGTTCAACGAGACTCGCAAGATTATGCACACTGACGCAGCTTGTTCAGCTATGTGTGTTCGCGTTCCTTCGCTTCGTTCTCACTCTGAGGCTGTTTGGATTGAGACTGAGAAGCCTATCGACCTAGAGGCAGCTAAGAAGGCTATCGCTTCTGCAGAAGGCGTTCAGCTTATGGACGATCCTGCAAACAAGGTATATCCAATGCCTTTGTTCCTTGCAGGAAAGGACGATGTTTACGTAGGTCGTGTTCGTAAGGACCTTGCTAACGAGAATGGTTTGACATTCTGGTTGGTAGGTGACCAGATCAAGAAGGGTGCTGCTTTGAACGCTGTTCAGATTGCCGAGTACCTTATCAAGGTTGGCAACGTAAAGTAATCTGATTACTTGTTCAAATATAATGAGAGGTTGAACTCAAAATGTTCAGCCTCTCATTTTTTATGTATTGGCAGTATAAACTGGTACCGATAGACTGATGCGTTTACCGAATTTTTCATATAAAATGCTTCTTTTTGTGGATGATTCATATAATTATGTATTTATTTGTCTTTGCATTTAGGAAATAAAGGACTAATTTTGCACCGCTTTCAATAATATCAGATACATCATTAGTTTATAAAAACCAATTACCAAATGAGAAAGAAAGTTTTCGGACTGATTGCCATGTGCCTCTGCACTTTGGGCCAGGCTTTTGCATCGTCTTTCATTGGAATCTCTGCCGACGGAAGCAGCCAGACTTTTCAAGTCGATGAGGTTCGCAGCATCAAGATAGCTCCCCAAAAGAACGGTTTCAAGTCATACGAGACTATTAAGTTCGGTGGCTCAGTGACTGGAGTCAACGAGTCGGGTGACTCGTATTTCATCCAGACTTTCCCAAACCCTGTTGACAACTTTATGACGGTTACAGGCGTTGACGATAACGCACAGATTTCCGTACTTAACATGCAGGGAATTGAAGTCTTGAGAACAAAGGGAACAAGAGTCGAGGTAAGCAGCCTCTCTCAAGGTTCGTACATCCTTATTGTCAATGGACATAAGGTGAAATTCATCAAAAAATAAATACAAAACATACATATGAAGAAATTTCTATTGGCGTTTGCAATGCTGATTGCAAACATTGTAGCTATGGCACAAAGCCAGTTCTACGTAATCATGAAAGACGGAAGCGGCACAAGCTTCCCTGAAAGCGTTGTTGACAGCTTGACTTTCAACGACATCAACGGTGCAAAAATATACGGTTTCAAGGACTTGGCCAACAGCATCGCACAGCTAAGAAGAGAGGTTGATTCGCTAAAGAAAGTCATGTCAACCATCTCGTCCATCGATTCAAGCGAATTCATGCACGAGTACGTTAACTTGGGGCTTCCTTCGGGAACTCTTTGGGCTACTTGCAACGTGGGAGCTAAAAAGCCGGAGAACTTCGGACTTTACTTCCAGTGGGGTGTAACGGAAGCAGGACTAAACTTCCCTCAGCAGGGAGGAAAGTGGTACAGCACATCTGTTAGCGAACTAAGAAGCAAGGGTGTCATCGACTCATACCTTTGTTTGACTCCGGAGTATGACGCTGCTAGTGTTTATTGGGGCGACGACTGGTGCATGCCTTCCAAGCAGGAAATGTGGGAGCTTGTAAACCTTTGCTCGCACAAGTGGGTTGAGCAGAACGGTGTCAACGGAATCGAGTTCACCGGCTCGAACGGCAACAGCATATTCCTTCCATGCGCCGGCTTCAAGAGAGGCACAGAGGGAACCGTACTTGAAGGCACAAGAGGATACTACATGTCAGCTTCTTCGGGCGAGGACACTTACACTGCCGCTCAAATCTACTTGAGCCAGGAAAGCGTAAGCGTGGGAACTCTTAACCGCAGCTATGGCCGAGTAATCAGACCTGTTCGCAGAAAAGAGAGCCACAAGCCTTACATCGACACAAGATTCCCTGAAGTCAACGGCCACGTTTTCGTTGACCTTGGACTCCCAAGCAAGACTTTGTGGGCAGAGACTAACGTCGGTGCAAGCAAGAACAGCGACCGCGGTAACCTTTTCGCTTGGGGAGAGACTGCACCTAAAGACTCATTCACAGAAGAGAACTCAAAATGGTACGGACTTGAAAAAGACGAGTTGGTCAAGGCCGGTGTAATGGACAACAATTACATATTGAACCTTGATTTCGATGCTGCATATGTAAACTGGGGTGCATCATGGAAAATTCCTAGCCAGGCGGATTTCATTGAGCTTTACGAAAATTGCAAGCACGAGACCGTAGAGAGGGACGGCGTGACAGGTTGGCTTTTCACCGGACCAAACAAGAAAACTTTGTTCTTTCCTTACGGCTACTATTGGGAAAACCATTACGGATGGAGAGATGAAATCAGTAACAATCAAGAAGAGAACTGGGGTTCGCCTGTATATAAGGGACATTATGTGCGCCCAATCCTTATAAAGTAACATAGTTATTTAGATATTGCAAAAGGGAGTGTGTCAATTCAGGCACACTCCCTTATTTTTTGCCCAAAACTTCTGCATTCTCTCGCAGAATGATTTTGGGATGCACATTTAGGGCTTTTCCTCGTGAAAAGTCCTTTTGTTGTTTTACAAATCGTGTTTTCTTTTTGGAAAAAGCCTTTTGCACATGTACAAATCGTGTTTTCCTCGCGTCGAAGTCCTTTTGTACATAAACAAATCGTGTTTTCCTCGCGTCAAAGTCCTTTTGTACATAAACAAATCGTGTTTTCCTCGCGTCAAAGTCCTTTTGTACATATACAAATCGACTTTTCCTCGTGTCGAAGCCCTTTTGTACATATACAAATCGACTTTTCTTTTTGGAAAAAGCCTTTTGTACATGTACAAATCGGCTTTTCCTCGCGTCAATGCCCTCTTGTTGTTTTACAAAAGGCTTTTGAAAGATGGAAAGGTTGAAATGTGCATCTACGAACAATATATTCGGAACGGCAGACTCTTTTCAATGAACAAAAAAGGGGATAAGAATTAACAAAAGCCCTTTTAATCAGTATTATAATTGTTTTGTTAAGTTTGAAATTACGATTTTAATACCTTTGCATTGTCCTTGCGCAAAGTTTACTTTGGCAATGGAAAAAGAAAAACACACTAATAGCTTAATCACAGCAAACTTTAACAATAATTCTAATCTAATGCGATTCAAAAAAGTTCATTGCGTCTCTGTTCGTGGCATTTTCATGCGCGATGGGACTACAGGCACAAAACTGTAATAATCGTGGGTACTCCCAACTGGAGCCAGGACGTAGATGTGGCGGGCAAGCACATACTCACACAGCTTATCATCAAGAAATAATTAGACAGCTATACATGATGCAAAGGCATTCCTGAATCACTCGGGAATGCCTTTGTCTTTTAAGCCCAAACGAACAAGGGCTGAACAAACATTATATGTTATTATGACACTATTCGTATAGTACAGTTGAAAGGTAGCGCTCTCCGGTATCAGGAAGCAATGCGACGATTGTCTTGCCCTTGTTTTCCGGACGCTTTGCCAACTCTATTGCAGAGAACAATGCGGCACCAGAAGAGAAGCCAGTTAGGAAACCGTTTCTACCCAAGCGACGGGCTGTGGCTATCGCATCCTCGTTAGACACGGGAACTATTTCGTCTATGTAGTCACGCTTGAAGTTCTTTGGAACGAATCCGGCACCTATACCCTGAATCTTGTGAGGGCCTGGATTGTTTCCTGAAAGTACAGCTGAAGTTGCAGGCTCAACGGCAACAGCCTCAACGGAAGTCTTGTGTTCCTTTAGTCTCTTTGCAACGCCAGAAACAGTACCGCCTGTACCGACACCGGCAACGAAGATGTCAACCTCTCCGTCTGTGTCCTTCCAGATTTCCTCTGCAGTTGTTCTCTCATGAACAAGTATGTTTGCAGGGTTCTCGAACTGAAGCGGAAGGAATGAACCTGGATTCTGCTCGATGATTTCCTTGGCCTTAGCTATTGCACCCTTCATTCCCTCTGAACCTGGAGTAAGGACAATCTCTGCACCGTAAGCTGCAGCAAGCTTGCGTCTCTCGATGCTCATTGTCTCGGGCATAGTTAGAATAACACGGTATCCCTTTACAGCTCCAACCCAAGCAAGTCCTACACCTGTATTACCGCTTGTAGGTTCAACGATAAGTCCTCCCTGCTTTAGCAGTCCGTCCTGCTCAGCCTTCTCTATCATTGCAAGGGCGATACGGTCCTTGACACTGCCACCGGGGTTGAAAGCCTCTAACTTCACAAGCAGACGTGCCTGCAAGTTCTCCTCCTTCTCGATATTGTTAAGACGCAACAAAGGTGTACGACCGATAAGCTCAGTCACGCTATTATAAATATTTGCCATAGTTTCTTGTATTTAATTGTTTAATTCCTTTTCAAATTTGATGTTCACTCTCTTGTAGTGAGGAACGAAATCTTTAACTTCTACGAACCCGTATTTCTTGTACAAACCCAAAGCCGGAGCAAGTATTGTGTTAGACTCGATTATGAGTTTCTTTGCCGACAAAGACTTTGCGTAGTCAAAAGCTGACTCGAACAAGGCTGAAGCCAAGCCTTTGCCCTGTGCCTCTGGCGAGACTGCAAGCTTTGACAGTTCATAGTCTGTGTCGTTGTGCTTGATTACCGCAACACAGCCTAGCACCTTACCGCCCTCCACTGCAAAGAACAGCTGGCCGCCCTTGTCAATAATATGCTGCTTGGGATTTGAGAGGATGTCAACCTCGAAGGGCTCGACTGCATCCTTACCGAAGAATCTCGTAATCCATTCACGTGACAGGCGTTCGAAATCGACGGTGTATGTTTCTTTCCATGTCTCAATCTGTGCCATAAATCATTTGTTATTTAGATTTTGTCAAATGCCTGAGCCAAATCGTCAAGTATGTCGTCAATATGCTCAGTTCCAATGCTTAGACGAATTGTCGAAGGTGTGATGTGCTGCTGTGCGGCCTCCTCTGGTGACAACTGCGAGTGTGTTGTTGTGAACGGATGAATCACAAGACTCTTTACATCAGCCACGTTTGCAAGAAGAGAGAATATCTTTAGAGAGTCGATGAACTTCCAAGCCGCTTCCTGACCTCCCTTGATCTCGAATGTGAAGATTGAAGCTCCACCATTAGGGAAATATCTCTTGAAAAGAGCATTGTCTCTGTGTGAAGCAAGAGAAGGATGGTTTACTTTTGCAACCTTAGGATTGTTGGCAAGGTACTCAACTACCTTCTGAGCATTATAGGCGTGGCGCTCCACTCTCAGTGACAAAGTCTCCAATCCCTGAAGTAGAATGAAAGCATTGAAAGGTGAAATTGTTGCACCTGTATCGCGAAGAATCACCGCACGGATACGAGTAACAAAAGCGGCTGCACCGGCTACGTCTGCGAACACTGCTCCATGGTAGCTTGGATCTGGCTTGGCAAGAGTTGGGAACTTGTCTGCATCCTTCTTCCAGTCGAACTTTCCGCCGTCAACAATTACTCCACCTAGCGAAGAACCATGACCGCCAATGAACTTTGTTGCCGAGTGAACAACGATGTCTGCACCGTGCTCGATAGGGCGAATCAAATATGGAGTTCCAAAAGTGTTATCGATTATTAGCGGAATGTTGTGGCGGTGAGCAATCTCTGCAACCTTTTCAATGTCAAGCACATCACTGTTTGGATTTCCAAGTGTTTCGGCGAACAAAACCTTTGTATTTGGCTTGATTGCCTTCTCTATTGCGTCGAAGTCAGAGAAATCAACGATTGAATTTTCTATTCCCTGAGTTGAAAGCGTGTGAGTGATTAGGTTGTATGATCCACCGTAAAGGTTGTCTGCTGCAACGATATGGTCGCCGTTCTGCACGATGTTCTGAAGTGCGTATGTGATTGCGGCTGCACCCGAAGCAACTGCCAAGCCTGCTACTCCACCCTCCAGCGCTGCGACTCTCTCCTCGAAAACACCCTGAGTTGAGTTTGTTAGTCGGCCGTAGATGTTTCCAGCATCACGAAGTCCGAATCTGTCTGCGGCGTGCTGAGAATTGTTGAATACGTATGAAGCTGTCTGATAAATAGGCACTGCACGTGCGCCTGTTGCTGAATCTGGTTGCTCCTGTCCTACATGTAGTTGAAGAGTCTCGAAATGAAGTTTTTTCTGTGTCATAATTCTTAATGTTTAATTGTTAATATTTGTTTTCGTTTGACAATGCAAAATTAGAGCGCATATAATTATCTACCAAGAAGAATTTAAAATAAAGAATTATATTTATTTGTTATATGTATTTTGTAGTAGAATATTCTACAAAACTAGCATATATGCCGATTCTATAGAATGAGCTTTTGTGATAAGCGGATTTTCAAGGAATGACATTTTTTATCTTTTCCAATCAAAAACAAATCTAAAGGGAAAAAACAAACAAAAACCTCCTAATAATTTTCATTTCTAACGAATACAAGGAAAAATATGGAATATGAACTGGGCGGAAATATGGTAATATATTTATTTTTACGCAGAGATATTCCGGGAATGAATTTTGAAAAACAAAAAAAGCAACATACAGGAGACAAACCAATGATTTTATAATTGACTTTGCTATAAACACGATTTTTTATATATTTGCACGTACAAATAAAACTATAATTAAGGATTATGGATAATTTCTCATTTTACAGCCCTACCAAATTCGTTTTTGGTAAGGATACAGAGTCAAAGTGTGGCGCACTTGTAAAGGAATTCGGTGGTTCAAAGGTACTTCTTCACTATGGTGGAGGTTCGGTTGTCCGTTCTGGACTTCTTGACAGAGTTAAGAAATCACTAAGCGAAGCAGGTATTTCATATTGTGAGCTTGGAGGTGTTATGCCTAACCCACGTTCAGGAAAGGTTTACGAGGGAATCGACCTATGCAGAAAGGAAGGCGTAGATTTTATCGTTGCTGTTGGCGGCGGTTCTTCGATTGACTCTGCAAAGGCGATTGCTATGGGTGTATGCTACGACGGAGACTTCTGGGACTTCTATGCTGGCAAAGCACGCCCTAAGAAAGCAGTTCCAGTTGCAACAGTATTGACAATCGCCGCTGCAGGTAGCGAAGGCTCGGGCGACTCGGTAATAACTCACGAGAACGGAATGCTCAAGCGTGGCGCAAGCGGTGAGTGCATCAGACCTAAGTTCTCTATTCTTAACCCGGCACTTACTCAAACTCTTCCTGCATACCAGACTGCTTGCGGTGCTACCGACATCATGGCTCATGTCTTCGAGAGATATTTCACAAACACAACAGATGTGCAGACTACCGACCGACTTTGCGAGGCTGTGCTTCTTGCAATGATTGAGGAAACTCCGAAGGTAATTAAAGATCCTAATGACTACCAGGCAAGAGCAAACATAATGTGGGCTGGAATGGTTGCGCACAACAACATCGTAGGCGTTGGCAGAGAGCAGGACTGGAACAGCCACGGCATAGAGCACGAGCTTTCCGCACTTTACGACTGCGCTCACGGTGCCGGCCTTGCAGTAATCATGCCTGCCTGGATGACATATGTAGTTGATCACAATGTTATGCGTTTTGCCCAAGTAGCATGCAGAGTATGGAACTGCAAAATGGACTTTGCAGACCCTAAGAAAACAGCACTTGAAGGCATCGCAACTTTCCGCACTTTCCTTAAATCTATTGGCATGCCTACAACTTTCGCTGAACTTGGCGCAAAGGAGAGCGACATTCCTTACCTAGTAAAGACTTTCGGTCTTGGCGAGGAAGGCAGAACAGGCGGCTTCGTCAAGCTTTCAAGCAAAGATATAGAGAACATCTACAAGCTTGCACTCTAAGTCAATGCATAATGCACAATTCATGTTTCATGGGTTGTGCATTTGTTTTTAATTTGCTGTTCATGTTCCCTCTGCGCATTGAAAATTGTTTATATCTTTGCACGCATATATAACTATTAACTGCCATGAGAAAGCTGATTCTAATATTGCTGTCAGTGTTCGGCATTGCGCTGACTGCCTTCGCCAAGCCGGTCAAGGCTGAAGATTCGCCACTGAAGTTCGACACAGTCTCGGGAAAAGAGGCTACGGTAGCCGGCTTGAAAAACTCTGCCATGAAGAAAACTGTCAAGAGCGTTGAAATACCAGACGAGGTTATAGTCGAGGGCAAAACATACAAGGTGACAAGCGTGGGCATAGTTGCGTTCACCCGATGCACAAATCTCAAGAGCGTCAATATTCCAAGCTCGGTGACTGAAATCGGAAGCGGTGCGTTCGAGGGCTGCACAAGCCTAGAGAGCATAGAGATTCCAAACTCGGTCACTGAAATCGGGAATGCGGCGTTCTTTGGCTGCACAAGCCTCAAAAGCGTCGTGATTCCAAACTCGGTGAAGTCAATCAAAACTAACGCGTTCAACCGATGCACAAATCTCAAGAGCGTCAATATTCCAAGCTCGGTGACTGAAATCGGAAGCGGTGCGTTCGAGGGCTGCACAAGCCTAGAGAGCATAGAGATTCCAAACTCGGTCACTGCAATCGGAATAAGAGCGTTCGAGGGCTGCACAAGCCTAGAGAGCATAGAGATTCCAAACTCGGTCACTGCAATCGGAATAAGAGCGTTCGAGGGCTGCACAAGCCTAGAGAGCATAGAGATTCCAAACTCGGTCACTGAAATCGGGAATGGTGCGTTCTTTGGCTGCGACAGCCTGAAAAGCGTCGTAATTCCAAACTCGGTGAAGTCAATCAAAACTTGCGCGTTCACCAGATGCACAAATCTCAAGAGCGTCAATATTCCAAGTTCGGTGACTGAAATCGGAAGCGGTGCGTTCGAGGGCTGCACAAACATGGAAAGCGTTGAAATTCCTAACTCGGTGACTAAAATAGGCAATGGTGCGTTCCGCTACTGCACAAGCCTCAAGAGCGTCAATATTCCAAACTAGGTGACTGAAATCGGAGAGTTTGCGTTCAATGACTGCACAAGCCTCAAAAGCGTGGAAATTCCCAGTTCGGTAAAGTCAATCGGTGAGAATGCGTTCAATTTATGCAAGAGCCTCAAATCAGCACGAGTGCCGAAAGGCTGCGAGATTGGCAAGGACGCTTTTCCATCAACTTGCGAAGTGGAAAGGTACTAGTCAACATACAACAAAAAAACAAGGGAGCAAATTGAATTTGTTCCCTTGTTTTATAACTCTTGTTATGTTTGTTTGGCTTACTCCATTGCCTTCTTCTGCTTACTCACTTGGCTAAACAACTTGGCTGTAGGCGAAATAGTAAGCAACTCATAAATGAAAAACAAAGAAATGATTCTGATTTTGTACCGTTATATTTACTACCTTTAGTAATCTAACCTATGCAAAGTACTTGTTTGCCTTTGCATAGTCTTTCGGAGTGCCTATATCAATGAAATAACCGCCGAAGACAAAGGCATACATATTCTTGGCTCAAACACATCTTTTTCCGTTAGAAATTACAAATTGAATGAAAAAACTAATGTTTTTGAACATGTTTGCAATTAAGGACCAAAATGGACCACATCAATATTAGCATCTTACTTTAGATTTGCAAGTGATTATTGATAGAGAACCTATCAAGAGGTTAATATTAGAACACAAATATTGTAGCTAACGATTAATCATAAAAAGTTTAATATTATGGCAGACATTAAGATTTCAGGCCGCATGGCCGTTAAGACATTGAAGAAGCAGTTGAAGGATGCTTACGGTGTTACAGTGAGAGTTTACAACGGAGTAAAGTTCGCAGATGACGACGCAACACTGGCATCTATCCGCAAGGGCGACGCCAAGGGTGGAGAGGTTTCTGTAAACGGCCACACTTTGGTTGGTAATTTCGAGAAATCAATTCTTGAAAACTACGGAATCAAGATTCAGATTGCTAACGGAGCAGATACTAAGTTGTCAGACAACAAGATTTCTCTTTCAGCAGCAGGTAAGGAGTAAGGATACTCCTTTCCCATACGAAAAAAAATGGGGGTGCTACAATATTGTAGCACCCCCATTTAACTATCTAACAATTATTTATTGTTTGTTGTCTTTCATTTTGCTCACCTGACTGAACAGTTTTGCTGTAGGCGAAATAGTAAACAACTCGTAAACGAAGACTAGCAAGGAAATGATTCCGACTAGAAGCGTTCCCCAACCTGGCTCGTCCTCTAGGCTTTTCTGCGGGTCAAGCGAATAAACCTTTGGATTTGACTTCAAGTAATATACGGAAACTACGGGAATTTCAGGAACTGAACCGGAAGTGTATTTGCCATCGTACTTTGTGCCGTCAACCTCGTACTTGAAAGTGAATTCGTAGTAGGACGAGTACTTGCTGTGGTTGAAAGTGTACTTTTCGTCAAGAACTGCCATCACCTTGCTGTCGTCATCAAGCATCTGCTGGTAGTCACTTGCACTGAAAGAGAAGTACTGGCTTAGAAAGGCCCACGCGAAAACGCCACCTATAGCCAAAAGCGCAATCTTGCTTACAAGTTTCTTGAGCAGTACAGAATACATTAGAATTTCTTTTCCTGTTCCCATAAAAGTAAATGAATTTTTTGTTTGTTATGCGAAATCTTTGTTTGCCTTGGCGTAGTCTTCTGGAATTCCTATATCGATGAAATAGCCACCGAAATCAAATGCGTACATATTCTTTTTTGAAACGCTTGGCTCAAACACATCTTTTTCCATAGAGAACTTGTCTTCTGTCGGCCACTCGATGCGCTGTTTGTTGATGCAATAGACACCGCCGTTGATGTTACCGCTTTCGCAGTACTGCTTCTCCTTGAACGCAGTGATAACACCATTAGCATCCTTTGTCACAGTGCCGTACCTCTCGAACTTCTGCATAGGCTTCAGTGCGAGCGATATTGCCGAAGACTTTGACCTGTGCATAGCCAAAAACTCGTCAAGGCTGACGTCAAAGAAGGTATCTCCATTCAAAACTATTGCGTCATCGCCCATGACATGCGTCATTGCAAGCTTTATGCCACCGCCCGTACCAAGCGGCGTTTCCTCTACAGCATAATCGAACTCGAATGGGAATTCGTCCTTGACCTGTTCAATCCAATCGAAAATAACCTCTCTCAAATGGCCGACTGAAATCACGACACTGGAAACATCAAAACGAGTCAGATAGCTCAGCAAATGCCACAAAAACGGCCTTCCCGCCACTGGTGCCATGCATTTCGGAATCTCGTTTCCGATTGCAGAACGAAGACGCGTGCCGAGGCCACCGGCTAAAATGATTACTTCCATACCCTATTTCTTGAATGTAGCGACATCATCGCTTGAGTAAATCTTCCATCCATGAACGCCGCCGTCAGTAAACTGAAAAGGCATAACGAAACCATCAAGCTTTGAAAGTGCATTCTGTACTTCCTTCTTGCGTGTAGGCTCAACCATAAACATTATGAAGCCACCACCACCAGCACCGCTGACTTTTCCGGCAACAGCTCCGGCATTGATAGCTACATCGAAAGCTTCCTGAATCATAGGGTTAGTGATGGCTGATGCCATCTTCTTCTTGTCTTCCCAAGCTTGGCCAAGAATTCTTGCAAATTCCCTTGTATCGCCTTTCAAAACGGCAAGCTTCATGTCAACAGCCGACTGCTTGATTCTGTGCATAGCCTCGATAGCGTTCTGATTCCCTGAAGAAGTGTTCTTCTTCTGCTCGTCAATAATCTGTGCAGACGAACGGCTCCGACCTGTGAAATATAGAAGCATAGAGGCTTCAAGCTCATCAACTATCCAGCGCTTGATCTTCAACGGGTTTACGATAACCATATCGTTTGTAAGGAACTCCATGAAATTGAATCCACCGAATGCAGCGGCATACTGGTCCTGCTTGCCTCCGCTCAAACCGAGATCTTTTCTTTCTATCTCGTAAGCCAATCTGGAAACCTCATAATCTCCCAAAGGAAGACCTAGCCACTCGACAAAACACTTCAATATGGCAACTACCATTGTCGAGGAAGTTCCCAATCCAGAACCGGCAGGCGCATCGTTGTAAGTTGTAATCTTAAAAGATAATGGTTGAAGATTAAAGTCTTTTACTACTCTATTATAAACACCTTTGATAAGACTTGCCTCGCCATCAATCTCTAACGAACTTGCAGACACATAAGATTTAAAGCAGTCAGCGTCATAGGCGTTGATTTCAATCTTGCCGCTGTCAGTAACCTCTACTGTGCAATATGCGTAGAGATTTATTGTAGCGTTAAGCACATAGCCACCATATGTGTCGCTGTATGGGGAAAGATCGCTTCCACCTCCAGCCAAGCCTAGCCTCAACGGCGCTTTGCTACGAATTATCTGGGACATAGTTATTTCAGTACTTCAAGAATTTGCTCAGCGTGTTCCTTAGTCTTAATCTGCTTAGGGGTAAAGATGTGTTCAACCACACCATCTTCGTTGACAAGAAATGTTGTACGCAAAGTTCCTATAGATGTTTTTCCACACATTTTCTTTTCTCCCCAAGCCCCAAGTGCCTGAAGCAAAGTTGTGTCAGTGTCGGAAATCAAGGAGAAATTCAAAGCCTGCTTCTCAATAAACTTATTATGGGAAGAGACAGAATCCTTGCTGATACCGATAATCCCATAACCCTTAGCTTCAAGAGCCGCCTTATGATCCCTCAAAGAACAAGCTTCGGCTGTGCAACCGGCTGTATTGTCTTTGGGGTAAGCATAGATAACCCACTTTCTCCCCTTCAAGGAAGCTAATGTTATTTCGTTTCCATTTTGGTCTTTGCCGAGAATATCTGGAAGTTTATCTCCTACGTTCATTAAATTTCACCGTTATATATTTTTGAATATTTGTCAGCCATGCACGAAGCATTGTACTGCTCTTTGACGTCCTTCATTGCGCAATCCACCATTTTCTGGCAGGCTGAAGGGTTTGCGATGGCTTCCTTGATAGCGTCTGCGAATTGTTCTGCAGTTGTGCAAATACGTCCGTTCTCCCTGTCTCTGATTACATCCCTATTGCCGATAATGTCACTGACAAAACAAACCTTGCCAAGAGCCATAGACTCAAGAAGAGAAATAGGAAGTCCCTCCCAAAGCGAAGGAAGGATGAAAAAATCCGCCTTTTGAGTAAGTTCCAGAGACTGCTCTCTGTTCACCCAACCCATAATGTCGATGTTCGGAGATGTCAATAGAGGCCTCAACTCTCCATCTCCAATCCAAATAAACTTAATTTCTGGCAAAAGCTCAGCGATTCGGTTGAACAAAGCCGGATGCTTCTGCGTCATTATTCGGCCTACTGTACAGACGATGATAGGTTCGCTAAGCTTGACCTCTGTCTTTCTGTAAGGTGCAAGGCTGTCAAAAGGAACGCCGTTGCTCACATAGGTGCAGTTGTCTGTAAGTTTCAAAGCCTCTTCGTACTCGCCCTTGCTGCAGGCGATAATCTTAGCCGGACGCTTTGCAGAAATCCACTCTACGGCATGATAAAAGGAACGCTTAAGTTTGCTTCCACTGCCGGGAAGGAAGGAGAAACCATGTGGCGTATAGAATGTAGGCACCTTGCCGCAAGGCAAAGCCCACCTGCAAACAAAGCCAGCCGCAGAAGAATGCAGATGAACAATATCAGGCTTTATCTCGTTAAAATACTTACGTACTGTATAATAGTTTTTTAAATTAAAGACCGTTTTATATGGACCGTCAAAATCCTCAATGCAAATCATTTTGATGCGCGGATCAAAAAGTTCCTCCACATTATCGGGCGTCAAGGGGCGCTTCCCCCATAGAATCGTAATGTCGTAATCCTCTATCTGATTACGAGTCAAATCTTTGAAATAATAAAGAACGCCACCAGCAAATGCTTCTACTATATGAAGAAGTTTCTTTTTCGGCATGAATATATCAATTATAGTTTATTCTAGTGATTATAAGTTCTGCAGTCTGTGTTGACCTTTGTCTTCAATTAACCAGTTGAAGTATTCCTCGTACTGGTCAACTAAATGGCTCCACGAATAATTTGTTTTGATGTTCTCCAAATTGTATTCAACTAGACGAGTCTTATTGTCTTCGACAATCTTGTCAATGCCGTTCAACAAGTCAGTGACAGATTTTGCTGAGTCATAGAAACAGGCACCCTCCTTTAACACAGCTCTGTTGAATATATTGTCGTGTGCAAGCATCATAACCTCGCTTGCCATTGCCTCTAGCAAAGATGGGTTTGTTCCACCGACCGAATGACCGTGGAAATATGCAAAGGAATACTTCCTTATTGAATTTATCTTCTTGAAGTCATATATGCCGCCAAGGAATTTTACAGATTTCTCTTTAGCATACTTTGAAATCAATTTCTTGGCAAAGGATGTATTTGTCTTTCCTACAATTATCAAAGGACGGCGACCGTTCTCGTTTGAACTCAAATAACCCTGTATAGCCATCTCTATATTGTTTTCCGGCTCTATTCTTGCAACTATCAGATAGTAATTGTCCTTTATCAAGCCAAATTCATCCAACAGACTTGAGTCGTAATCATTATAGATGTCAGCTCCATAAGCCAGATATTTTGATGGCTTTCCGTATTTTTCCTTGTAGTAATCACTTATTCCCATATTATCTGCCACTAGATAATGAGAATGTTTTACTGCCATTTTTTCCTCCCAGAAAATGAACTTTTGAACAAGGGGATTGAACTTTGTTCGTTTGTATTCCAATCCGTCCATATTGGTGACAAAGATTGGATTTTTTATATTCTTTACGTCAAAACAAATATATGCGGGAATAATACTTGTATAACCGGCCTCGTATATGATATCGTAATTGCCCTTTTTCAAAGCATGCCTTAACGAAAGGAAATCATAGAAAAAGCTTCCTATCGAAGCTCCCATCCATTTTTCCGGGCTAGGAATATGCACAATCTTTACTCCTTTGTACTCATCTTTTTGGTATGGATGATAAGAAGGAGAATATATTGTGACTTCATGTCCCCTATTAACCAACCCTATGGAAATGTACTCAGCAAACTGCTCAAAACCTCCATAGTTGTTAGGAATACCTCTTACTGAAATGAATGCTATTTTCATATTCTATCCCCTTGATATATTTTCAATATTTCGTTACAATAAGAATCTGAATCAAACTTAATCAATGCGTCATTTGATATTTTTTGATAATTAAAATCTGCATTCCACATCAACTCTATCTTATTTTTCAAATCATCAACATTACGACTCTCAAAAATCATGCCATTATCACCATCAATAATCAATTCCGGTATTCCACCCACGTTTGCACCTAAGACCGGAGTTCCAAGGCACATGGATTCGGCATTAACCAAACCAAATGTTTCATACCATTCTGATGGCACAACAGAAAATCTTGCTTTGGAAACTATAGCCTTTATCTCTTCCCAGTTTTTAAACCCAACGAATTCAATATTTTCTGACTCATGCTTCTTCAAATCCGAATATAATGGGCCAGTGCCTATAAGAATCAGTTTATAAGGCAACTTTGAGGCAGCCTCAAGCAAAGTGTTTATACCTTTTTCATGCGAAAGTCTTCCAATGAAGCAATAGTAGTCAGACTTTTCAAAAGAGACATTTTTGCAAAGATCTGTATTTATTGAATTCAATAAAGTCACTACCTTATTCGGACTAAAACCTCCCTTTATCAATTTGCTTCTCATGAACTCTGAAGGAGCAACAAACACGTCAGTTGATTTCTCTAAACGCTCTCTGCTCCACTTTTTTGCCTCACCGTATGCCAAAATACTGGCAATCAAGGAGTTCTTCATACACTTTCCCTTCAAAACAAAAGATTTGTCGTCAAAGCATAGTTCACAGGGTTCAACGCCTGACTTTAAACAGTCATATCTGGGACATAGCAGCTTATAGTCATGAATTGTCCAAACCACCCGAATGCCTTTTCTTTTGGCAATCTCGACAACAATAGGAGACAGCTGGCTATGAATATTATTGAAATGGACAACGTCAGGACGAAACTCGTCAATCATTGCAGAGAATTTGCTGGCAACTTCTCTTGTACCAAACGGCCTTCTCAGTGCAGTAAAAATATTCTGTTTCTTTGAAAAATCAACCTCAGAAGGGAAATAGGAAGACCACTGAGTCTCGAAGTTGGAAGGATGCGACATGGAAAAGATCGCGACTTCATGCCCCATCTTTTTAAGTCCCTCTTCGAGGTTCAAAACATAGACGCAATCTCCTCCTCGCCTGTAATAATATTTATGAACTAATAAAATTCGCATCTCTTTCTAATACTATCAGAAATTCGTTATTGCTCCCAAGAAATTCCCGTTTTCAAAACTTTATTACTTGCACCAATAATTGTGTTTTCTTCAAAAAAAGACTTTGTTATGGTAGAATTTGCAGCTACAACAGTATTATCGGGGATAGAGACACCTTTTAGAATTGTATTTCTGCATCCGATCCAAACATGATTACCTACAGTAATCTGCTCAGCATTGTTTATCACTTTTTTCTCTCCTTCCAATGGAATTGTAACCTTATGCAAATCTGTATCCATCATAAGTATATCCCAGGAAAGCAGACAATCATTTCCGAAAGCAATTCTCTTGCCGCAAATAATCGTGGACCTTCCGGTAATCATAAAGTCTTTTCCCAAGGAAAGTTCTGCACCTTTTCCTATACACAAACGGGATCCAACCCCAAACATAGCCTTCCCGTGCAAAACTAAAGTACCGTCGGACTGCCAAATAGTCGGTTCTGTCATGGTGTCTATAGTTCCAACTCCATTTGGTCCAATTTTCAACATTCCGATACTCAAATCACCTTTTACTACTATATTCCCTCTACTTGACCTTATCTTTACTCCTCGATATACAAAAATAGGCAGTTTTAAAGCTTCCGCCAAAGAAAAATATCTAAAGTTCAGATATATTGTCTTTAACCAATTGATTTTAAAAACAGTAGCAAATCCGGCCATATTATTTCTTCAATTCCAGATAATATGAAACAAAAATTTCCTTAGGTGTTTTTGATGAGAACAAAGACTTACATACGTTCCAATTAGCCTTAGCCATTATCTTGGACTTCTCATCGCCACCCAAAAATGTCTTCAGCTTCCAGCATATAGTTTTGAAGAATCTTATAGGAAAGACAAGCAAGGCAAACAACCAGTAGTAAATTTTACCGGAATCTGCAGAAAAAATCTGCTCACCCTTCAACTGTGTGGGCATTGTCGCAGTTCTCAGCTTACCCCATGTTCCTCCTTCTTTATGATAGATATATGCGTCGGAATCAACGAAAATCCTATATCCATTCTCTCTCAACTTAACAGTCAACGCCAAGTCTTCAGGACAGAAGAAATACTTCTCGTCAAAAAAGCCCATTTCACGAAAAACATCTGTGCGTATTAAAAATGCAGCACCACAGGCATTTAGAGTCTCGAAAATTCCGGGTTTGTCTATGTAATCCGATTTCAGTTTTCGCTTTGGATTAAAACTGTACTCCCTTGAAATGATTGTGCCGAAGGAATACTCTCCCACACCACAATACTGCACAGACCCGTCCGCATACAACAGTTTCGGACAAAACAAGGCAACTTTTTCGTCACTTCGCTCGAAATCTGAACAAAGCGTGTCTATTACAGGCATCTTTAGCTCAGTATCATCATTCTGCACAAAACAATACTTTCCTTGAGCAAGCCTTAAAGCCAAGTTGTTATTCTCGGCAAAACCACGAATTTCATTGCTCTCTATAAAGTTCACCCATGGGAAATCAAGTCTTACCTTCTCTAAATTTTCTTTTGAAAACAAGTAGGCAACCACAAAAACTTCATAGGATACATTTGTGTATTGCTTGATGCTATTAAGACATGGATAAAGATTATCCAGCTTGTTCATGCAAACTATAACGATAGAGACATCAATATCAGCCATTATTAACTTCCTTCTTTTGCAGATTTACACTCGTATAATAATATATTCTGCCCAAACTATACCAGAATACTGGCAAACAAAAATATACATTCTCAAATGCTGCCGCTCCAACCATTAGAAACGGAAAAAACAACACTATAGATGTTTCACAAGCAAGGAGCTTAAAATTACAAAAGCCTAATACAATAGCTGACAATAGTATGAGAACCAAAATAGAAAAGCCTAAATAGCCAATTTCAGCAATAATCCTTATATAGTCGCAATCACTACATACATAAGGGCTATATCCGTATGCTGCTAATCCATACTTCCCGAAGCCATCTCCGATAAGAGAGAATTTTTCTATAAATTCCGAAAACATTTCTACTCTTTCAACTATCATTCCCTTACCCCCAGACTCGCTGTTTATAGTGCGTTCAAGTACATAGTCAACAAAATCAGGATTGAAAAAATTTAAAAACATCAAAACCAATATAATGCTAAAGAAAATAAAGAGCCAAATAATACCTAAATAATATTTACCCCTATTCACTATTAACGAATATACTGAAAAGATGATCAAAATAATGGCAGAATATGCAATGTTAACCCTCTGCTGAGCAAAAAAAATGACAAAATAACATAACAAGACAAATACCATCTCCTTAATGTTCGCCATATTCCTTACAATCTTCGTAAGCAGATATATAAGCATATACAAACATAAAGAAGATATTGCATAGGAATGTGACCAAAAGGACGAAAAACGCATCATTTCCTGTATATAATAATCAGAAAGTGAATCTAGGTCAAAACCTGTATTTGATACAGCCGAGAGTTTAAAGTTATAATAGAAGGAAGGCATGGTCAAATACAGCAAAAAACCCACTGCTATTGCAACGAACAGTGGCTTCTTTAAGGATTCATAAAAGGAATACCCCCTTACATAACCTATAAACCTAGCAAAAAAATAAAAACCTATGGGTAATAATGACCACCTTGCTGTATTGAGGAAAACTTCAAACGGATAACTAGAAAAGACAAAGGATATAAGGCAATACAACATATATGCAAATATAAGTATATCAAAAGTATATAACTTAAATTGCTTTGTAATAAACAAATATCCTATTCCAGCTACAATAGGTAAATCCAAAAACCAGGAACATGGCTTGAACATGGATATTGCTGCAATAGCAACATATAACGGCAAATAATATATTACTATCGATCTTACCACGATTTATAACCTTTCCCTAATAACAGCAAAGAAAACAATCTACTCTTTGATAATACAATATATGTCAGGTGACAGAGAAATATGGAACAAAATGAAATGATCAACATGCAAAATAATTCCAGCACCAATAATGACTGCATGTCAAACTTCAATAGATAATTCCCCAAATCATGTAGATGAGGTATATAGAAGAAATGAAATATATAAATTACCAGAGATATTTTCCCGAAGTAACATAATTTGTCAGTAACATAACTACTTGTATTGAAATAGTTGCTAAACATGTTATAAAAAAACAGCACTCCACACAACCACGTAGAATGGTACATTATAGTACCGGAAGCCGGTAAAGGAATGTCAATAGCTCTGAAAAAGGCATAAACTAAAACTAACCATAAAACTCCGAATAAAGTATATGACAACCTGCTCCTAACTAGGTCTTTTACTTTTTCTCTTTTATTTACAATATAACCTAAAAAGAACGAAGGCATCTGCTCCATATTATGAGTAAGCAGCTTTATAAACTCATTTGTGAAACTCAGTTTCGGAATAAGTACAGATAAAAGACAAAAGAACAATATCAAAGCTATCTCTGCTCTCGATGACATGTTCACCTTTTCAGAAATATACATGACAAGTATTCCCACCATACTGAATTCCCATAAAGACAATAGAAACCAATACTCACCAACAAAAACGAAAAGAACAATGTAAGGCAGTAAATACGATAAGGTTCTGTTCAATATAGTTTTTCCAACATCTATGCCTTTTTTTAAGCCTACATATCCAGACAAGAAAAAGAATAATGGCATGTGAAAAGAATAAATAACACACCATAAGATGTTTTCTGAAGCCCTGGCATTTACGTCAAAATTCTCGAAAATATAACCAGGGACGTGTCCCAATACAACAAGCAGTATTGCTAAACCACGTAAAGCATCTATGAATACTATTCTTTCCTTCATGAGTAAATGGAACTGTTAATAAGGTCCAAATCAATAAGTTCCTATTTTATTTAACTGTTTTAATCGTTAAATACATACACATTGAGTCTCATTTTCTTCATAGCATCAAAAGAATACTTGCTGACAAATGTGTCATAAGCATTCTTTGATAAAGACGCATAGATATCGGGATTTTCTAAAACGGTTACGATTTGTTTTGCCATTTCATCCTTGTCTTTCGCTATATAGCAATCTTTTCCGCTTTCAAAATCTAGTCCCTCAACACCAACAACAGTTGAAACGAAAGGTACAGAATTACTTGATGACTCAAGTATCTTCATCCTTATACCGCTTCCAATATTTATGGGAACAATCATCAGTGTATTCTTTATGCCATCAATCAAAGAGGGAACAAAACCCTTAAACTCTACTGCCGACGACAGATTCAAGATTTCTTTCTGACTTTCAGGACTCCAACTGCCTATAATGTCCAGTTTTACATCACTTATTTGTTTTTGAACCAAAGGCAATACGTTCATGACAAACCACTTTATTCCCTCATAATTTGGAGAATGTCCGCTACCCCCGACAAAAGATAATCGATTGGAAGATTTCCATACTGTAAAGTCAGGTGTGTTGTCAGTGATTGCCAAAGTTGAAACGTAAATAGGAACTCTAACACCTTCTTTTTCCAACTTCTCCTTATCAATACTTGTCAGCGAAACAATTCTGTCAAACCTGTTTAGCATTGATATTTCATTGTCCTTTGCAAAATCAGTCAAATAAGCGCCATAAGTATTTTTTTCATACTCCTGCGAATCGCGTACATATCTCAATTCGTGATGAATAAATATCTTTCTTACTGATTTTGGTAATGCGTACACCCAAGGCAAATAAGAACAAAACTCAACTTGAACTAAGTCAATATTGTTCTTGTATATTATATCTTTTACAAATTCTATATAATCAGGGGTAATCTCATCATTTAAATTGAAGGACAAAGCGTTTATGTTTCCTTCAAAATTCATTCTTAGCTGGAGTCTTCTTACTATCTTTCTGAAGTACTCAAATTTTTTATTATTTGCTTTCTTATAGTCGTATAAATGAAATGTTATTCCCTTGATCTGACTAGTTAATAGCTTAACATATTCTGGCTTATTTATGCTGTTCATAGATGTTACAAAATGAACCTCATAATCTTCAACAACAGATTTAAGCATATTATACACTCCAGCATTTCCTCCCGTGTTCAAGGGCCAAGGTAAAAATGGAGAAAGGATCAACAGTTTCTGTTTCATACTTCTATAAACATCATTTATAAAAAGGAATCAGTACAACCAAACTTAATAGTAGAAAAGACTACAATTTTCTGCACTCCTCACCTAGAACTCTTACATAGGAATCACCGTTATAGTAATCAGGCTCCATAAAGTTTCCCTCTGCCCATTCATTCCAGGACTTGAGCATAATGCACTTGTTTTGTTTTTGCTTTACCCCATTCAAAACTGACTTAACATGCTCCCTAAAGAGTTCGGAAGTCGAATTATGCAATACGATATTCTTTATGCCAGAACGAGGGGAATGGTCCCACCTAGGAAGAATTGTAGGAATCACATCCTCACGCATATCTATTTCTTTAGAGAACAGTCTTTTGACTGCGTCTTTATAGGTTACAAGCATTGGAATTTTAATCATTCTCTCGATTTTGAACAAGAGCCTTGAAAATAAAGACCAATCAGAAAATCTATAGTTCAACTGAATCACTGCCTTGCTGAATCCTAATGACAATGTATAATCTAGGTCCTTTTCATCAATTACGTTGGCAACAAAATAAACCTTTTCCGCTATACCCTCTTCCTTTACCCACTTGTTCCACAAAGCCATAAATGTTTTAACATCTTTGAAATCCAATGGTCTGTAAATGAAGAAGAATGGACAATTATCAACTCTAATATATCTCGGATCCTTAAAGAACTTTTTTACATAGTCAAAATGAGCTCTATAGTCTTGCTCTCCATTATAGGTCTGTTCTATCAATATTTTGTCTCCAGTGCCGTCCACATTCCACATTTTCTTTTTCCAAGTCTCATTAGCCCATCCAAAACAAAACGGGAAATCTGGAGTACCTGAAGCCAAAACATCGTCGATGATATCATTCATCAACTGATGACCATTAAACCAATAGTGCCAATAGCAAAAACCATGGATTCCAGCTGCTTTAGCTAAACGAACTTGCTCCTCCCTTACTTGCGGAATTCTTAAGTCATAATAACCCAACTCCCCGGGAACCACAGGCTGCTTATGTCCAGGATACAATGGTTTAGACTTACCTACATTTATCCATTCTGTAAAACCTTTTCCCCACCACTCGTCATTTTCAGGGAACGGATGAAATTGGGGAAGATAATATGCTATTATTTTTATATCTTTATCCATAATTCAAACAATAATTTATAACTATACAGATAGTTAATTCTTTTTGATTTCTTTGATTATCTTTGCTGGTACACCTCCAACAACTGTATTAGCAGGAACGTCTTTAGTAACAACAGCATTTGCGGCAATTACAGCGCCTTTTCCAATATGTACACCAGATAATATGCATACTCTTTCTCCAATCCACACATTGTCCTCTATAACTACTGGACCTTTAATATATAAAGGACGCTCTACAGGAGGGACATCCAACTGTTCAAAAGAGCAGTCCCCATGAGAATTGTCACTTATAAAAACATATCTTCCTGTCAAAACATTACTTCCAATAGTAATTGACTGACAAGCTGTTATATGTATATTCTCACCCAGAATAGTATTTTCCCCAATAGTGATCGAAGGTGAAAATTTTTGATCCCTATATCCAGTCCAAGCAGTTAATATAGCATTGCTATTGACAGTTGTACCCTTTCCAATAGAAATGCAGTCAACTCCAGCTAACTGATTTGGGGAAATAATAACACCATCAAGTTTTTTGAATGAACGAGCCACAAATTTATTATATATTTGCCAATAATGCCAATAAAACTTTCCCCTAATTGTTGAGAAAATATTTTTATAAAACAATTTTTCAATCATTCAAAATCCTTTTATATAAAAGACTTATCTTTTGTATGTTGGATTCTATAGAATATAAATCTTTTGCTACAACTTGGGCACTTAACGCTTTCTTCGAATATTCATCTTGATCTAATGTAGATATATAATGCAAGTTATTTGTCAAATCTGCATTCGTATCAAACAAAAAACCTCCTGTCTTGTCCAAAATCTCCTTTGTACCTGCTGTATTCCTTCCAATTACCAAACAACCTTGCAAACAGGCCTCAGCTGTCATTCTTCCAAAGCCTTCTGATTTAGAAGCTACAATCAAAGCAGAAGCTTTTGACATTAACTCCGAAGGATCTTTCACAAAGCCTTTCCACACGATTGCATCAGAACAACATACTGAAACAGCCAAATGTTTTAATTTTTCTATATAAGAATCCTCACCAAAACCACAAATTACAAGTTTGTATTCTTTGTTAGTTCTATAAAAAGAGCCAAAACTAGAAATTACATCTTCCATTGATTTTTCTGGGCTGATTCGGTTTGCACACAAAAAGTACTTCTCTTTTGGCAAAATAAACCGAATCGAATCCTTTGACATACATCCATTGTATATACATAGGGCCTTCGAATAATCTTTTAAACTAAAATGCGCAAGAATATCTTCGGTTATAGATATTACATAACCATCCCTTAAATACTTCTCGAATTTCTCTTTGGTTGGATAAATAATCCAATTGAAATCAGCATCTTGATACTCTCTTAAATGCCAGACATGAGGAATCTTATTAGCTTTTGCCACTTTATAACCAATATGAACTACTCCGGTATTTGTATGAATTATATCTGGACATTCTTTTTCACAAATCTTTTGAATCTTTCTATTTGCAATTATGTTCTGCTTCCAAAAAAGAATACGACTTTTAACAGTTCTTAATATATTACCGTCTCTTTTCTCTGGTTTCTGGAAAATACATACAGGCAAATCTATCTCATAATTCTTGATATTAAATCTATTTATGAAGGATTGAAAAATATCATTCTCGTTATGAGGATGTATTATTACAGGTACAACTCCTTCTTTTACAAGTCCACAAACCATATTCATAAATGAAATTGTGGCTCCTCCTTGAATTGTAGAATGTAATAAGTAAAGAACCTTCATACTATACTAATTGTTTCTCTTGATAATCTTATTACAGACATTCTTAATATCAGAAAATGAGATAACCTTAACATATAACATATAAGAAACTGCCAATGAAAATATTATAACAAATTTCAGCACCGCTGACAATATCAAGTTTTCTACGACAACATACTCAGAATAAACAAACATAAATCCGAACAATAACACAAAAAGTATCACCGGACTAGACATTGTCTTAAGGAAATCAACTATTGACACTTTTAATTTACGAAATAATATAGAGAAAACTATTACCACACCTATAACTAAAGTAATATCAAATGCGTAAGCCACAGACTCTACTGTTTTAAAACACACACAGGCAATATATAAACCTGACGCCATAAAAAGAAAACTCAACAAACAACTGATAAACAATTCTTTCGTAGAACCTATTGATTGAAATATAGAACCACATGTAGAATTTAAAACCTGAATACCAGCAGTTAATGAAAGTATCTTGAATGCAAGAATGGAATCATACCATTGGCTACCAAAAAAAACAAGAATCAACTCTGCAGCACAAAAGTACAAGAAAACAGTCAACGGAAAACCTATATAGGCCAAAGTCTTCAATAGTTTCATATATTTTTGGACTATAGAGTTTAAATCATTCTGAAAATTAGAGAATATCGGATGAAGTACTGGAGTTATGACAAATGTTATATTCTGCAATGGCATCATCATCAACTTGTATGATTTTTCATAATATCCCAAAGGAGACATTCCCAATAACTTTCCTATTATCAGTTTGTCCATATTTCTACTCAAATATGCTATCAAATTTGACAAAAACTGAAATAAAGAATAAGACAATACTTCCTTAATACAATCGAATCTGAAATTCAGCTTTAACGGATACAAAGCATAATTAAAACCAAAAATCAATACATTCGCTATAATAACGGATGCTACCAAAGCGTAAACACCATAGCCACTAAAAGCCATGTATATAGATACAACACCTGCAAATATCTGGGCAACAAGAGAACGAATACTCAGTAGTTTAAACTTCTTATCTTTTAACAAAATTGAATTGGGAGCAACATTCATTGCTCCAATTATTACCGTTAAACTTAACCATTTACAAATATCTGAAAGACTTTCATTTTCATAATACCTTGCTATAAAATCACTAGAAAAAAAGAAGATCAAAAAAAAGAAGATTCCTAATAATGTAGAAAGTGTGAATATAGAATCATAATCTTTATTTTGGAACTCCTTATTCTGAATAATAGCTGTTCCTAGACCTGCCTCATATAATGTTGAAAAAAACTGAATAATAATAGTGGCAACCGCTACTACACCAAAATCAGAAGGCTCTACCAATCTAGCAAGTATAGCGCTTATCACTATTTGAAGAAACAGGCCTATGTACTTCGAAACTGCTACAAAAAAAACACCTAGTACGAACTCTTTTTTTACTGACGGCGATTCCATTAACTATTTATTGCAACTAATGATACTATTTAAAAGGGATTCAACGGAAAAACAATAACAATCCTTTTCTGTAGTGCTTTCCATTTCTACACCTAAAAAAGTGTCTATATCACAATTATGCTCATCATAAACCATAATATTTGAAGATTTATAGTATGGTTCATTTACAACATTTGTATTAGTAGTTATCAACTTTTTATTGTATATCACCGCTTCGCATGTCTTAATCGTAAGACCAGTTGACTCCCCCTGAATTACGTCAACAAGACACCTTGAAGAACAAATATGCCTAACTACGTCATCATAGGACATATTTTCATTATAGATGATTTTGTCTTTATGCTTTTGAAGTTCTTCTGGTACTCCTGCAATATGGAAATCACATTTCAAACCTAAAGAATCTGCCTTCTCAAATATCTCTATAAGTTTGCCTAGACGATCCTTTGCCTGACCCACGTAAAACAAATCAGACTTTGGTCCTGAAAAGTCAAAATCACTCGGCTTTTCATAAATAAGCCTATGATAATTAAAACCATATTTTTTTGCATCCATACTGTCGAATGCAAAAACCATATCATAATTATCTTTCAAATTATCAAGGATTCCATAACTTGTGGCACCCGTAATCTTGACAATATTGGAAAACAAATACACCAACTTGGTTTTTCTACGAATTCTGCTCATCAGCCTAGAATTCATTGTAAGTATATTCCAATCATAGATAATCACAAGTGTGTTTTCCTTTGTCTTTATACCAAGCATAAGGAAAAATAATAAAGTCAAAATAGGACGCAAAAAACTATATCTTAAATATAAGTTTCTGCAAAAACCCTCTATCTTCTTATTTTCTATCGGCAACTGATTATTGAAAAATTTTATTGGATGTTTATCCAACGCAGCTTTCCAACATCTCTGACACCATTCTGTTCCGTTACTTAGAACTATTATTTTGTCAAACTCTGCCATTTATGCTCTTCAAAATTATATCGTTTAATCACACGAGCCGGAGATCCAACCGCAATAGAATACGGAGGTATATCTTTGGCAACAACTGAATTGGAGCCAATGATACACTTATCTCCAATTGTTACATTAGATAAAACTGTTACATTTTGTCCTAACCAGCAACCCTCTCCTATAGTTATAAAGCCAGTAGTCAAAGGTTGCGCATGATACGGAAGACTCGATTCTGGATCCATACCATGGTTTTCTGAAACTAAAGTCACATTCCCAGCAAAAATAGTGTCTTTCTTTATACGTACCATATCCGCTACAAAACACGTAAACCTTGGTCCAATAATTACACCATCTTCCAATATTAACTTAGGGTTCAGTTTTTGACCATGAAAATTATCATAGCATTCTATTCTATAACCTTCCTTTATTCTAACATTTTTTCCAATGACAATATATTGGGAATTTAGTAACTGCGACGACTGACCAAGAATTCCACCTTCTTTACGAAACTTTCTTTCCAGTTTAAATCTTTCTAAATAACGAGAAACACAGCCACTTACACAGTTAAAGTAAAAACGTATAGAATAAAGTATGCTCATCGTTATATGCTATGACCTTAACTTGATAAATCTTGCAGGAGAACCTCCAACTATCGAATTAGCCTCAAACTCCTTGTTCACGAAACTGTTTGCTGCCACAACACAACCATCCCCAAGAATTGTTCCTTTTCCTACAGTACAATTTGCAGCAATCCAACAATACTTACCAATTTGCAAAGGTAATGCTTCAACTTTTTGCTCACAAATACTACTTCCGATTTTTGTACCGTGATTATTATCAATAATATAGGAATTTGCAGCTATAATAGTACCCTTTCCTATCCTTATTCCACCACCATCATTAGTAGCATTTATAATAACATTGTTACCTATCTTTACATTATCTTCGATAACAACATCTCCATCACCAAAAAAAGTTACTCCTGGATATATCTGAACATTATCTCCTAGAAATACATTCTTGTTCCAGCAATAATAAGGGAAACCCAACACTTTAAGATTAGCTCCGCACTTCTTGAAAGGGAAGTTGTAGTTTGACCTATTGACTATCTTTCTGCAAATACTATTTAATATTTCAGATATGTTTTTTTTCATGACAAAATCACTTACACCTATTTATGATTCAAAATTTGAGTAATTTTAGTCACATCACCATACTCACAAGGAGAATCATATGGTCTATCCGGGAACTTGCCATAATCCAAACGTATTTTCAGATTATTATCCTTGATAAACTGCTCCACTCTGTCAGCCAAAGAAACAGGGATACCTGTACAGCAATTTATTATGCCATTAACTTTATCCTGAGTCACGGCTTTTGAAAGCAATACAGCAAGTTTATCAACTTCTATGAAATCATATTTGTTCTTTCCTGATGTAAATGGGAATAAATCCTGTCCTCGTTCTTCTGCTTCCAAAATCTTGCAAAAAATGGAATTATTTCTTCTATCGTCCCCTAGAATATAATAGCATCGTAACCACTGCAAAACACATTCATTCTGTTTGCAATAAAGCATCAAAGACTGACGTAAGGCATTTTTTGCGATACCATACATCGAAGAAGGATTACAAGGTGTATTTTCATCTATAGCTCCTTCCCAATAACCTACCTCATGCATACTGCCCATTACAGCCACACGCTTTAATCCTCCCTTGATCAAGGCAGTTAAAAAATTGTAATGACCTGACAAATCTCCCATTTGGGTTTCTGCATTATGCACAAAACCGTTTCTCCAAGCAAGATGAAGACAAACATCTGGATTTCCAAACTTTTCGAAAAGATTTCCGTCAAATGAATTAAAGATATTGTATTCTATTTTTTCTGCACGAGAGTCAATACTATCGTCAATTCTAATGTCGCAAGCTACAACTTCATTTCCTTCGTTTAGAAGTTCTTTCACAACGTGACATCCAATATACCCATTGGCACCTGTGACTAATACCTTCATCTTAATTTTTTTATTTAATATTTTGGAGATCAGGATAGAGGCGAATATCTATCTCTTAAATTAGATTTTCAATACATACAACAAAAAAAGTCAAAATAGGATATACAGGAACATCGTGTTCTTTGCTATCCTCTTGTTATTTGAAATTTCCTCTGACAATTTTTATTGAAAAGTCAATAGTATGACTCCTACTATTTCGTATAACTATTTGAAATAATAGGATTTAAGTGGTATGTAGGTACTGATTCCTTCATCATTTGACGAAAATCAGTACAAAATTAGTCAAAATAAATGAACATTTGGCATTATTACAGCCAAAATCTTTGTTTGAAAGAGCTTTACCACTTATATTTCTGCCCTATAGCAACTTTGTTTTGAGAACTTACAGCCACACTTTGCAGAAAGTTGTGACCATTCGTGATTTTTACAACAAATTTTTATAAAAATCAATATACATATCGGCTATATGCTCCGGGGAAAAGTTTAGACTCACGTATTCTCTAATATTGTCTTTTTCATAGCTTGTAGTCATTGCCTTCTTAATGCCCTCGACAAGATCTTCGACAGTGAAACCGGAACATCTCACTCCACAAGTATCGTTCATAAGTTCCTCGGTTCCACTTACCGGAAAGACAACAGCAGGAACTCCGCACGCCATCGCCTCTATTGGAGTCTGCGCAAAGGCCTCCTGCATGGACGGCATTATGAAATAATCGGCAGAGGAATAGGCGTACGACAACTCCTCACCGTCTCTGATCGGACCAGTAGTTATTACACGCTCGTGACTGAAATTTGTCGGATTGTTGCCGACAGCTAGAATCTTTGCTTTCGGAATACCTAGTTTCTCCAACGCTTCTATTGCAACTAGCAGTCCCTTTCTCTCTTCGGTAATTACGTTTGCAACCATGATAAATATGGTTTCATCGGATTTTATTCCGTATTTTTTCCTTGCCGAGTTTTTGTCTTTGATGTTGAAAAGTGAACAGTCCACCGAATTGTGAATAATCGTTGTCTTTGCTTTTCTGACTATTTCATGGTTCTTGTATTTGTCATACATCATCTTTGACAAAAATACTATACCAAGTTTTTCTACACCCGAAATGCTTTTTTGTTTCAAGTCATAGTACTTCTTCTCAACCTCGCTGTCTTTCAGCACATTTCTTTCATAATGAGCTATTCCGTAGAACAAGTTTTCATCATGCAGTGTCATCACAATCGGTTTCTTTACCTTAGCGAAAAAACTTGGATAGTCAAGAAAGCAGTTCACCCAATGAATGTGAACCAAGTCAGCGTTCCTTACAGCCTTGTCAAGATGAAGGAAAGAAAACGACGTCGGCAGAGAATAAAAACCTTTGACTCCATCGGACTTTTTTACAGATTCGTTCATTCTTTTTTCTGCGCCGAACTTTCTGGATAAAGTTTGGGAAACAAGCATGCAGAAATATAGAAACCTGTTATAGGCCCTGACCGTAGAGTCCTTCACCGTTTTCTTTGCCACAAGCATGGAGCTTTCCACTCCCCGACGAATCAAGGACTTGTGGATTCTGTAACAGCACAACCCTGCACCGTCTGTATCAAGTTTATTTATCTGAACTACTTTCATAGTACTACTTTACCCAGTTTATATTTCTTTTTATAACATTTTGGTCTTTGCCGGAACCTCCGACTATAACATTGTTGTCGTCAAAAGATTTCGAAATGATGGAACCGGCAGCAACTACGGTATCGTCTGCTATTGAAACACCCTTTAGGATTGTACTTCTGCAACCTAACCACACATGCTTGCCGAAAGTTATTGGTCTCGGGTCATTAAGCACATTACCGTCAAGTCCGACTATATCATGAAAGTCTGTATCCATAACCAAAATATCCCATGAAAGCAGACATTTTTCTCCGAAAGTTATTCCCTTTTGGCTTATTATTGTTGAATTGCCGGAAATACAGAAGTCTGCGCCAATATCCAAAGTTGAATCACGACCTATTGTTATTCTGCTGCCAAGTCCAAAATTTGTTCTTCCCCTGACTATCACTTTTCCCCCGACTTCCCAAATCAGCCTCTCACGCTTACAGTCGATAGTACCAAGGCCGACAGGACCGAGCTTGAACATGCCTGTACTTGCTTTGCCTGGAATGTCAAGAACTCCACCCATCTTCTTCAGCCACACATGTCGGTAAACGAAACACGGCAATTTTATGGCCTTTTTAAAAGGCAGATACTTGAAGTTAAAGTAAATGGTCTTTAACCAATTCACCTTGAATATCTCCATAAAGTTTTTAACATCTACTTCCATTTCATCGGCCTTTACAGCAGTTTTGACAATTCATTTATATATACATTGCGATACATGTCTATTTTTTCTTTCGGAAACAACACATTATCGGCGGGTACCAAATCTACATAATTACCCTGAGTCAAAGAGACATAGGACTTGCTATAGAAATCTTCCAATTCGAGCTGTTTCAAAAAACCGATTGTTTTTCCTTTTTTTGAATCGGTGTAATCCAGAACTATGTTTCTTCCGTTCAAAATAGTTTGAAGCACAACCGAATGGAAACGCATACCGTAACAATACTTTGCGTTATAGTACGTCTTCATGGTGTCAAACAAAGAAAGCGGAACGGATTGCAACTGTATTTTATTACTTTCACACGATTTTTGCAGTTCATAGAGATACTTCCTGTCATCCCCGCCTACATAGTACGTGTGCATAGGCACAAGGTGAACTTTTTCCCCCTTTTCATCGGCTTCCTTTTTGATGAGTGAGCAAAAATAGTTCTTATATTCGGTAGCCTTTACACTGTCATAGGAATCAAGCGTCACATCACGGAAGTTGAATACCACGTCAGCGCATTCTGGCTGACTTACAGACAGAATCTGCTTTGCATAGGCTGCACAGAATACAGCGGGATCTATTGAAGAACAACATCTGTCATCCCCTGATTCCTTCTCATATTCCTGCTTTGAAATGGCATCTCGAAAAATGACAATATCGGAAGCGGAAACCAAAGACTTGACCATCTCCTTGTATTTCGTTTCCTTGATTGGACCATATCCGCAGCCAAGAACTCCGGTACGAACACCACATTTCTTGGCATACTCGAAAGCGAACTCCAGCATCTTTGTTGCAGGTATATCCATAAAGGGACCTCCGCCAAAAAATAAAAAATCGCTCTTTTGAACGTATTTTTTTATCTCTGACTTTATAGTGGTGTCATAGAGAGATATGTTCTTCATCTTCCCACCGGAAATTTGATTAAGGAATTCTCCATCCTCAAGAACTGTACGCTGTGAAAATGACGGGCATAATGAACCTAAGATTATTTCAAACTCGTCAACGACAAGCGAAAACAAACTGACCAATCCGGCAAGAATAGCTCTATCCCCTATAGTCTCAGTGCCATACCATCCAACTATATTTATTCTCTTCATTCTTTCACGTTTCATTTAAAACATTTTACTGCGCCATATTAGTCTCAGCTTTTCGATGGCGATGATGAACACACCCTTGATTGTAGGTGACCAACAATAGTGAATACAAGTGTCACAATTAGAGAACACCTGCATCTCGGCTTTCTTGAATCTCTTCTTTGAAGTTACATTTTCTACGCCTTCATCATAGATATTGCCCAACGAATCACTTGCCGTAGCACAAAGGTAGAACTCCATATTCTCGTCTATAGTAATATCCCTGTATCTGAAATTACATGTTGAAAGCCTGCCTTTACCTCCGTTCTGCAGATATAGTATCTGCATATAGTAGCGCATCTTGTCACCGATATTCTTTGCTTTTGACATTCTGCTTTGAAAGAACTCTATTGCCATGAGCTTTGCTTTTTCATCGGAAAGGACGGAATATCTTTCAGCATCGTTGAACGTATGTATTCTTTTGTTTGGCACAGCCAGATGATATTCCACGTCAACATTGTTCTCGTCAGCAAAACTTTCCACCTTGAAAAGCTCATAGACATTATAACGGGATATCGTACAGCCAAGTCTGAAGCTGTCACAATACTTTGACTTGTCTTTCAGTACCTCAAGAACTGTAGATGAAGTCTTGCTAAAGGCATTCGGAACACCACGAACAATATCATGAGTTTCTCCGATGGAATCGACAGAAAAGACTAAAGCCAGATGAACACCATGTTCCCTGCACTTGGAATGTACCACTTCAAGTATTTCTAGCAGGATATTCGTCAGCAAACCATTTGAAATCAAAGTTATGTCCCTAAGATTAGGCAGAACAAAAAGTGTGTCTACAACTTTTTCAAACTGGCGGTGCAAAACCGTTTCTCCACCATTGACACCAACCGACCTGACTTTGGAAAAATATGGATGCGACAAGACTTTACCCAGTTTCTCTGGATCTATGTCATTATGAGTATCTTGCTTCCACACATTACAGGTTACGCACCTTGAGTTACATTTACCGGTAATAGGCAGCTGTATGACCAAAGGCCTTCTCCTTATTCCTAACTTGTCGGCTAAATCGAGCTTGAATATTCTTGTAATTGCAGACAGCATATCTTAATTCTTGTTTTTGTTTAATTTGGACAGTCCCTTACGGCATAGTTTCTCTGCTTCGGGCAAACTGTGAGTGAAATACAAAAATAGTGAGTTTATCACTACAATAACAATATTACATGCAAAAAGTTCCAATGAACCGCATTCAAGGAAATACTTGGCAATGCTTAACTGCACAATCACAGCCACAAATATCGACAAAGGTTTCACGATGATTCTTAGTATCTCGGATACAGAAATCTCAAGGTACTTGCAGACAAAGTAATTGTACCCCCAATACCCTATGACATATGAAACAGTTATCATCAATGCTGTAATCTCAAGACTCTTTGTTGACAAACCTATTCCAATACACACAACCAAGGACAAAAGAACTATCAAACTGCCATAGATTAACGCCTCTAGTCTGTTTATTGACTGCATTACCGCTCCGATAGGCGACTGCATCAACTGAAAGGCTATACTTAAACTCAGCATTTGGAACACCGGAATAGACGGCACCCACTGGTCCCCGTACAGGGTGAGTATCAACACATCTGAAAAGGCATAAAATAAAAAGGATATAACGAAACCTACTTCGGAAAGCAGCCTCAACATCCTTAAATATGCATTGCAAATATATTCCCTGTTGTTCTGGTAGTCACTCAAAACAGGGTGAAGCACCGGAGACAAGACTGCAGAAACATTTGTCAATGGCATTAGCATAACATTGTACGACTTCTCATAGTAACCCAATTTGTCGGGACCAAGAATATTTCCAATACAGAACTTGTCAATCTCTCTGTAAAGCAGGTAAATCAGATTGAACACCATCTGTAGGGTAGCAAAGGACAATATCTTGTTGAAAAATGAGAACTTCAAAGAAAAAGAAACCGGGCGACAAATATAGTTTATTATCAAAATCAAGAAGTTTCCCAAAATAGGATTAACAAGCAGTGCATAAACTCCTCCACCATTTAGGGCATAGAAAACTGCCAATATTCCGGTTGATACATTAACTATTATTGTTCTGACTGTCACTACCTTAAACTTTTTGTCCTTCATAAGCAAGGCATTTGGAACAATAGTGGCAACCGAGAAGAATATACAAAAACACAACAAATAGAGAATATTCCTGAAATCTTCTCCATACTCAAAGTATGACTCTATGACAGGAACAAACAAATAGAACAAAAAACTCAATACCAAAGCCAATATCCATACAACGGAATTTATGCCTCGGTAATCTTCTTCTTCCAATTCTTTATTTTGGATTATTGCGGGAGAAATTCCTACAGTCACCAAATTCGAAAAGAAAGTCAGAAACATCGTAGCTATAGCAACTACTCCGAAATCCTTAGGCTCAAACAATCTGGACAAAATGGCAGTAATAACAATATTCACCAACAAAGACGAATACTTCGCCAATGCTGAATAGAATACTCCTGAAAGGAAAACCTTTTTTGTATGACTGCTATTCTCCTGCACTTGATATCTGCTTTATTAGACCGCAAAGGTACTACTTTTTACAATAACTATGCATCAATAGAGCTATCGAACAACTAAACTATCGTCATAAGCTTTTGACAAACTAACAAACCATATTAGCTGAGCCGTTCGAATTATAAACGTGAAAACTCCGATCAAAAGCATAGCTAACATGAAATTATTGAAGTATATTGCTATTTCGATAACCAATACCCTGACTGAAATGTTTATTATCTCTATAATAAGGTTTCCCTTGAGTTTAATCAATACCTCTGGAATGAAAACCAATGAGGAAAGCATATAGGTTGCAAAACACCAGGGAAGAAGAAGCCTCAACACCTCTCCTGTTCTACCCCATCCATCTCCGAACATCCATTCAGTAACCAGAGGAAGGCAAAAGTACAATACTACAAACGCCGGTACCAGTCCAACGCAAGAATATTTGATAAATTTCATGATGTAACCGCTGATTTTCTCTTTTCGGTTTACTTTTTCAGAAACCGTCTGAAGCAAAACCTGATAGATGGAATTGGCTATCATCTGAATAGGAAGAAAACCTATTGTTAATGCCAAAGAGAAATATCCTATCTCCTTCATATCAAAAGCAGAAGAAAGAATCATTACGGGAAGCCCGTTGCTTAACTGCACCAAGAGATTCTTGGGGAATGCATACAAAGGGAACTGCCTGTATTTGTCCAAGTAGAAGTGTATGTCGGTAGATGTGATTGCTTTAAGCTCAACTAAAATATTCCTCATTTTTTTAGTTGAAACCGAGATAAAGGCAATCATTTGACCGAGTAAAGACGCCACTACAAGGTAAAAACCCGATGGTGACAAGTAACCGAAAACAATCTTGAGCAAAGAGTTGGAGGAACTTTGCAGAACTTGATAGCTCGCTATCTTACCGAACTGCTTGTCTCTGTTCATGTAGAAGCTCACCAACTGCCACATTCCAACCACAGCGACATAGATCGGCATCATCCACCAAACATTGACAAGTTCAACAGAAAAAAAACCGATGAAAGGAATAGAAATAACAACTCCTATAACCACAACCACCAAAGAATACAAACCTGCCTTGAAAAGAGAAAGTGCTCCCTTGCTCTCTTCAGGCAAAGGCAACGCATTGTGCAAATCTAGTACCGCAACCAGTGTAAGAATGGAACCAACTGTAAGGAAAAGGTTCATTACTCCGAAATCTTCCGGCTGGTACAATCGGGTAAGCAGAGGATACACCATCACACCCAATGCCTGAGCAACAACATTAGCAGAAAACAGCTTTGATATATTCTTCAGATTGCTCATTTCTTTGATTCCTCAGATAAATCAATTTTACCCAACTGGCGCATAACCCTCATAATGGTACTCTGCCTGCGAGTCATATAGTTTGACGGCTTCTGAGGATTCATTTTCAAGGGATTAGGCAGAGACGCTGCTATCAAGGCAGCTTCCGACTGAGTCAAATCTTTAGCCGACTTGTGAAAATATATTCTCGACGCCTTTTCAACACCATATATTCCATGACCGGTCTCTAGCACATTCAAATATACTTCCATGATTCTCTCTTTGCTCCACATCTTCTCTATAAGGAAAGTGAAATAGGCTTCAAGACCTTTTCTAAAATAAGACCTTTTAGGGTATAGGAAAACATTCTTGGCGACCTGTTGGGAAATAGTGCTGGCACCAACGAGTTTTTTACCTTTTTTATTCATCTCTCTAGCTTTCTCTATTGCTTCCCAATCGAAACCGGAATGGGAAAGGAACTTGTTGTCTTCGGAAGCTATCACTGCCCTGACCATATTCGGAGAAATGCTATTAATCGGAGTCCAGTCCTTTAAAATTCTGACGTCTCCATCGGAAAAAAACTGCTCTGTTGTACGAATAACCATAAGAGGAGTTATCGGTACAGGCACCCACCTATATAACAAAACAAATAGTATTGAAGAGACAAAGAAAAAGATGATAAAATTACGTACAAATTTTAAAATTCGTACACCTATCAATTTCATATATCTCGAGTCTAGCTTCATTATGCCTACGTTTTTGTCTTTTTTATAGTATTGCAGACGCAAATTTATAAAACTTTATCTAACTTTGTAGTGGTATTATTACCAAAATAACAAAAACGATTAGGCTTATGGCAGAAGTTACAAACAATGTGGTTAAGAAAGTTACAGCCACTACAATCAAGTCTATGAAGGAAAGCGGAGAAAAAATCTCTATGCTCACTTCGTACGATTTCACTATGGCCCAACTTGTTGACAAAGCTGGTGTTGATATTATTCTTGTAGGGGACTCTGCGTCGAATGTGATGATTGGAAACAAGACAACACTTCCAATCACGGTTGATGAAATGATAGTTTTTGGTAAGAGTGTGGTTAATGCAACGAAACGCGCACATGTGGTAATAGATATGCCATTTGGCAGCTATCAGACAAGCAAGGAGGAAGGAGTACGCAATGCCGCAAGAATAATGAAGGAAACTGGCGCCGACTCTGTAAAGATAGAAGGAGGACTTGAATTTATAGACACTATCAAGGCTATCATAAACGCGGGCATTCCTGTTATGGCTCACCTTGGACTAACACCACAGTCAGTTAACAAATTCGGTGGCTACGGAGTTAGAGCCAAGGAGGAGGCTGAAGCGTCAAAACTAATCTCTGATGCAAAACTTCTTGACGAGGCTGGTTGCTATGCTATTGTTCTCGAGAAAATTCCTGCAGCTCTTACTGCAAGAGTAAGAAAGGAAATCTCTATGCCAATCATTGGAATCGGTGCAGGTGTCGAAGCTGACGGACAAGTTCTTGTATTACAAGACATGCTTGGAATGACACAGATGAAACTTCCTAAATTTGTCAGAAAATATGCCAACCTTGATGAAGTGATAACTAATGCAGTTAGTAACTATTGCTCAGATGTCAAGAGTTGTAATTTCCCTGATGAAAGCGAAAGTTATTAGTCTATAAATATACTTAGTATGCTATGAAAAAACTTGTATTATTCTTTTTTACAGTGATGTCTCTTTGTACTTCAGCACAAGAGCAGGCATACCTTCTAATAAAGGACAATGATGGAACATATAACATGTTTTCGCAAGGGGAATTGACTATAGAGGAACTCCTAAATACTGAAAGAATAGTGATGGATGCGGGAATAGGGGAAGTTATTTTATATAACATTGGGTATTTTGACACTATGGGCAATAAATCGCTCGACCCAATTATAGGAGACACTATTCCGAAGATAATAAAAAGTTACTGGGAAAAGAATCTGACTCCCAAAAAGACTATATTCTTTAACAAGATTAAGTATAAGGATTCTAACGGTATAGAACAGGATGCAAGTTATATAGAAGTAAAAATAAAATAAAACCTTAAGCAATCGTAGTTGTTATAAAACAGCTACGATTTTTTATTTAATAGGGGATACTTAAATCCATATAAACTAAAATGGAGGGAACTTCACAGCCCCCTCCGTTTTAATTTAACCTAAACCTTAATTATGAAAAAATCTACCTGTTTTTGTTTTCGATGCAAAGATAAAGTATAAACTGCAATTTCACAAATTTTTTTTCCCATAATGAGCAAAAATTGCCACTTTGAATGTGAATAATTGTGCAAATGCCTTATATTCCTACAAAAAGCACCATATTGTGCAGTAAATTAGCACAATTGTTTATATAGATGCTGGTAAAATATCAAAAAGGGCGCAAACCTCTTCCCACGATAAAATATCATAGGACACACTATTTTTGTCAATTTTCTTGGTCTTTTTTGATTCGATACAGACAAAAGGCATGCCGGCACTTACAGCACCCCCGTCTGAACCGGGAGTGTCACCTATCATAAGAACTTCATTGGGATGAAGCTTCAAATCAGCGCATATATCCTTGAAGAGTCTTGTAACTGGCTTCAATGCACCCATATCCTCTGCACAATAGTACTTGCCTATATGTGTTGTATCGATGCCCAATCCCTCTATCTTTTCTTTTCCCATAGAGTAATCGGAAAAGATATGAACTCCTATTCCCCTACTATGAAAAGAATTTATCAATTTTGAGGCGTTTTCACGAGGTTTCTTATGCTTGGCTATAATATTAGCCATATATGGCATATAAACGCCCTTATACCACGTTTCTAGGTAGTTTTCAGACTTGCCTGTTTTCTTGGCCAATCTCCTAAAAAACTCTTTATAAAAAGTTTCAGCACTGCCGTAATCTTCAGTCTTCATTTCGTTGCGCACTTTACGCTCGTTAAAGGACAATAACGACTTGAAGATATCACCAACAATAATCCAAAATGCAATGCCACCGGAATAAAGGGTTCCATCAACATCAAAAACTACAGCTTTGATATTACTTAAATCTTGCTTTATAGTCATAGCTAATAAAGTGAAAAAGAGACGCCTTTTACAGCGTCTCTATGAATAATAGAATTGAGGAAGGCTCAAATTAAGCCTTTACCAAATCCTTGAACTTTGCGTGTCTCTTCTCGTCCTGAAGAAGGATATTAAGTTTGAACTGACCGTCTCTTGCTCCCTCCTCGATACAGCGAGCCTTGAACTTCTCGAATGAATTCTCTACAAGCAAGTGTGCTATAGGATCTTTAACACGGAACGAAGCTCTCTTTGCATCATACTCGATATTGATCTCCTTCAACTTAGTATCGACAAGCTTGTTGAATTCGTCTGCCTCCGCCTGAGTCATGTTCTGATCTTCGAACTCGTAGTAGAATCTATAAGCAGAAATCTCCATATCAGCGAAACCGATATAGAACTTTAGTTTCTTTCCTGTCTGCTTTGAAACCTCCTCTACTGCAGTAATGAATTGACGCTCATGAAGTTTCTCTCCTGTCATTGTAACAATACCGTTGATTTTTTGAATCATGTGGATTGTTGGTATGGAGTTGAACTTTCCATCAACCTCAAGAAGGTCACTCATTGTGTAGCGGTAAAGACCTGCCCAAGTTGTTACGTACGGACAATACTTCTTGCCCATTTCCAACTCATGAAGCTGAAGGAACTTAGGGTTTTCGCTTTCTACGTCATGCTCCTCAACAAACTCGAAATAGTGCATGTGAGGGAAGACAACTGTTCCGTTTGTATCTTTAGTCTCTGGCATTACAAGTCCGGCACGGCACTCAGAAGAGAAGTAGCTGAACTCCTGATGCAAGCAGCACTCTGGGAATGAATTCTTGAACTTGTCAAGGTACATGCGAGTGTTACCGCACTTCCAAGTGTTAAGAATCTGAAGGTTTGGCCAGTAATGCTTAGGAAGAACTGTACCATACTTAGCCTTCAATGCACGAAGCTCAGCTGCACGCTTTGGATTTGGCTTGATGTTCTTCTCAGCAAGCATACTTGCACGAAGTTCGTCAGAGATATTAATCTTTGAACTGATAGTACCGTTCTCGATATCATTGACATAGTCGTCAAAGAACTCGTTAACATTGTTCTGCATCTCGACGATAGTTGACGGATTTGCTGTTACAACAAGGGTTACATCCTGCTCAATACCGAAACGCATGATGCAATAGTAGCGAGCCTTATAGTCAGCAATAGTAAATACATCTGCTGGAGCTGTGTAAAGTTTCTTGACAAAACCTGGACAGTCACGCTGAGTAACTCCTGAAACAGAACCGAACACTGTACCGTCTGACGCATAACCTTCGATAGCTTTACCTACGATGGAAACAATCTTACCCTCGAATACCTTTGGTCTGTTCTCAATGAACGAATAAAGCCAAACCTTGGTCATCTTGGAATAGATGTTGTCATAATACTCGTTTGTGATAGGAATCCACTTAGGCTCGCTTGTTGTTCCAGATGTAGTAGCATACATCTTTGGCTTACCAGGGAAAAGGATATTCTCCTCACCTTTCTTATGTCTCTCTACATAAGGTCGGAAATCCTCATAGTCATTGGCTTTAACATTCTGACGATAAGCCTCGAAAAGTTCGTCATCAGTCTTTGACTCCAAAATCTTTGCAAAATTATGCTCCTTTCCGTAAACGGAATCCTTAGCATAATTAAGGATAGCTCTAAGAGTCTCTGCTTGAGACTTCTTACAATCCATAGAAGCCTTTACTAATTGCTTCTTGTTAATCTTTCCTGCAACAGTTAGAAGAAACTTTGCTAGTACAGAATTAAAAGACTTTGCCATAAAATATATTTCTTTGTTTTTATTCGAAATTAAGTAACGGATGCAAAGATATAAACAAAATTTATTAAAAGTTTGAACAATCGTTCGAATTTCGGCACATTTGCGGTTATTTTGTGCCAAATTGGAATAATCTCATACAAATCGGCTATTTATAAACAAAAAAAGGTGGCAAAAACCACCTTTTTAATTCAATTATACGAACATTGACCACTAAAACAAGGAACTAATCCTCTTTTTGTTCAGGAAATACAAGCTTGTATCCCTTTCCGTGGACATTCAAAAGCTTGACATCCGGGTCAGCCTCAACTATTTTACGAAGCTTAGTGATGTAAACGTCCATACTGCGCGCGTTGAACGCAGAATCGTCAATCCAAATGGACTTCAAAGCCTGAGTGCGCTCAAGTATATCGTTACCCTTGGAACACAAAAGAGAAAGAAGTTCATGCTCCTTGGTAGTAAGTTTCTTGACCAATGTTCCGTTTGACATCAACTCCTGCGTATGAGTGTCATAGGTAAAGCTACCGAAACTATAGACCAAATTCTCCTGTTTCTTCACACCGCCGGAACGGCGAAGTATAGCTGTTATTCTCAGCAAAAGTTCCTCCATACTGAAAGGCTTGGTAATATAGTCGTCGGCACCACGCTTGAAACCTTCAAGAATATCATCCTTCAGAGTTTTTGCAGTCAAAAATAAGATTGGAATGTTAGCATCTATTTCACGAACACTTGACGCTAACGTAAATCCATCCATAATTGGCATCATGACGTCAAACACGCAAATATCGAACTTGTCGGACTTAAATGCCTTTAATCCCTGAAGTCCATCCGTTTTCAAGACAACTTCATAGTCTTTTGCAGCGAGATACTCCCCTAACAAACCGCCTAAACTTTCGTCATCCTCACACAAAAGTATCTTTGCCAAATAATTCTTTTTCTCGTCCATAAGTTATTATATGTTTGTTTATTTTGTATTAAATTGCCGCGCTTGGAATGGATATGGTAAATGTAGTACCCTTTCCGAAGACGCTGTCACACGTTATCTTTCCCTTGTGGTCCGTAACCACCTTGTGAACATAGGCGAGACCCAGACCGAATCCCTTGACATTGTGAACGCTACCGGTTGACACTCTGAAGAACTTTTCAAAAACCTTCTTTTGATCGGATTTTCTGATTCCAATACCGTTATCAGTGACCGAAATGAAAAGTTTGTCTTTTTCATTCCAAGTCCTTACTTTAAGCATTGGTGTACCTTCGGTATATTTCAGCGCATTGTCTAGAAGATTATAGATTATATTCGTGAAATGCACCTCGTCAACCTTGACAAACGGATTGTCTGCATCTATGTCAGTCTCTATATCTCCGCCTCTGGCCTCAACCTTGATTGCGAAATTGCTCGCAATATTCACTACGAGGTCGTTGATGTCAAGCTCAACAAGTTTAAGCGCCGAACTTTCGCGTTCAAGAATCGACATCTGCAGAACCTTGTCAATCTGCTGCGTCAGTCTCTTTGTTTCATCCGCAATGACACCTGTCAAATGGCTTATCATTTTCGGAGTCTTGTTTACACTGTCGTCCGAAAGCATCTGTGAAGCTAAAGATATCGATGAAACCGGAGTTTTTAGCTCATGCGTCATATTGTTCATGAAATCCGAACGCATCTGGCTAAGTTTCTTCTCCCTCGTAATCATCACAAGCGAGACAATGAACGTGAACAACAGCAAACCTGACAGAACCAAGGCTGGCGTAATACTTTTCATCATCGAAAAAACATAGGTCTTTCGAGTAGGAAAATAAATCTTCATGTAGTTGCCGCCCTGAGTCGGGTCGTTCGGAAACAGCATCTGTGAATATACCACCGTATTCTCGTTAGGCTCATAGCCATCGCTCTTATATACTTCGACTCCCGATCTGTCCACAACAGCAAACCTGTGCGGAATACTGATGTCGAGTAAGTCTTTCTGCCTCTCGAGAACGGCGTTCAAATGGCCGAAATCAACTCTTTCGGTGATAGGCATTGTGTAATTGTCGCAAAGCAGGCGCATCAAAAGGTCGTCTAGCAGAGCCTTCTCTTCCCTGAACCTTACTTTGAGTCGCTTCTGCATAATCTGGGAAGTCGCCTCGAGCGCAGTTTTATCAGTCAATGACTCCAAATAAGACTTCGGTGGAATGCGCTTGCAGCTTGTCTGCATCTTTATAGCTTGCTCAATCTTGCTATGTCTTAGTTCGGACTTGTCAACTGCATCCTGGTCTTTGCTTATTGACTCTAGCAGGTACCTGTTTGTTTCCTCCTCCTCAAGAACTCTGGCGGAACGGAACAGGCATCGACGCACCAAGTCGTTAAACTGACTCTCGTGCATCAAGTGTGCTTCGCGAATATATGAAGACTGCACGATAATCAATCCAACGAATGAAATGAGCATAATGCCACCGAGCCACATAATCGCCATTCGTTTTCTCACAACATCATCATTTTAAGACAGTCCAAAGATAGAGCATTTTTTTAACATTTCAATTACTTTTTGCTCTTTTAGTGTCTTTTTTAAGATTTTATAACATTTGGATAAATCTTTCGGATGATTTCGGTCTTTGTATTGCACCCTATTTCCCAGATTTGGCGAAAAATAAGAAAAAATACGGTTTATTCACAAATCTTTCAACAATTTTAAAATTTTAATGAACAAAATTTGTGATGAAACCGATATTTTTGAAAAGCCTTGACAATTCGGTCAAAAAATGTTGATAAAAAATAGACAAAAATATCTTAAATTTGCTGAAAATAACAAAGAAGTGCAATTTTTAGGTGATGAAGAAAACAATTTTATTTGTCTGCGCTACGCTGTTGTCGTTGACAATACAGGCACAGAAAACGAAAACTTACACTACGGAAGACAGACTTTACTACGAGGGTAAAGAAATGTACGACATCAAGCAGTACAACACAGCTTTCAGATATTTGGAAGAATACTTGACAGGCAAGGATGTTGACAGAGACCCATACTATGGCGAGGCTGAATACTACCTTTCATGCTGTGCATACGAGATGGGAAGAAAAGACACACGCGGAAGGCTTGTAAGATTTTTGAAAAACAATCCATATTCACCGCATGCTAATCGCGTTCAGTTCCTTCTTGGTTCGCTTTCTTTCGACAGAGGCAAGTACAAGGAGGCTGCTCAGGACTATTTCGCCTTTGTTAAGCCGACTAAACTGAACAAAAAGGAGCAGGCAGACTACTTTTACCGCTATGCCTACAGCTGCCTTCAACTTCAAGACTATGCAAAAGCTAAGGAAATGTTCGTCACTCTGCAAAACATGGGTGACTACAACTACGAAAAATCCAGCAGATACTATAAGGCTTACATAGATTACCAGGAAAAAAACTACAACCTTGCACTTCCAGCTTTCATTTCTCTACAGGATGACGCAAACTATGAGGCTATAGTTCCGTACTACATCACCCAAATCTATTACAGCAAGGGAATGGACGAGAAAGTCTTTGAATACGGACTTGGGCTTGTCGATAAATACCCTAACAACAAGAACAATACAGAAATCTATAGAATCGTCGGAGAATGCTACTTCAAGAAAAACGACTACAACAGTACAATCGACTACCTTTCCAAATATGCCGAAGGTACTGACCAGATTCTTAGAAACAACATTTATATGCTTGGAACATCCTACTGCAAGACAAATCAGTGGGAAAAGGCTATAGAGGAGTTGAAGAAAGTCACTCCAATTGACGATGAAATGAGCCAAAACGCATACCTCAGCCTTGGTAACGCATACTTGAAGGTTAAGGACAAGGACAACGCAAGAATGTGTTTCCAGCAGGCTTCAAAAATGGAATACGACAAAGATGTTCAGGAGGAGGCAATGTACAACTACGCCCTTGCCGTTTACGACGGAAGCTACTCGGCGTTTGACGAATCTGTGAAGGTATTCGAAATTTTCCTTGACAAGTTCCCTGACTCGCGCTATCGCGACAGCATCTTCGACTACTTGATCAACATCTATCTAACTACGAAGAATTATGACGCTGCCTATGCCTCGATACAAAAAATCAAGAACAAAAATGCAGCCATTCTACAGGCACGCCAAAGAATTCTATATTGCATGGGAATACAAAGCTTTTCGGTAGGTGACTATGAGAAAGCAAACGAATTCTTCACTAAGTCATTGATAGACAAGCAGTACGACTATAATATCGAGGCTGAAACATACTACTGGAGAGGTGAAGCTAACTATAGAACTAACGACATTAAGGCGGCAACTCAGGACTTTCATAGCTTCATCGGATGTGCCGGAGCAAGAAATTGTCCAGAATTTAATCAGGCACACTATAACCTTGGCTACTGCTATTTCAGTAACAAGAGCTATAGTTCCGCACTCACTTGGTTCCGCAAGTTCGTTAACATCGAGGACAAGAACAAGACACTTGTAGCCGATGCCAACAACCGTATAGGTGACTGCTATTTCATCGCACGCGACTTCAGCAATGCAGAAAAGAGTTACGCAAAGGTTTACGCACTAAAGGGTTCAGGTGCCGACTACGCATGCTTCCAGCAGGGATTTGTTCAGGGACTACAAAAGAACTACACTGGAAAGATCAATACCCTACAGAAATTGATAGCAACTTTCCCTAATTCGGAATATATAGCCGATGCTATGTACGAAATCGGACGTTCCTATGTAATGAAGAAGGACTACAAGAATGCCATTAACTCGTACGACAAGCTTTCTCGCCAGTTCTTCCACAGTCCATTGAGCAGAAAAGGAAAACTTCAAACTGCCATGCTTTACGATGAAATGGAGGATTTCGACAAGAGCGTGAAAATATACAAGAGCCTTGTTGAGATGTTCCCTAATAGCGAAGAGGCAAAAACATCTCTCGAAGGGCTCAAGAGAATCTATTTTGAGCAAAATAACATTGATGGCTACGCACAATACGTGGAAAACCTTGGTGGAATCGCAAAATTTGAGATCTCCGAGCAAGACTCTCTTACTTATCTTGCGGCTGAAAAGCTCTACCTTCTTGGCAAATATCAGGAGGCAATCAACAGTTTCAACAAATACAACGACAAGTTTACGAACAGCATATTCAGCGAGAATTCACACTTCTATCTTGGCTTGAGCTACTACAACATCGGAGAAAACAAGCTAGCCAAGAGTCAGCTTAACATGATTGCTTCACAGTCCGGTTCTCCGCACCTAGAAGAAGCCCTATCAACTCTATCAGAAATAGAGATGAAGGAAGGTGAGTACAATGACGCAGTAAACCATATACAGAGACTGCTTGAGATTGCCGAACAGGTAGAGAACAGAGACAAGGCAAAAATACTGCTAATGCGCTGCTACAAGGAACTCAACAAGGTTGACGAAGCAATTACTGCAGCAGACGTAATCATCCGCAGTGACAAGCCAGACCCAAAGGTTCAAAGGGAAGCACTATACACAAGAGCAAAATGCTACGAACAGAAGAACGAGATAATCTATGCAGTTACAGACTACAAGGTATTGTCAGACAACTGCATGGATGAATACGGAGCTGAAGCTAACTACAAGATTGCAGCCTATGCGTTCAATGACGGAAAAGCTGCGGAGGCAGAAAAACAAATATTCGATTTCATCGAAAAAAACACTCCGCACCAGTATTGGTTGGCAAAAAGTTTCGTTCTTCTTTCAGACATCTATGTATCTCAAAAGAAAGATTTCGAGGCTAAACAATATCTGTTGAGCGTAAGAGACAACTATAAGGGAAAAGATGATATAGCAATGGAAATCAAGGCTCGCCTTGATGACATCGAAAGCAGAGAAAAAAGTCAAATTAAGGAATAACAATATACGATGAAAAGAGCAGTTTTATATATTCTGTCGATTCTAGGCACAACTTCGTCCTTTGCCCAGACCGACAGTACAAGTACTAAAAACGACACAATCATTCGTCGTGACATAGAGGTTACAAAGGAATACACTCCAGTTATAAAGGAAGCTGGAAAAATAAACTCCATGCCGGAAATCAAAGATGTGAAGACAAAAAAGCTAGAGGTTAACTATAGAGAGGGAACTTCCACTTTCAAGCCTAAATCTAACATTATTCCTACTCTTGACTATGCCACTTCCAACCAGGAGAAGAATGACTATAGCAAAAAGGGTTATGTCAAGGTCGGAGGCGGAAACAAGGCTTCTTTTCTTGGTGAACTTTATACGCCAATCTATAGCAGCGATGTAACTCTGCTAGACTTCAAACTAAAACATAACTCTTCGTTTGGAAAGGTAAATTTCTTCAAGGAGTCATACCCAGAACTTTCTACTGACTTCAAGACAAAAGGTTTGATAAACGACAATAGAATGCGCCTGTCATACCTTAGAAGCATCAAAAAGAAAGAAATAGGCGGTTACGGAGAATTTGGTTTCAACAGATTCAATTACTACGGTTTGAACGGAGATTTAATCAATTTCTCTGCTCTAAACGAAGGAAGGAAAGACCTAGTTTATGAAAATGACGACAACAAGGCGCATCACATTACTGCTGGCTTCAATTTCAGATACAAGACCAAGGATTTCATAAACAAGTGGAAATACGACTTCCAGACAAACTATAAGCTGCTAAAAACCAATCTGGACTTTGCCGAAAACACTATCTACACTGACTTGAATGGAGCTTGCAAGATAAACGACTCGCATATTAACCTTCAGTTCGAGATGTACAACATCTTCAACAAGCTTCCAAACGATTCTACAGAACTAGGATTCAAGAAGAACAACAACTTCGGAAATTACACAGTACTGAAGTTCAATCCATACTATACATTCACTTCTGAAGTTGGTAACTTCAACCTTGGTTTGAAGACAGCGTTTGGTATCAAGCAGGGAAGAAAATTCTCGATTACACCGGACATTTTCGGTAATGTAAACATCATTGACGAGATATGGTATCTATATGCGGGCGTTACCGGAGACTACAAGGTTAACAATCTGCGCTCCGTAGTAGATGAAAACCTTTATATAGAACCAACTGTCAGACCTGAAGACACTTACACGCCTGTTGACGTTTATGTGGGTACAAAATTCAATATTTTCAGGGCAGTCAGCGCAGATTTCCATGTTGGATACAAGGTAGTAAACAATCCATACTTCTTTGTAAATAAAACAGTTAGTATAGACAGCCTAACTTCCTATAACGCAAATACATTTGATGTAGTATATGATGACAACGCAGGAAACTTCTCTTTCGGTACAGGAATTAACTACAACTGGAAGAACACACTTGATGTTTCCCTTAAATTCGACTACAACAAATGGATTCTTGACAAACAGGAGGAGGCATGGCAGCTGCCATCAACTTTGATAGAGACTAACGTTGCTTACATTGCCACTGACTACCTTCGATTCAATGTATTCTATAATTTTACCGGAGGACGCAAGGCTTTGGTAAACGGAAAGGTAATAGAAATGAAGAATATCAACGACGTTGGCCTTGGAGCAACATACAAAGTTATGAGCTTCCTTGACGCATTCGTCAAGTTCGACAACATATTGAATCAAAAGTACGAAAATTGGTACGGCTACCCTACTCACAGATTTAACTTCATGGCAGGTTTGACTTTGCTATTTTAATAAAAAAGATACTAAAACATTCATATAATTAAATGGTTTAAGTTTTTTCTTAAAAAGGAAAATTTAAACCATTTATATTTTGAAAAATAGGTTAAAAAAATCGATAAAGACGGATTTTTATAAATTATGATGAAAATAAAGATAAAGAAAAGATATTTTTTATTTTTGGTTATCAGCATATACCTATATTTTGTAACTGAATACGGAATGTTAATAAACAGTTCAGGACTTATAGAGCTTCTAAAAATTTGTGGATTGCTATTAATTCCGCTTTGGTTTATATTTGGAGCTTTATGCCTGGCGCATATAGGAAAATTATTGGGACCTGATAGCATAGAAAAGGAAAACGAACTTGTTGCTACACTGGGAGCAGCAATTATGCGCAGTGACGGTATAGTGAGCGTCAAAGAAAAGAATATATTCTACAACTACATAAAAAAAATATATAACGATGGGAAAAGGGAGAAAGAGATAATAAACATACTAAATGAAAAACTAAAAAATCCCGTTAAAATCGCTGATATTTGCATTGAAAACAAGGAATATGTCACCTATAACAGAAGGTTCGGTATTTGTCAAACAATGTACAAAATAGCCGCAATAGAAAATGGTATTTGCGAGCATGAAAAGAAACTTCTTGAAAAAACCATGAATTTACTTTCTCTTTCAAAAACAGACAAAGAACACTTGAAGGCAGAATTTGGTTTCAATCATAGATTAAAAGAAAATAAAGAATCCATAAATATAGATAACAGCAAAAGAAAAAATCTTAAAATTTTTGGGTTAAATAACACTGCAACAAAAGACGAAATAAAAAAGAAATATAAAGAGCTATGCTTCGAACATCATCCTGACAGATACGAAAACAGCGATGAAATGACTAAAAAATATCATAGCAATAAAATGAAACAAATAAACGAAGCATACAACATTCTGATTAAAAACTACTAGTCATTCATGGATAAGGAAATATCAAAACTAAAGCAAATCGTTCTTTCTCTACCAGAAAATCCTGGGGTATATCAATACCTGAACAAAGAAGGAATAATTATATACGTGGGTAAAGCTGTAAATTTGAAACGCAGAGTATCGTCCTATTTCAACAAATATCAGACTTCACCCAAGGTAAGGGCTTTGGTAAAACAAATCGAGGACATAAAATATATTGTTGTGGCTACGGAACAGGACGCTCTGCTTCTGGAAAACAGTCTAATAAAGAAACATCAGCCACACTATAATATTCTACTTAAAGACGACAAGACCTACCCCTCTATTTGCATAAAACACGAGTCTTTTCCGAGAATATTTCAAACCAGAAACATAATAAGAGACGGTTCACAATATTTCGGTCCATACACTTACCTTCCGGCTATGAAGACTGTGCTGGAACTTATTCATGACATTTACAAGATTCGCACTTGCAAGTATGCACTTACCGAGGACAATATAAACAAATGCAAATTCAAGGTCTGCCTTCAATACCACATCAAAAAATGCGATGGTTACTGCGAAGGTCACTCAACTGAGGAAGAATATCTATCAAACCTTAAAGAAATAAAGATGATTCTAAAAGGCGATGTAGATATTCTAGAAGGCTACCTAAAGACAAAAATGACTAAGGCAGCAGAAGAACTAAAGTTTGAAGAGGCTCAAAGAATAAAGGAAAAATTAGAAAAGATATCACTTTATCGTTCAAAATCCACTATTGTTAGCAGTGTTATCTCTAATGTTGATGTTTTTGCAATAGAAATAGAAGACAACAATGCCTATGTAAACTTCCTCAAGGTAATGAACGGCACAATCACTCAGGCATATACTTTCGAGTATAAGATAAATACAGAAGAGGAGAAAGAGGATATTCTGTCCTCTGCTATTACAGAAATGAGAGAAAGATTTAAGAGCTATTCACGAGAAATAATAGTTCCTTTTCCTATAAATTTTGCTTTGGACAACGTAACTATAACCATTCCGGAACGAGGAGACAAGAAAAAGCTACTCGACTTATCAAAGAACAACGTAAAGCAATATAAGTTTGATAGACTTAAACAAGCAGAGAAATTTAATCCTGAGCAGCGAGCAGTCAAACTTTTGACAGAACTGCAGCACAAACTCGGACTTAAAGAACTGCCCCTACATATAGAAAGTTTCGATAATTCGAACATATCAGGCACGGATGCTGTGGCTGCATGCGTTGTATTCAAGAACGCAAAACCTTCAAAGAAAGACTACAGAAAATTTAATATAAAGACTGTGGAAGGTCCGGACGACTACGCATCTATGCAGGAAGTTGTAGAGAGAAGGTACACAAGAATGAAAGAGGAAGGAGAAAAATACCCTAACCTAATAATCGTGGATGGAGGTATAGGTCAAATGGAATGTGTAAGAAAAGTAATAGAAGACAAACTAAACATATACATACCTATAGCTGGACTTGCAAAAGATGACCACCACAATACACGCGAACTACTATTTGGTTTTCCTCCCGCTCATGTAGCTCTCAATCCAAATGAATCTTTATTTAGATTTTTAGCTTCAATTCAGGATGAAGTACATAGATTTGCTATATCATTTCACAGAGAAAAACGAAGTAAAACACAAATTCAATCATCTCTCGATATAAAAGGTATAGGAGAATCTACAAAACAAAAATTAATCAAAGAATTCAAATCGATTAAAAAAATAAAAGAATCTACTATCGAAGAGTTAACAAAAATAGTCGGAACTTCAAAAGCTACTATTATTTACAATGAATTCCATAAATAAAATAAGATTGATGTTTCACGTGAAACATCAATCTTATTTATCTTAGTATTCAAGTAATGTTTCACGTGAAACATTACTTAATATTTTCAATTTTATAAAGTCTGTCAGAAGGACGAATTTTAACAGGAACTTTAATAGAAACTAGTTGACCACGTTCTGCTGATTCAACTGGACCGCAATCAAGGTGTATTTCTTCTGCTACACATTCTATAACTCCGGTAGTTGGTCCTGTGATTAAAAGAGAATCTCCTTTTTTAAGACCGAACTTAGTTTCAATTAAGAATTCAGCAACACCAATCTTTGAATAATAACGAGTATTTTTACCAATATACACCTTGCGAGTTGTTGCTTCTGAACCATAAACATTGCTCCACTCTCCCAATCTCTGACCTAGGTAATAGCCATTCCAGAAACCACGATTGAATACAGTTGACAAACGTGTATTCCAATCTTCAATCTTTTCTTCGCTAAATGTATTATCAAGGTAAGAATGAAGAGCTTCATCGTAACAAGAAACTACAGTCTTTACATACTCTGCGCTTCTTGCTCTACCCTCAATTTTGAATACGCGAACTCCTGAGTCTATCAACTTATTAAGGAAATGAATAGTCTTCAAATCTTTTGGTGACATTAAATACTTGTCGTCAACCTTGATTTCTATATCACGCTCATCATCAAATAATCTGTATGAATGGCGACAAACCTGATAGCAAGAACCACGATTAGCACTTGCATTAAGTTCATGAAGACTCATATAGCATTTTCCAGATATGGCCATACACAAAGCTCCGTGACAGAACATTTCAATTCTTAGAAGTTCTCCCTTTGGACCGCATATATTCTGCTCTTTAATTTGCTCATGAATATGTTTTACCTGGTCCATATTAAGTTCGCGAGCAAGTACAACTACATCGGCAAACTGTGCATAGAATTTAAGAGCTTCAGCATTTGAAATATTAAGCTGAGTTGAAAGGTGAACCTCTACACCTACACTAACCGCATAAAGAATGACTGACATATCAGAAGCAATGATTGCCGAAATACCATTGTCTTTTGCAGCATCAACATAACTGCGCATATCAGAAAGGTCTTCGTCATACATTACAGTATTAAGAGTAAGGTAACTCTTAAGTCCGTTCTCTTTACAGATAGAAGCTATTTTAGCTAGGTCTTCGACAGTAAAATTATTGGCAGAATGGGAGCGCATATTTAGTTTGCCTATTCCAAAGTAAACTGAATTTGCACCTGCCTGAATGGCTGCGGCAAGCGACTCGTAGCTACCAACCGGAGCCATTATTTCAAAATCTGATCTCTTAAAACTCATTATATTCGATTTTAATTTGGTGCAAAATTATAAACTTAATACTTTTGCACGAAGAAAAAATATAAGAATTTTTAGAATTATGAAAATTGGTGATATAGAGTTCAAGGAATACCCTCTATTTTTAGCCCCTATGGAGGATGTGACAGATATTTCTTTTCGTAAACTTTGCAAAAGATTTGGCGCTGACTTGGTATATACCGAGTTTGTTTCAGCCGACGCACTTATAAGAAGCATAGCAAAAACTGAACTCAAACTTAATATAGAGGATGAGGAAAGACCTACGGTTATTCAGCTATACGGCAAAGACACTGCAACAATCGTGGAGGCGGCAAAAATTGCGGAAGAAGCAAAACCAGATATTATAGACTTAAACTTCGGATGTCCTGTTAAGAAAATTGCCGGTAAAGGCGGAGGAGCCGGACTTTTGAGAGATATTCCAAAATTGCTTGAAATAACAAGAGAGGTTGTAAAGGCTGTCAAACTTCCGGTTACTGTCAAGACTCGCTTGGGTTGGGATGACAGCAACAAAATTATTGTTGAACTTGCTGAACAAATTCAAGACTGCGGTGCCAAAGCACTGGCTATTCATGGAAGAACAAGAGCTCAAATGTACACAGGAGAAGCAGACTGGACTTTAATCGGAGAAGTAAAAAACAACCCAAGAATGACAATTCCTATAATAGGAAACGGAGATGTAACCACACCAGAGAGAGCAAAGGAATGCTTTGATAAATATGGCGTGGATGCTGTTATGATCGGTAGAGCTACATTCGGAAGACCTTGGATCTTTCAGGAAGTGAAGCACTTTATCAAAACTGGTCACAAACTTGACCAGGAAGCACATGAAATATTGATTCAATATTTGAAAGACTTGATTGACGAGAATATCAAGATGTTCGAAGATGAAAGAAGAGGTATAACCCATAGCAGGAGACATTTAGCTGCTACCCCACTATTCAAAGGAATAGACAACTTTAAGCAAACGAGAATTCAAATGCTAAGAGAAGAAACAAGGGATGGACTATTTGAAATTATTGATAAAGCTCAATCAATGATTATTAAAAAATAATCTGTCATTATATTAGTATTTCGATATACGCAATTTCAAATAGCAAAGGCTTTTTATTATAACAAAAAGCCTTTGCTATTTGTTTCAAAATATGAAATGCTCAACTTAATAAATAAAAAACAAACGACTTTTCTAACATAGTTAGCCTATGATTAAAAAAGTCGTTATTTTTGAATTCACAGTTTTTACCTGCTTTAATGTGCGTCCAACCAGTTGTCTGCAACTATACATTCAACGCTTAAAGGAACTTTCATAGAAAATGCTCCCTCCATTTCTTCAACTATGATTTTCTGCATAATGTCAACCTCATTTTCAGGAACATTGAAATTCAACTCATCGTGTACCTGAATAATCATCTGCGACTTTAGACCTTCATTCTTTATTCTTTCAATGATTCTAATCATAGCCACTTTTATGATATCTGCAGCAGTTCCCTGAATAGGCGCATTTATGGCGTTTCTTTCTGCCATTTGTCTGATAGTGCCGTTTCGGGAATTTATATCCTGAATGTACCTTCTTCTACCAAATAGTGTTTCAACATACTGGTGTTCACGAGCGAACTGTTTGACTTCCTCAAGGTACTCCTTCATTCTCGGATAAGCGGCAAAATACTGAGTTATTAACTCTTTGGCTTCGTCTCTGCTTATCTCAAGTCTCTCTGATAGACCGAAAACTGATATGCCATATAGAATTCCGAAGTTAGCAGTCTTAGCTTTTCTTCGCATATCTTTTGTAACTTCTTCGGGAGCAATTCCATATATCTTCGCAGCTGTTTGAGTATGGAAATCATAACCTGAATTGAATGCGTCAATCATATTCTGGTCACCGGAAGCATGTGCCATAACTCTAAGCTCTATCTGAGAGTAATCGGCTGAAATGAACTTGCATCCTTTATCTGGAACGAAACACTTCCTTATTTCCTTACCCATATCGTCACGAACAGGAATGTTCTGCAGATTTGGATTGCTTGAACTTAATCTTCCTGTAGCTGTAACAGTCTGATTAAAAGAGCAATGAATTTTACCGGATTTAGAGTTTATTAGAGTTGGCAAAGTCTCTACATAGGTATTGAGCAGTTTCTTTATACCCCTATATTCCAAAATTGCTCCCACTATTGGATGCTTTGATTTTAGAGCCACTAAAGATTCCTCACTTGTAGAATACTGGCCGGTTTTAGTTCTCTTGGCTACATCTGAAAGTGAGAGTTTATTATATAGAATGTCACCAACCTGCTTAGGAGACGATATATTAAACTCACAACCAGCATATTGGAAAATAATGCCTACTAACTCATCAATCTTTGTATTCATAGTGATAGTCAAAGATTTCAAAGCATCAACATCAACTCTTGCACCGGCACTTTCCATTTCAACAAGGACATCCATCATCGGCATTTCAATGTCAGTGAACAAAGAATAAAGATTCTGTTCTTTAAGTTCTTTATCGAATACTTCGAAAAGCTGATATGTTATGTCTGCATCTTCGGCTGCATAGTCGCAAAGCAAATTCTTGTCAACACTTCTAAGCGGAAGTCCTTTGCCATTCTTTGCCTGAGTCAACTCTTCATAAGTGATGGTTTTATACTTCAAGTATCGCTCGGCTAAAAAATCCATACCATGACGCTCTTCCGGCTGAATCAAATAGTGAGCAATCATAGTATCGAATTTATTTCCTTTGACACTGATACCATATTGACGAAGAACAAGAATATCAAATTTCAGATTTTGACCTATTTTTTCAATTTCTGAATTTTCAAAAAAAGATCTGAATTTTTCGAGTACTTTTTGACACTCTACCCTGTCTTCCGGCAAAAGAACGAAAAACGACTTGTTTTTTTCAAAAGAGAAGCTCATTCCTACCAAATCAGCCGAAAATACGTCAGAAGAGGTGGTTTCTGTGTCAAAACACACTTTTTTCTGACATAAAATTTTAGGCAAAAAATGGTCAATATCATTCTCATTTTCAATGAGTTGATATTCATGAGATATGCTCGATAACTCGCTGAGATTTGAATATTCTGAAGTCTCCTGATTGATTGTAGGCAATTCTTCAAACTGGAAGAGTTGAGAATTAGCTTTACTTTGCGTATATTTTGCAATGAAACTCTTTAATTCATATTCTTGGAAAAGAGAAAGCATCTCGCTGTATTTTCTCTCTTTAATTTTTAGATCATCAATTTTTATATCAATAGGAACTTCAGTACATATTGTTACAAGGAACTTAGAGAACTTTGTCATCTCTGCTCCATCAATTAGTTTCTTTGAATTAGCTCCCTTTATATTAGTTGCATTTGCAAGCAAGTTTTCAACATCTCCATATTCAGCCAAAAGTTTTACTGCAGTCTTTTCTCCAATTCCCTTGCAACCTGGAATGTTGTCACTTGCATCACCCATTAAAGCAAGCAAGTCAATAATTTGCTTTGGAGAACTTACATTCCACTTTTCACATACCTTTTCCTTGTCTATAAACTCCAAACCATTTCCATGAGTGATACGAAGCATCTTTATGTTTTCATCAACAAGCTGGGCATAATCCTTATCTGGAGTTACCATCAAAACTTCATAACCTTCTGAAGAAGCTTTCTTTGCAAGAGTTCCAACAATGTCATCAGCTTCATAACCATCAACAGAAAACTGTGCTATATTATAAGCATCTACTAAACGCTTAATTATAGGAACTGACCTATGTATATCTTCGGGAGTTGCTTCACGTTGAGCCTTGTATTCAGTATATGCTTCATGACGAAAAGTCTTTGATGCTGAATCAAATACAACAGCTATATGTGATGGAGAATAATCCTTAATAATCATCTCCAACTTGTTGACAAAACCATATATAATAGACGTATTTTCACCTTTCGAATTCTTCATAGGTTTGCCCATCATGGCATAATAAGAACCGAAAATAATAGGGTAAGCATCTATCAATACTACTCTTTTATCCATAAAGTAATCTAAAAATTATATATCATACAAATATATTTACTAAATTTGCAACTGCAAAAAGAATAGAGAAAAAAATGACGATGTTTACGCCAGAAAGAGCAAAAACAGTAATAGAGAAGGAATTCGAAGTATTTAGCAGAGAATTTACAAACAGCTTTGACAATGACACTGAATTGTTGAAGAGTGTGAATAGCTACATACTGCAAAGAAAAGGGAAACAAATCCGCCCTATTCTAACAATGCTGTCAGCTAAAGCAATAAAAGGCGTAGAGTTATCAACAATTAAAGCAGGTATTGCTGTTGAAATGCTTCACACAGCCAGCCTTATCCACGATGATGTTGTTGACGAGGCAGACTCACGAAGAGGCCAAAGCACAGTAAATGCTGTTTGGAAAAACAGAATCTCTATCCTTGTAGGTGACTATTTGTTGTCAAAAGCTCTTATCACAGCAACTGAAACAGAAAATTTCGATATAGTAAAAGCAATAAGCAACGTAGGCAAAGAACTTTCTGAAGGTGAACTTCACGAAATAGGCATTGCTTATAAGGCTGATTTGCAAGAGGATACTTACTTCGAGGTGATCAGAAAGAAAACAGGCGTTTTGTTTTCAACAGCGTGCAGAGTTGGTGCTCTATCTATTAAAGCAGATGTTGATAAACTAAAAGCAATTGTTGAATTTGGAGATATTTTCGGACTTTGTTTTCAAATTAAAGATGACATATTCGACTATGTTTCAACATCTGAAAAAATAGGAAAGCCAGTAGGATGTGATATAAAGGAAGGAAAAATGACCCTTCCACTTCTCTACGCACTTAACAAAACTGACGAATCAACAAGAAATGAGCTTATTTCTCTTATTAAGGATGAGGGAATGAGCGAAAATGATGTCAAGAAACTTATCAACTTCGCTGTTGAAAACGGTGGAATTGAATACTCAAAACAAAAGCTTTATGAACTAAAGAATAAAGCGATAAAAGTTCTAGACGTCTTGGAGGAAAGCGACGCTAAAAAAGCGTTGTTAGGCCTATTAGAATTCACAATCGAAAGAGAAAAGTAATAAAAAAAGCAGCTCAATAAAGCTGCTTTTCTTTTTATATAGACTAAACATCTAATCAAAAGTATTTCTCATCTTCACCTGAAATCTCAGAAAGCAAGTTATTGACAAGACTGCTGGCACCTATTCTAAAGTACTCAGGAGTGGCGAAATCTTCCCCAAGTATATCTTTTACCAAGGCAAGGTAATTAGCGGCGTCAGAAGCCTTATTTATACCTCCTGCGGCCTTAAATCCTACTTTTCCTTCCCCTGCTTTATCAAACTCCTTAATTACTTTGCACATTACATAGGCAGCCTCAAGAGAAGCTATACTACCCTCTTTACCTGTACTAGTTTTTATAAAGTCAGCACCAGAAATAATAGCCAATACAGAAGCACGGGCAATGTTTTCAACACTGCTTAACAATGAAGTCTCAATAATAACCTTTAGCTTAGCACTTCCACAACAAGACTTAATCTCGCTTATCTCATCATAAACTAACTGATAATCACCGCTCAAAAATGCACCTACGGGCAATACAATGTCAATCTCGTCTGCTCCATCCGAAACAGCAAGTCCAACCTCAGCCATTTTAACCTCGATAGGAACTTGAGAATGAGGGAATCCACCAGCTACACATGCAATCTTAACATCCTCAGTTAGTTCCTCCTTAACAACAGAAGCAAACACTGGATACACACAAATAGCAGCAGGATGAGGAAGAATGTCATACTTATCGTCAAAATTATTCACTTTTTGAACCAAGTTTGAAATAGTTTCTGCGCTGTCAGTACTCTTCAAACTAGTAAGGTCAACATGTGAAATCAACTGGCAATATACAGATTTGTTCTGCATGGAAGACTTTGACTTGAGAATGATGTTCTCTACGTCCTTTCTTACCGACTCCTCATCCATTTGAGGAATATACTTTCTAAACTGAGCGTCAAACTTACTCATCTTAAGTATCTAGTTTATTTTAGTTTATCGTTGTTAATATGTCTCGTCTTGTCTCTTTCAGTCTTTTTCTTGATGTTCTTTTCAAAAGCTGCAGACAAATCCACACCAGTCTGGTTAGCTAGACAGGTAAGCACCCAAAGAACATCAGCCAATTCATCCTCTAGGTTCTTGTCCAAATCAGACTTTTTACTGCTCTGCTCCCCATATTTACGGGCAATAACTCTAGCAAGTTCACCAACCTCCTCAGTCAGACAAATCATGTTAGTGGTTTCAGAGAAGTATCTTACACCATAGGTCTTTATCCAATCGTCCACTCTCTTCTGCATTTCAGAGAGTGTAAGTTCATTGTTCATAAATGTATTTAAAGACCTAGTTTTGCACTAATTTCAAGCATTTTGTGAATTGGCTTTACAGCTTTCTCCCTTACGGCGTCATCAACAATTACTTCTGGACCTTCATTCTTTAGTACATTGTAAAGCTTTTCAAGTGTATTTAGCTTCATATATGCACAATCGTTACATCCGCAAGTTGAATCAACAGGAGGAATAGCAATGAAGTTCTTGCTAGGCGCAGCCTTCTGCATTTCATGTAGGATTCCGCTTTCTGTAGCTACAAGGAAAGTATTGCATTCAGAAGAAATAGCATACTTCAAAAGACCAGCAGTAGAACCAACCTTGTCAGCAAGACGAACAACCACGTCCTTACATTCAGGATGAACCAAAACCTGTGCGTCAGGATATTGCTTCTTTAGGTCAAGAATCTTGTTTACAGAGAATTTCTCGTGAACATGGCATGCTCCGTTCCAAAGCAACATATTGCGACCAGTAATAGAGTTTATATAGCTACCTAAATTCTTGTCAGGACCAAAAATAATCTTTTGATCTTTAGGGAAACTCTCTACAATCTGCTTGGCGTTAGTACTTGTAACAACTACATCGGTGTGAGCCTTGACAGCTGCAGTAGTGTTAACGTACGAAATAACAGTATGGTCTGGATGCTGTGCTACGAACTTAGCGAATTCGTCAGCAGGACAGCTGTCAGCAAGCGAACAACCTGCCTCCATATCTGGTACAAGCACTTTCTTGTTCGGAGACAAAATCTTGGCAGTCTCACCCATAAAATGTACACCACAAAGCACTATGATGTCAGCGTCAGTCTTTGCAGCCCACTGAGCCAAAGCCAAACTATCCCCCACACAGTCAGCAATGTCCTGAATCTCACCGTTTGTGTAGTAGTGAGCCATAATCACTGCGTTCTTTTCTTTCTTAAGTCTTTCAATTTCAGAAATCAATTCAGCTTTTTCCATTGTGATTTTATTTTTTATCTTTTTATAAGCTTTATTTATAAACTAATATATCCTAAAAATAGTAACAATAAAGGGTGTGAAGTGTGTTGATAAAAAGCAATGAAAAGTTATCAATATATGCTAACACTTTTTCCATATTCTTATCAACTTAAAATGCGTTAGATTTTCAGCATTTTAAAAGGTTTATCAACATTATCCACACACTCTGCAAATATACAATTTTTGATAAATATAATTAACAAATAAATGAAAATATTGAGAATTAAGTGTGAATAAAATATAGATAAATTTTTAAAAAAAAGTTTTGAATTAAAAAAGGAGTCGGGCTTAATCAAATTTTTATTAAAGGCATGAAATTTAAATGATATTTTTTAAGATAGTTTTCCACAATATTCAGATGAGTTTTGTAGAAAAAGTTGTAGCAAAAAAGAGTACTTATCAACACTTGTTAACATTATAAAGAAAAAAAGACTACCTTTGCATTATTAACATACATTATAGTAAAAATAGTGGAAACAAAATATAAAATTCTGGTTCTTGATATAGACGGTACTCTGACTGACAGCAAAAAGAGGATTTCCCGTGTCACAAAGAGGGCTTTACGCAAGGCGCAAAAAAAAGGAGTGAAAATTGTATTGGCTAGTGGAAGACCAACTCCAGGTATAGTTCCCGTTGCTGAGGAGCTTGGCTTCAAAGAGCACGGGGGATATATACTCTCTTTTAACGGTGGCAAAATTATAAATTATTCCGAAAATAGCACAGTTTTTGAAAGTGTTTTGCCAGGAGAAATCATACCTTCACTTTATAATGACTCTGTAGAGAACAATGTAAGCATCATATCCTACGACAAGACTTCAGTGTTGACTGAGACTCCGGATGATGAATATATAATAAAGGAGGCAGCACTAAACAAAATGCCTATTACAGAGGTAAAAAGTTTTGTAGAGGCTGTCCAACATCCTGTAACAAAATGTCTTATGACCGGAGAGCCAACACATTTGGCGGAAGTAGAGCAAAAAATAAAGGTTAAGTATGGTGAAAGTTTGAGTATTTACCGTTCAGAACCATATTTTCTTGAGATAATGCCAAAGGGAATAGACAAGGCTCAGTCTTTGTCTCGTCTTCTACAGCATCTTGGCCTTACAAAAGAACAGATGATTGCCTGTGGAGATGGATTCAACGACCTTTCAATGATTAAATATGCGGGTTTGGGTGTGGCAATGAGCAATGCCCAAAAAATAGTAAAGAGGTCGGCTGACTACATTACCTTCACAAACGATGAGAACGGAGTCGCCCATGTGGTTGACAAGTATATACTTGGGAAGAAGAAAGAAAGGGTGTTGGAATGGAAGAACAGATTGAGAGGATCAAATCTTAAAGCCAAACTATATAGATTTATACACAGAGGAGACAAATAAAGCCAAATTAAGGAATTATGAATTTGAAGTTTTTCAGACTTTACGGTCTTACTATAGTAGTGTCTTTGTTTATAATGTACACGTGTATGATGTCTTCGGACAGCATTCCAAAACCAAGTTGGATAGCAAATTTGATAAATGCTCCACAATGGTTGACTGACAATTTCGACAAGATTGTGCATTTCGGTTACTATTTGATATTGGCTGTGGCAGCTGGTTCGGACTTCTATCGCCAGAGAACAGACTACGGAACAATGAAAATGTATATGTGGACATTGCTCTACCCTGCTCTGCTTGGAGGTTTAATAGAGGTGATGCAGGAGTATTTGACAGTTTCCCGTTCTGGCGACTTTTTGGACTTGTTGGCTGACATGTTGGGTGCTGTTACCGGCTATTTTATAGGAAAATGGCTTGTTCCACGCTATGTAAAAAGAGAAAAGGCAGGTTTGCAGTAAAAAAATTATAAAAATAGTTGATATATTAATAAATATTGACTAATTTTGCGCCACAATTAAGAAAAGTAAAAAATATAAAAACATAAGAAGATGAAAAGAACTTATCAGCCTTCCAACACAAAGAGAAGAAATAAGCACGGTTTTCGCGAGAGAATGGCTACTGCAAACGGCCGTCGTGTTCTAGCTTCTCGTAGAGCTCATGGAAGAAAGAAGCTTACAGTCTCTGATGAGGCAGCTTTGAGAAAATAATATTTGCCCTAACAGGTAAAGTTTACTTACTCAGAGTAAGAGATATGGGAAATCGATTTTCGGTTTCCCTTTCTTTTTTGTTTACCAAGCCCTTATTACTTGTTTTGTCAGTTGTTGTATAGGAAAGAATAGCTTTGTAAAAATATCTATTTATAAAATGTTGAAATACACATTATTAAAGAGAATATAAAGAAAAAAATCTATCATATTTGTTACATTATTCCATCTAAAAATAGTGCGTTGTATTGTTTTATGGTACTCTATTTTTAAGGTGTTTAAAAGCCTTTATATACTTTTGCAATGTGAGATCAAACAAAGGAAAAAAGAACTTAATAAAGAAGTATATGAATATTAGAAAAACACTTAGTACTATGCTTTTGACTTGTTCCTTATCATTGAGTGCAAATCCAGTGGTATCAGTAATGGGAGAGTCAATAAATGATGCGATACAGCAGATTACCTTTAGTGGAGACAATGCACAGCTTCATTTCAAGAGCGGAAAGACAATGACAGAGGATATAGAGAATGTCGTTGTATCCTTTACTTCAGTTACATCACTAGGCATCAACAATGCCTCTATGTATGTAGTGAACACAGTAGTAAAGGACAAGTTGGAAATATCAGGTCTTAATAACGAGAATATTGGTATTTATAACGCTCAGGGAGTTTCTCTATTGAATTTTGAAGCAAGTAATGAGTCTTTGAGCATAGATGTAGCACACTTTAACAAAGGTGTCTATTTTTTGAGAGTAAACAACCAGATTATTAAGTTTGTTAAGGATTAAGGAGGAGATGACTATGAACAAGATTTTTGCATTTATATCAGCTGCTTGCATATCTTTGACAATGCAGGCTGAAAACAGAGTCAAGATTCAGTATAATAACGGTAATTCTACCACTTACAATGTGTCAAATATAGAAAGTATAGACTTTAAGGACGGCAATATTTTCGATTTGAAAATGAACTCCGGAACAGAGTCTTTTGATGCAAATGTTGACAACATATCTTTCTATAAGGTTAAGGACAATGCCAACAAGGTAAAGGTTTCCCTTGCTGATGGCTGGTTTGAAAGTCTTTACGCAGAGTGGAATTCATTTAGCGGTGCAGACGGTTATAACGTATATACCAAGAGGAATGACGCTTCAGAGTACAGTTTGGTAGATGCCGAATTGGTAAGAAAGCAGGGTAGTGCATACAGAGTGGACGCTCTTGGATTGAAGGCTGGAAGCTATTCATTGATGGTTGTGCCTACGAAATCTGGCAAGGAAATTGATGCAGCCTCAACAGAGATTGACAACATAAAGGTCAGTGCTTTTGATCGTAGCGGCTATGCACATTTTAACTACACTAACGGCGTCGGAGCGTACAAGGATGACGGTACACTAAAGGATGGAGCCATCGTAATATATGTAACTGAAGAGAACAAGAACAGCGTTACAGTGCCAGGTTACGAGAGTGCTGGAAAGGGTATAGGTTGGATTCTTAACAATAACCAGTATTCAAGTTCTACGAGCAACACATACACTGCAGACGCTGCAAGCAAAGGTATTTTTGCTATAACTAAGGAGCATCCTGTTGTTATACGCTTTATTGGCAAGGTTACAAGTCCGGAGGGTTTGACAGCATATAACTCTACAGATAACGGAGGTTCCGTTGGTGATAATGGTCATTTGGCAAGAATGAAGAATGCTCAGAACCTAACACTAGAAGGAGTTGGTTATGATGCTCAAATCTATGGATGGGGATTCCATTTTATATGTTCTGATGACAAGTACGGAAAGAGTTTCGAGGCAAGAAACCTATTATTTGACGACTATCCGGAAGATGCAATTGGAATGGAGGGTACACAGGCTTCTTCGAGTGTGACATCTGATTTAAGTGCTTCCGTAGAAAGATGCTGGGTTCACCACTGTTCTTTCAAGCAAGGTTATTGCGCTAATCCGGCTGAAAGTGACAAGAAAGAGGGTGACGGTTCCTGCGACTTCAAGAGAGGTCAGTATTTCACTATGAGCTACTGTTATTTTGAGTATGGACACAAGACTAATTTGATAGGTTCTAGTGATGCATCGCTTCAGTTCAACATATCTTTCCATCATAACATTTGGAAGAATTGTGCTTCTCGTGTGCCTTTGCTTCGTAATGCTAACTTCCACTTCTACAACAATTATGTGTTCGGAGATATGACTGACAAAGAGGCAAGTTTGAGCTATATTGCGTCATGTAGAGCTAATTCCTACAGATTCTCTGAGTACAACTACTTTGATGGATGCAAAAACGTATGCCAGACAACATCAGGTGGTGTTTCAAAGAGTTTCGGAGACATCTATTACGCTTGTTTTGAGACTAATGATGCTGTCATAGCAAAGACAAGAGACCAGATTGTTTCTAACAACTGTAAGTTCTCTGCACGAAGTATTGACTTTAGCAAGTTCGATACAGATTCCAAGTTGTTCTATTATGACGCGGCTAAAAAGAAGACAGATGCGTACATAACAGACGCTGTAACAGCAAGAAAAGAGTGTTTGATGTATTCAGGTGTAATGAAGCAGAACAAGGTTACAAACACATCTATGAATGTCAACAGTGTAAGTGGTACAATAGACATGAGTTCTTGCAAGTATAACGCTACAATAGGATCAAATGAAAAGGGTATTGCATACACCAACATAAATACAAAGTCAGGCAAGTTCAAAGGACAGGGTATTACATTCCGTATAGATAAAAGCTGCAAGATCACACTTTCAGCAGGTTCGGACAGCTATGGTGGTCCATACCTAATGGCTGCAGACGGAACAAAGATTGGTCAGATTTCTGGCTCTGCATCTTTCAACATAGGTGCCGGCACTTACTTCATTGGTTCAGGCTCTAAGGACAAGGAGAGTTCTATTACAGCAATGTCTTTGACTTGTATAAATGATTCTGAGGTTTCTATTCCTGTTGACAGCAATAGCGGAGAAGTGAACAATAATAGCAATGAAAACGGTAATACGAATGAAAATCCAGCAGTAAATCCTGGCAATAGCACAGCTGATTCGGACATTGACCTTTCTTCGGACCAGACATTGACTTTTGACAATGGTGCTGTTGACAAGACTGGTTTCTTTACTGTCTCCGCAAATATGAAGAGTGGTATAGCAGCCAAGACTTACAACGGTGTCACTTATTCTTCAGCTATCAAGATGGAGTCTTCCACTACAATATCTTTCACTATTTCTGTTGAAAAGACACTTTATTTGGTAACAGATATTGCAAATGGAAAGGTAAAGGTTGATGGAGTTTCTGTTGAGGCTAATGGCGATGGTATAGCTTCAGTTAAGTTGAAAACTGGAAGCCATACAATCACAAAGGGCGATACATTGAATGTTTACGCCTTAATAATCAAGTAAAATCATTTTCATACTTTCTATTAATTTAAGAAAGAGGAGACAATTCAAAATTGCCTCCTCTTTTGATTTTACATATTTTCCAACCAGTTGTCTATAAGCATTCGGGCCATGGAAAGTTTAGGTGGAATGTCTGGCATTGCATTTCGATTGTACCAGTTGCAGGACTTTATCTCTTCTTCCTGTATCTTTATTTCTCCGCTTTCATATTCGGCATAGAATCCGCACATAATATTGTTAGGATAAGGCCAAGGTTGAGATTTGTAGTATCGTATGTTTTTGATGTTGAGTCCTGTTTCTTCCTTTACCTCACGTCTTACACATTCCTCTAGGCTTTCCCCTGTCTCTACGAATCCGGCGACAAGTCCATGATATGGGCGTGTAAAGTTTTGTGCCCTGACCAGCAGAACTTCGTCTCTGCCTCGCTGTACAAGCACTATGATTGCAGGTTGTACGGGTGCCCAGATTTCCTTTCCGCATCCGGTACATTCGCGGCTGATGTTTGTCTTTCTATACATTTCTTTTCCGCATCTTGCACAATATCTGGTATTGTTGTGGAAAGATATTAATTCCGCCGCTTTTCCGGCAGCGTAGTATTCCTCGAAAGGAAGAATAAAATATGAGTTTCTGAGTCCGGAGTATTCATATCCCTCACAGAATTCAATGTTTGTGTTTACTGCTAATGCGTCCATATCGCAGAATTTAGGGAGTTCTATAGGCTCTCCCGTTGTTTCGAACGGCAGGCTGTCACAGCATGGAATATTGTATGCCTCGCCCTGTTTCTGTAGCAGTATTTCCATCTTTGAGTTAAATACAAACCAGTATTTCATAGTTGCTATATTTATGTACTGTAATTTTTGCTTTTTTGTAATAATGTAATCAAATGCAAAATTAATGTATTTTGACAAATTGTGTTTGCGTGTCAATTTTTTATTGTTCCTGTATTTCTGTTGTTTTTTAGTCTCTCAGCCATTTATAGAGCGGAAATATTTTTTAGTCATTGTATTTGAAGTCGTTATTCTGCCTCTTTAAGATTTTTTTTTTGAGTGTTTTTTAGTTTCAAGTGAAAAATAAAATAGGTGCATTTGGTCAAAAATTGTACAAGTAGTAAAAAAATTATTTTCTAAAAGTATTATATACTCTATTTGTTTAATTTTTCTATATTAAGTCAAATTAAATGTTATATCTTTGCATATGGAACGGGCAATGACTTGTTCCTTTAGATTTTGATTAATTATTTGTTATACTGTTACTAATCCCGAATTTAATCTAATCTTAATTGTGAAAATTTTTGTATAAAGGCGACTCTGTATAGAGCCGCCTTTTTTGACTATTTGCCGCCTATTTTTAGTTTTAACGCATTTAGATGCTTGCTAATAACAAATAAAGATATAATTTTGTAGTTGCAACATAACAATAACCAAATGGCTTTATATCCACAACTTATACTAGACGCATTGTCCCACGTGAGATATCCCGGCACAGGCAAAGATATTGTGTCGTCAGAGATGATAGAGGACAACATTAGAATAGATGGCAACAACGTCTCTTTTTCAATCATTTTTGAGAAGGAAAACGATCCGTTTGCCAAGTCACTGCTAAAGGCTGCAGAGACAAGTATCAAGCACTATATCGCGGATGAGGGGGAGATAAACGTAGCAATCACTCCAAAATTCCGAGTAGCTGCCCCAAAGAAAGATCCTGACAATCCGCTTCCTGGAGTAAAGAACATCATTGCAATTTCCTCTGGAAAGGGTGGTGTAGGAAAATCAACTGTATCTGCAAATCTAGCTGTGGCACTTGCTCAGGCAGGATACAAGGTAGGACTTCTTGACGCTGACATATTCGGTCCTTCAGTACCTAAGATGTTTGGACTTGAGGATGCAAGACCTATACTTGAGGATAAGAACGCTGAGGGCAGAGAACTTATCAGACCAGAGGAGAAGTACGGTGTCAAGATGCTTTCCATCGGTTTCTTTGTAAATCCAAAGGACGCTGTGCTATGGCGCGGAGGTATGGCTAGCAATGCGTTGAAGCAGCTGATTACCGATGCAAACTGGGGAGAGTTGGACTATTTCCTTCTTGACCTTCCTCCTGGTACTAGTGACATTCACTTGACACTTGTCCAGACGCTTGCATTGACAGGCGCCATTGTAGTCAGCACGCCCCAGGAGGTTGCACTTGCCGATGCGCGCAAAGGCATAGCAATGTTCACAGGAGAAAAGGTGAATGTCCCTATTATAGGACTTGTAGAGAACATGGCATGGTTTACTCCGGCCGAATTGCCGCAGAACAAGTACTATCTGTTCGGAAAGGAAGGATGCAAGCGATTGGCTGAGGAGATGAATGTGCCTTTGCTTGGTCAAATTCCTATTGTCCAGTCCATTTGCGAGTGCGGTGATTCAGGCGCTCCTATTGCCCTTGACACAGAGAGTATGACGGGTTTGGCCTTTGCTTCCCTTGCTGAAAAAATGGTTGCTTCGGTGGAAGAAATCAAGGCAAAAGGAATAAAAACTTCGCGAGTTATTACACACAAGTAAAGTTTTTTATATATTTGCAGTCGTATAGAGAGACTTTTAGTTTTATTAAATTTATATAATCAGGTATTTAGTTTTATGAAAGCTTTAAGAAATTATTTTCTACTTATCAGCTTGGCACTAATGTCTTTGGTTGCTGTTAGCTGTGGAGGCAATGATGATGAGTTGGATCCATTTATCCAGATGGACAATGCACAGAAGTTTATCAACGCATACAAGAACAGATTGCCAAATGCAATTCTTGTAGATCTTCGTTCTCCAGAGGATTATGATACAGGACATCTTGATGGCGCTAAAAACTTATCAGTATTCAATGCTGATGGCAAGACAGTTAATGCCAAAGATCTAGATCCAAAGTTGGGTGGTACTTGGCCAAAGAGATTGCTTGAGTTGGCAGGTGACAAGAACGTAGCTGTGTTCTTGTATGGTAACACTAACTTCGCTTACACTCGTGATATCGCAGGTCATGCTTCACAGGTTGGTTTCGGTAAGAAGAATACTATCATCAATCTTTCAAAGATAGCTGATTTGCAGGCTGCAATGGACAATCAGTAATAGTGTTCTTACTATATAGGCTATTAAAAGGCTACGTAACGTCAAGTTGTGTAGCCTTTTTTGTTTGAAGAATTATTTAGTGATGACAAACATTGCATATTATTAAAAATGTTACTACTTTTGCATCATTCGAAAATTGTAATGATTACAAATTCTGTATATGATATTTTCTGATAAAGTTAGCAAAACGAAAGTGGAGGAATATTTGAGGGCGCACAACATACGTCCAAGTATTCAAAGAATGGCAGTGATGGAGTATTTGGCAAACCATCGCACCCATCCTTCCATAAACGACATATACAGGGCTTTGCACCCAACAGTTTCGACACTATCACGCACAACGGTATATAATACACTGCACCTCCTAGCCGAAGCAAAGGCGGTAAAAGAGCTAAGCATGGAGGATAATGTGTGCTATTACGATGCTGACACTTCAAATCATGCGCACTATAAGTGCAGACAATGCTGCAAGATATATGACTTGTTCGAAACGGAAATACCTCTATTGGCAGAAATAAAGAAGTTGGTGGAGAACGATTCAAGATTCGACAGCGCAGACCTCTATTTTCGAGGAATATGTCCAAAGTGTGCTGAAAAAGAAGAAAGGAAGAAAAAACAAAAGTTTATCTAATATATGAATATTTCGGACAATATTAAGTATGTAGGAGTAGATGATTTGGATATTGACTTGTTCGAGAGTCAGTATGTTGTCCCAGAGGGAATGTCTTATAACTCTTATGTTATACTTGATGAGCAGACTGCTGTAATGGATACAGTTGATGCACGCAAGACTGATGAATGGTTGGATAATGTTAAAAAGGCCTTAGGAGGCAGAGAACTTAACTATATCGTATGCCAGCACATGGAACCAGACCATGCAGGTTCAATGGTGAAGGCTATGGAGTCTTTCCCTTCTGCAAAAATCGTGGGAAATGCCAAGACATTCACATATATGTCTCAGTTCTTTGACATCAACCTAGAGGGAAAGAAAGTTGAAGTTAAGGACGGAGAGTCATTGAGCCTTGGTAAGCATAAGCTAACTTTTGTATTTGCACCTATGGTTCACTGGCCAGAGGTTATGGTATCGTATGAAAGCAGCGAGAAGGTATTGTTTGCTGCCGACGGATTCGGTAAGTTCGGTGCAATATCAAAGTATGACGGGGACTGGGCATGCGAGGCAAGAAGATACTATTTCAACATCTGTGGAAAGTATGGTGTTCAGGTTCAGTCTTTGCTAAAGAAGGCGGCAGCATTGGATATAAATACAATAGCACCTTTGCACGGTCCGGTACTGAAGGAGAACCTTGGTTACTATATAGATCTTTACAATACGTGGAGTTCCTATGGAGTAGAGAGCGAGGGAGTTCTTGTGGCTTATGCTTCCATCCATGGAAATACAAAGAAGGCTGCAGAGAAAATAGCTTCGATACTCGAGAAGCAGGGAGCAAAGAAGGTTGTTGTAAGTGATTTGAGCAGAGATGATGAGGCTGAAGTTATCGAGGATGCTTTCAGATACGGCAAGATGATTATTGCTGCTCCTACTTACGACGGTGGTCTTTTCCCTCCTATGGAGAGCTTCCTTTCTCACTTGAAGAGCAAGAACTATCAAAAGCGTACAGTTGGTATCATAGAAAACGGAACATGGACTCCTATGTCCGGTAAATTTATGAGAGCAACTTTGGAGCTAATGAAGGATATCAAGATCTGTGATACAGTTGTCACAATCAAGTCAGCCATGAAACCAGAGAATGAGCCTCAACTAGAGGCTTTGGCTAAGGAGGTATTGGCATAAAGTTTTAGATTAATTATTTACATTAAAATATAATTATGGCTAAGTTTATTTGTACAGTATGCGGCTATGTTCATGAGGGAGATAGCGCACCAGAGAAGTGTCCACAGTGCAAGGTTCCTGCAAGCAAGTTCAAGGAGCTTGACGAGACAGCACCTGTTAACTATGCAACAGAGCATGAAATCGGTGTTGCTAAGGGTTGTGATCCAGAGATGATCAAGGATCTTAACGCACACTTCAACGGTGAGTGTTCAGAGGTAGGTATGTACCTTGCAATGTCTCGCCAGGCTGATCGTGAGGGTTATCCTGAGATTGCTGAGGCTTTCAAGCGCTACGCTTTTGAGGAGGCTGAGCATGCAGCTAAGTTCGCAGAGCTTCTTGGTGATGTTGTTTGGGACACTAAGACTAACCTTGAGAAGAGAATGAATGCAGAGGCTGGTGCTTGCGAGGACAAGTTCCGTATCGCAAAGAACGCAAAGGCTCAGAACCTTGACGCTATCCACGACACAGTTCACGAGATGGCTAAGGACGAGGCTCGTCATGGTCAGGGATTCCGTGGTCTTTACAACAGATATTTCGGAAAGTAACATTAAGTTATTTTTGTATAGTACAAGAGGGAGCAGTTTTGAAAAGGCTGTTCCCTTTTTGTTCATAGAAAACATTTTTTTGACGAACTCGTACATTTGTTAACAAAAAGTACTATCTTTGCTGACGTATTCGAGATGGAGTTCTAACATTAAGACGTTAGGATTCTAATTTTTTATTGTGTTTCTAAACTAAAATATAATATTATGGCTGTTTCTTATGTAACAAAAGAAGGTCTTGAGAAGATGCAAGAGGAACTTCGTAAGATGGAGACTGTTGACCGTCCTGCAATATCTCAGCAGATTGCAGAGGCTCGTGAAAAAGGAGATCTATCTGAGAATGCTGAGTATGATGCCGCTAAGGAGGCTCAAGGTTTGCTTGAGGATAAAATTGCTCAGCTAAAGGAAAAGATTATCAATGCAAAGGTTATAGACACATCTCGTTTGAGTACTGATTCTGTTCAGATTCTTAACAAAGTTGAGTTGAAGAACGTTAAGACTAATGCAAAGATGACATACACAATAGTGTCTGAGCATGAGGCTAACCTTAAGGAACTTAAGATTTCCGTAACTACTCCTATTGCCAAGGCTTTGCTTGGTAAGAAGGTGGGCGAAATTGCCGAGGTTACAACTCCAGCTGGAAAGATGCAACTAGAGGTTTTGAGTATTTCTTTCTAACAAATAAAACAGGAGGAGAATATGGCAACTATATTCACCCGTATCATTAACGGAGAGATACCTTGCTATAAGGTATATGAGGATGAGAAGTATTTCGCTTTCTTGGACATCAACCCTTTGAAGAAAGGTCATACTTTGGTTATTCCAAAGGTCGAGGATGACTACATATTCAATCTCGATGACGAGACTTACGCTGGCCTTTGTCTTGTAGCAAAGAAGATTGCTAAGGCATTGAAGGAAAGTACTAAGTGTCAGCGTGTGGGAGTAACCGTTATGGGAATGGAAGTTCCTCATGTTCATATTCATCTTGTTCCTATGGATAAGGAGAAGGACATGTTGTTCTCAAATCCTAAGCTTGAGTTGTCTGCTGACGAGATGAAGTCTATAGCAGAGGACATTGCTAAGAGAATTTAATGGAAAAATAAAACCATAAGGTGTAGGGCTTGCTGTAAGCTCTACACCTTTTTCTGTATCATAACCATGACAAATACAGTTTCACGAGAAGTCTAGTATAGATTTCGGAGTGGTTATATAATACAGTGAAAATATTGAAGCGAGAAGAAATTTTCAATAAACAGAAAGTTTTTTCTCGTTTAATTTTTAACCTAATTGTGGACAAAGTTTATAAATAATCATCTGTTAAATGCTTGAAATATAGTCTTATAAGATTTATTAAGCGTAGTTATCAACATATTGTTGAAAACTGTTGAGGGAGGGTGTTATTAATTCAATCAAAATTGTTGATATCTCCTTTGGTATATTTTTTGCATATTCGCCCAATGGAAATACATTTGTAGCAGTAAATCTAATCAAGAATATTAACGCTTAAAATTTATGAACTATGATTTGGGATATGATGATAGGCACACTGGTTGCCGTAGCAATAGTTGTTTCTATTTCGTCGGCGTTGCTGGGGTTGGTATGAGCCCACTTGCACAGTTCTGTGCAGGTAAAGGTAACAAGGTCGTAGGTAGTGACCGTGCATTCGTGATTGGCAGGGCTAATCAGGATGTCATTGAGCTTTCACGCTGTGGTGTGGAATGCGTTCCTCAAAATGGTGAATATATTCCTCAGGACACAACAGACGTTGTTGTCAGCGCTGCTGTCGAGGAATCTAATCCTGATATTAAGGAGATCAGGAAAAGAAATTTAAATCTTGTGCAGAGAAGCGACCTTTTGGCTAAGCTTGTTGCTGAAAGTGAAGGCGGATCTGTGTGTGTGGCAGGTACAGCCGGCAAGAGTACTACAACTCTGCTTACCTACCAACTGCTTCGTGAAGCAAATAGAAATGGAGAAAAAGTACGTCGTCCACAGTTGATTGCAGGTGCGGCTCATAACAGCGAGAAGCGTGCAGGTCAAAGCGGTAATGTGGACTACGAGGGAGATGGAATGTTAGTATTCGAAGGGGACGAGAGCGACAAGAGCGTAATAAAGTATCATCCTTCGGTAAGTATAATAACAAATATCGGACACGACCATCATGAGATGTCGGTAACACAAGGTCTTTTCCAGACTCTTGCCAACCAGACTTCCGGCTATATAGTTGTGAATTCCGGTGACGAACTTGTTCGACAGATAAAGGGAAAGAAAGTTGTTTCCTTTGCGTTGGATTCCAAGGATTCTAAGGCTGATTTCGTAGTCTCTGACTTGAAGCAGACTGCGGCAGGTCTTTCCTTCAAGATAAACGGTGTTCACTTCGGATTTCATTCCATAGGACTTCATAATGCCCTAAATGTGGCGGCCGCTGTTGCCGTTGCCGTTACTGAGGGTGTAGCTCTTGAGTCATGCTCAAAGATTTTGGAGAACTACGGAGGTGCATATCGCCGAGGAAACATCATCAGCGACAGGAATGCGGACGTGGTTGTCATTGATGATTTTGCCCATACTCCGGAGGAGGTTGCCGAGACAATTCGAACAGCAACTTCTTTTTCAAACAGAGTTTTCGCAATATATCAGCCTCACGGATACGGACCGCTCCGAAAGACATACGAAGAGATGGTACCTCTATTCAAATCTGTTCTTCGCCCACAAGACACATTGCTTTTGTCAAAAGTCTATTACGAAGGCGGAACTACAGATATGAGCCTCGATGCAGAGTTTGTAGCCAAGTATTTCTCTATTTTTGGAATACCTTGCAGGTACATAGATGACAGGGAAGTTCTGCCCGAAGCTCTAAAGAGTGAGGTTAAAAAGGGAGACGTAATTGTAGTTATGGGTGCAAGAGACAAATCGCTTGCACAGTACGCAGAAAAGTTTCTGTAAACAGTTTGGTTCATAAAGTTTTTTGATATTCGGACTGCCGCGCATATTTGTTCGGCAGTCCTTTCTTGTTGTCAAGCTGTCGATATTTCTCTTTTCAGGGTTTCATGCTTTTTTAATGCTAAGTTCCTTGTAGTCGCTATGCCATTTTCCTTTTTTATATGCTTTGTTTTTGTTTCCGTTTCTATATGTTGAGGCTGCCTTGCGGAAATCACTTCAATCGTTATGCAGGCTTGCATTTCGGCTTTTTGATTCTTGAGATGCGCTATCATTTGTTTCATTTCCGTATTCATATAGCTTCAGTCCAAATCTGAAAATTGCTTTTTTGTTGCCGGTAGTGAATGCGGCTCTTTTCCAATTTGTTTGAGCCATTGCGATGAATCTTTAATTTCAAATGTCAAAGTATATTTATTTGCATGAGTAAATTTTATGTACGAATCACTTAAAAGTATCGACGTATTTATTTTAAACAATAATCATTATGTGAAGATATTTCAATTTTTACTTATAAAATCTACGTTTTAGTTGAAACGATGCGTTTGAAAAGAAAAATTTTAAGAAAAAATGTGTCTTAGAAAAAAATAATGTACTACTTTTGCCTGCAATTTATAGGGTGTAAAAGACTTATTTTCAAAAGTAGATTTTACAACACTAAACATAAATTCTAATCATTTTATTATAACAAACAAAGGATAAAGGGAGGATATAATTTTAGGAATAAGTTGGCAAAGAGAATTTTTACATATTTCTTGATTTTATTTTTGGGTTCGATTTGTGTATCGGCTCAGAAAAACAAAAGTGGATTCAACGCCTATGTGGACTCCTCTACAATCACCTTTTACTTTTATGCAGGTTCTTCTACAATCGACTTGGGTATCGAGAGCAATAGCACTCAGTTAAGAACATTACAGAAAATCGGAGAGAAGGTAGCACAGGACTCTTTGTATGTGCCTAAGGTGCTGGTTACTTCCAATGTTTCTCCTGAGGGTTCTTTGGAGGCTAATTCTGAGGTTCGATGGAAGCGTTTGCGCAATTCTGTGGACTTGATAAGCAGGTATTTCACTTTGCCGCAATATACAGAGACTTATTTCGACGCCAAGGTTACCATTCCGCAGATATGGAAGAACCTGGCTGTTATGGTCAAAAGAACTGACTGGCCTAATAAACAGAAGGTTGTTTCCATCCTTGAATCTGGAGGAGATATCCCTGCCAAGCTGAAGGCTTTGGAGCCGGATCACAAAACTTGGAAAGCCATCAACACACAGTTTTTCCCAAAACTTCGTTCATGCAAGGTTGTGGTTTATTTCAAAAAGAAGAAGCCGAGACCTGTATTTCCAAGTAGTGACATACATTTGTCGGAGCAGACAACTATAAAAGTTTCCGAACCAACTGTCAAGCCTAAGGTGGAGCAGCCGGTAAAAAAGGTGGAGCCGAAGCCAAAGAAGCCTCGTACACGCACCACATATACTCCTATATTGGCAGTGAATACCAATCTGCTTTATGATGTTGCCATAACACCGAACATTTCTATAGAGGTGCCGGTGAAGGACAAGTTGAGCTTCTCGCTTATGGGACTTACATCATGGTGGTTGAAGAAGGACGATTCTTGGTGCTATCAGTTCCAGTATGCTGAACTTGAAGGCAAGAGATGGCTCGGAGACAGAAGCGGTCGTGACGTAATGACAGGCCATGCGCTCGGACTTTATGCTGGAATAGGTTATTACGATATGGAGTCACATTCCCAGGGTTATCAGGGAGAGGTGAATATAAACGCCGGTGTGAGCTACCACTATGCCAAGGCATTCGGAAATGCTGACAGATGGAGGTTCCAGTTCGGTTTTGGACTTGGTGTGACCAGACTTAACTACAGCTATTACGAGGGAAGGCAGAACAACAAGTATCTTGTCTGGCAGTATGACGGCAAGAAAACTATGGTGCTTCCGACCAAACTCGAACTTACGCTTGGTTACTTGATTCATAAAAAGAAAGTTGTAACTATTGAAGAGAAAGGAGGTGAGGAAGATGATAAATAGACTACGCCTGCTGTTCTTTCTTCTTCTCACTCTTATCTTTGCTTCTTGTGAGCGCAGACAACTTTGGGATGAGATTACAGATTTGGCTCCAGTGGATGTCGATGTAGATTGGCAGCGAAGCCGTTGGAAGGACTTTGACGAGGGTCAGCCTCCTACTGGAATGTCGGTATATGCTTACGATAAAAACGGAAAACACAAGCCTGTGGTAATTGTTACAAATAACTTGGAACACGCCACAACAAAGCTTGGAGACGGTCTTTGGAATATGTTTGTCTTTAATCAGTCGGTGATGGAATATGCTTCGCTGATGTTTTCAGGTATGGACAACTACTACTCGGCAAGGGTTGAGACTATTCCGCAGGCATCGCGCTGGTTCGCAGCGTCCCGAGCCGAATGGGTGACTCGTTCAAATTCCCCTTGGGCAGCACAGACTCGTTCAAGAACACGTGCGCAGAAGGACGGAACCCGTGCCGAGGAATACTCTCTGACTACCAAGCAGCCTATTTGGATTGCTACGGACAGCCACGAGGGAGTCTTGGTTACCGAGGACATGCTGGTCAGGGAATACACTCCGCACACGCGTTTCGATGACGGAAAGTTCTATCCTCTGTCGGCTGTAAAGAATGTCAAGATAAAGGTCCACTTCAAGGGAGTTAAGAATCTGTTGACCACTCGTGCCGTGATAAGCGGTGTGGCAAAGTCATACAGCATAAGCGAAGGCTCTTCGATGAACGAGCTTACAGCCCACGAAATTACAGGATGGACGCTTGTCAAGGATACTGTAAACACGGAGTTGGGATATTTGGAGGCTACTATGCAGACCTTTGGTATGGTCAAGGGCTACCGTTATAATCCCGAGGATTTGTATCTGCATCTTGATGTGATGCTGGTCGATGGCCAGACAATCCTTACCCATGACCTTCCTGTCGGACACCTTGTCAGATATGCTACAACAGCAGGTTCGGACATAGACATAAACATCGATGTCCGCAAGGAAAATCCTATTGAACTGCCTAATGTGCAGATAACAGGAGGCGGAAACGGATTCGACATCACGGTAAGTGATTGGGAGGACGAGATAAACATTGACATAGACTTATAAGTTAGAAATAAAGTAAAAAATAATATTAACAAAAAATTTAATTAGGATGAAAAAACTTTTCATTTTCGCACTTGCAGGCCTAGGGTTTGCATCGTGCTCGGACGACGAGAACGTCGTTTCAGAGAAGAAGCAGGAGGCTGGTAAGCAGGCTTTGAGCTTCTCTACTTACACAGCTGGAGGTACTCGTGCAACAGATGTGACTTCTGCTGAGGTTGAGACTTCTGGTTTCCAGGTTGCTGCTTGGTATGACGGTTCTCTTTATTTCAATGCTGGAGAGTCTGCTACAGTTAATACTGCAGATAACATCTATGATACAGATGGTGATACATACTACTGGCCATCATTCTCAGCTGGAAAGATCGGCTTCAAGGCATTCAATAAGGGTGTTGGTGCTGCTTGGACAGCTGCTAAGGAGTATGAGTCAATTGACTTTACTGTAGCTGCTACTGCTGCTGACCAGAAGGATTTGGTTATTGCTTACGCTGAGGCAGCTTCAAAGCCAACTAATGGTGTTCAGCCATTGAACTTTACTCACGCACTTTCTAAGGTAAACTTCTCATTTGTTGGTAAAAATGCTGCTAACAAGTACACTATCAACAAGGTTGAGGTAATCGCTGCTGGTGGTGCTGCTACAATGGCATTCGCAGAGACTACAGAGCTAGCTGCAGGTGGTGTTGATACTAATCAACCAGGTTCGAATGAGCAGAATGACAAGGTTTCTTGGACATACACTGCTATCGACAGTGATAATGCTTTGGTAAACTCTACTGGTGCTGCTCAGGGTGTTCTTTACACTTATAAGACAGGTGATGTAGTTGTTAATGGAACTACTGCAGAAAAGTTAGACGAGAACTTCATGCTTCTTCCTCAGTCAGGAAAGATTGCAGTTCGTGTTTACTACAAGGTAGAAACTCTTAAGAAGGGTAGTACTACTGAGTACAATTTGATAGGTAACTGTGGTTATGAAGCAACTGATAAGAAGGGTCACCACGCAAGCCAGGCTGGTTATGACGCCGATAATGGTGCTATTCTTGGTTGCAAGACTGTAGTTATTGACCTTGATGGAACAATGGCTCCTGCATGGGAGGCTGGAAAGGCATACCGTTTCACTTTGACTTTGCCTGATGACAACTTCATCGGTGATATCTCTGGTGATGGTGTAGCTGATGGTCTTGATGACAAGGGTGATGCAGATGCTTCTAACGATGTAGATTTGGATGGTGATAACGATAAGGATCCATCAGAGTTCGATATCTTGACTCCAATCCGCTTCTCTGTTACAGTTTCTGCTTGGGTTGATGCAACTCCTGCAAACTCTAACATCACAATCAAGTAATTTGATTAAAATATTATTCGGCAGAGGTGCAAACCGCACCTTTGCTGAATATATTTATTCAATTCACAATGCATAATTCACAATGCATAATTCACAATGCATAATTCACAATGCATAATTGGTTATAGAAGTAAGATTTTATAATCAAACTACTTTAAGCGTTCTTTTTTATTTAATTATTAACTATCAATTGTTAACTATTAACTAACAATGACTGTGCGACTACATAACATAATTTTTAATTCTGTGCTGGCAATTCTGTTGTCCGCATTGTTTGTGTCGTGCAAGGACAAGGAGGAGGAAGAGAACACCAATAAATCACAATCTAAAGGTGGAGTAATAGGTTTCAATGCCTTTCAAGACGGATTCCAAAAGCCGGCTACAAGGGCGGTAATTGACAACATTGGCCAATTAAATGAGATTTATGTGCTTTCAATGAAGAAGAAAGATTCAGGAAATTGGGAGCAGGTGTTCAAAAATGACGCAGGTGCGGGAATAGATGTCTTAACCCTTACTAATAGTGGAAATATAATTTGGGATTATTCCCCTGTTGAGAATTGGGAAGACGGTTGTTCGTATAAATTCAGAGCTTTCTATCCAAAAACATTTAACACTGGTGCTGGTGAATCTTGCACGAAAGGTTTTGAATATTCACCTCTAACAAGTGGTTCAACAACATTGACTCTAAATAACTATAAGTCTGCAACAGATCCACGAAATAATACAGACCTTCTTGCGTCAAAAGAAGTGACAAGAGCATATACTGTAGCGGAGAAAAATGACCAGGAAGTTGCTTTGGATATGAAGCATTTGTTGTCTTGCGTGAATTTTAATATTACAAATAAGGAAGGTTCAATAACTATTGAGCATTTTAAATTAAGAAATCATGTAGCAGAAGCCAGTTATGATGGCAATAATTGGATTTCGCATTATGTCCTTTCGGCAAGTGATGCAACAAAAGTCTTTAATTTCATTTTAGCTGATGGTTCGACAGTGAAAGATAATAATGTCAATTGGGGTCATTTGCATGGTAAAGAATTTCATGTTGAATATAAAGATGATACGAAGAATCAATTGAATTTAGCTTCATATTCTGCAGAATTATTTGATAATAGTAAGAACCCCATATCTTCATCTTCTGATATAGGTAAAGATTACTGCGTAGGATTGCTATTAATACCTCAGCAATTGGAGGGTAAAGACGAAACTATAAAAATCAATCTTAACGGTCAAGAAGTCGAAGGAAAGATAAGTCATAAGGTTGAGGCTGTTATTCAGTATAAATATGATAACGATCCAACATTACAAACTGCTATTGTTGACCTTACAGCTAATGGAAAGGTTCCTGAGTGGAATCCGGGTGTAAAATATATTTATAACGTTAGTATATATAAATACCAGGCTACTGCAAACATCACTATAGAGGATTGGACACACCATACTTACGAGGAGGAGTTGAAATGAAAAAACTAAGATACATATTTTTATTGTTGATAGCTGTGCTGTCGGGTTTTGCTATTTCTTCTTGCGAAGACGATGATGTAGTTGCCGCTGAGGTGACAGAGGAAGCAGCAGAGGGTAGTGGCGAGACTGTCAAGACGACTTTTACTATCAGTCTTTCTGCACCCGATGTAAGTGCCGATCTTGACCCCGTAACACGTGCAGGAGACAACGCTAACATTGAGTACGCAAAGCCAGAGAATGGCGGACGTTTCCAAAATATCGTTGTGGTGTTGACAGATGCTGATGGTTATATTAAAGGAGTTCATTGTCATAATTGGGCTGATAATGTTGGAGTGAAAGAATATAATGTTATCTTTTCTGATATTCAAGTTCCTGCTACTGATGTAACTAATAAAAAAACATATAAAGTTTATGCTTTTGGCAATATATGCGAAGAGCATTACAAAGACTTAAGTGGAGAGGCTAGTGCAAAAGTGGGACATAAGTTAGACAACAGTAGGGTGTATAATACAGAAAATAATGGTTGGCCAAATATGTTTAGTTATTGTATAGAACCTACTTTGAGTGTTGGTGCGGAAGATATATATAAAATAAGTTTTGTTCCAGGAGAATACAAATATAAAGTAAGTTCAGTTCTTGTGAAATCCACCGGTATGCCAGTAAACAACAGTGCAACGGCAACTGTTGTAAAAGGAAATACACAATTTAATGTTGCTTTAAAGCGAGTCTGTGCTCGTTTACAGGTTACTTTCAGAAACTTTACTGGAAAGACGGATTATGATCATTATTATGGTTCGGAAGCAACAGGAAATAGAGTATATGTAGATAATTTTGTGTTGAAGAAAGCGCTTACTACAAGCACAAAATATTTCTATAATGGTTCAGCTCCAACTACAGTTGGCTCCGTAGATTTTAATATTCTCGAAGCTTTAGGAGGAACGAACGATCATAAAATCAACAAGATTGAAAATGGGAAAGACCTTGTTGTCTCTATGTATGTGTTTGAAAATAAGAAAGGTACAGCTACTGGTGCTTATACATACGACCTTAAAGTAGATAGAGGCAAGAGTTTGGGACAACAAGTTCAAGAACTTCAGAACGATAATGTCTATGTAATGTGGAGTGATAATCTGGACCCTAAAGGGAATGGTTTGTTTGCTGGGGATTATCATAACACATTTAATCGTTGTCTAGGTGCTGATGATAATAATATAGTTTACAATGATTTGAGGATGGACAGTCCTGATAAAATACCATATGGAACATATACGGATGCTAATAAATATGGAAGCAGAGTTTTTTGGCATTATAATGGCAGAAAATTCCAAAGTTGTAAAGTGAATTTAAATACAGATGAATGTGAATTGACGAAAAAATATATAGGGAAAAAAACGGCAAGTATGCTTAATCAGCCTGCTTATGAAACGAAATTACAAAATAGTGGTCATTCGTTTACCATATCACCAGAATACTTTGATGGGTTTAATCGAATAGCTTTGAAAGTAGATGGAAATTCTTATATGATGATATCAAATGATATTCTAAAAGCAAGATATATTTCTGGCATAAGTGCTACTACTAAATCAACTAACCCTTGGGTATTCTTTGCCAAATACATAATCAAGAATGGTGAAACATTCTCTACTGGTACTGGTACAAGTAAGACTGCCATCTCCCAAATCGAGCGCAATCACAGTTATGAGCTTGATTTCTCTGTGATGCCAAACTACGACACAAAACAGGAAATTCTTGTAAATTGCGTCAGAAAGCAGAACGAGATAAATTGGAGCGAGGTGGAGAAATAAAATGTAATTTACATGAAAAAACTTATATACATATTTAACATCCTATTGACAATGTTCGTCTTTGCTTCATGCAAAGACGAGAATGTTTTTGTGTCAATAGAAGATGAACCATTCTATTCGATTTTGGTTTCAATTCCAGATAACTCTACTCGTGCAACTTACAAGGAAGATGGTGAGAACATAGCCGTTATATGGGAGAAGGGGGATGTACTCAAAATCGGTTCAAACGAGTTTGTGTTCAAGGAGATGCAAGGTACAAATGGCCTTTTCTTTCATTATGGGGAATTAACAGGCGATAAGACACAAGCGACATTTGGCTTTTCGGCAAATGGCGAAGGAAGTCAGGTACAATCAAAAAACAACCATTGCAGAGAGGTTCTGGAGGGCAGTGTTCCTGCAGATTATGACTTTGCCCCTAATGCTAAAAACAAGGGAGTTATACAGCTTTTCCCTGCACAGAATATGAGTCTGCTCCACATACAAACAAAGTCGCCTGCAATGTTTCTTGGCGGATCCTTGCTTGAGATTAAGGGATTGGACAAGGACTATAGCGTTTCATTAGGAGAAGACCCTTCGCTTGTGTTTGCCGACAAAGGAGACACATTGGATGTCTTTGTAGTCGTACCTTCTGGAAAGACAGTCAGCGGTACTCTTAGGTTCTATTTCTATGCCTATGACGAAAACAAGAAGAATGCGGAAGACGGTGATGAATATCACTACTATATGAAGTGCAATGCCTCGGTGTCAACCAAGTATAATGAGGTGGTCAAGATGCCTTTGCCGAGCAAGCCTACACATACAGCCCTACAGTTGGGATTGCCAAGTGGAACAAAGTGGGCGACTACGAATTTAGGAGCGACAAAGGAGTCGGAGGCGGGAGAGTATTATGCTTGGGGAGAAATTGAACCTGCTGCCGGAGGTGACTATTCACCTGCCAACTGCAAGGCTTATAATATGGTTTGGAGCGAACTTTATAATAGTGGAATTATCACAAAAGATGACAAAACAGGTATTTTGACTCCAGAAAATGATGCAGCAACGCAGAATTGGGGTGATGACTGGAAAATACCGACAAAGAAAGAATATGAGGAGTTAATAAATCCAACGTATTGTTCGTACGAAATGGTTAAGTATGGGGAAAGGTATGGATTTGAATTTACAAGTAAGAAGAATGGCAAAAAGATTTTCTTCCCTAATGGTGGACAATGGGAAGGACTAAAAGATTGTACAACTATTGAAGCATGGCAAAATTATGGTGGCAATAAAAAAGTGACAAATTATTGCCGAGGTCAATATTGGGTTTCAAATGTTGTAGAGAATAATGCAAGAGATAGAGGTTGTGCCTTTACTTCAGTAAAAAGCAGTAACGGAAAATTTACGGACGAACCAAATTTTCAGGACCAAAATCGTACTTATGGACGTAACGTTCGTGCTGTAATAAAGAGATAAAAAAACAAAAAGCAACCGCCTGCAACATCCAATGTTGCAGGCGGTTTGGCATTAGAAAAGCGTTTTCCTATTATTCTAATTGTTCTTTACTATGAGTTTCGTCATTTCAAAGATGTGCTGTCCTTCCATCTTTAGCATATAGATACCTGTTTCAACGCCTGACAAATCTATTGTACTTACGTTGTTTCCTGGTAGCACCTCGACAGTTGCTACAAGTACTGTGCTGCCCATGGCGTTTACAAGGGACAAAGTAACAACATCTCGTTCACTTGCCTCGTATGACAAATTCAAGACATCTTTGGCAGGAACAGGGCTTATAGACATCTTTCCAGAAGCGGCTGGCAGACTGTTGATGTTGGAGCTGACTTCAACACCCATCAAATAGTAGCATGCGTTTCTAATAACTGAAAGAGCCTCATCAGTAAGGTTTGCGTAAGAACTGCTGTTCAAACCTATTTGAATGAACTTGTCAGTCAATGTTACGCCTGCTATTGTTGCTCCTTCCGCAATCTCGAAGATACAAATCTGTTCTTCTTCGTCCTTGACAGAAGCAATGTCTGTGATAAGTCCTGACTTGTCTGTGAATGAAGCTGGATTCATGAATGTCAAAGCTTTTGTGTCAACAGCAGACACCATCTGTATTTCTCCGTTTGTGAATTCTATGTCTCTGAACATCTGATGGTTGCGGTACTCGCTCTCTACGTAGATTGAAGTGGCTGTTGTGTTGTCTCCGAATCCGGTCTTTGCCCAGTTCCATGCGCCTGCAGCATTCTTGTAAGCGTGAACCTTCATGTTCAGTACAGGTTTGTTGACGCCTTTCAATTCAGCGATTATAGGTGCGGTCGAAGGTGTCTCCTCACTAATTAGAACCATATCAAAGTCAGCCAGATTGACATCAGAGTTGGCAGAAGATATTTCCCAAACGAACAGGTTGTCCTGTGCCTTCAGCATTGGCTGAATAGGGTCATCAGAATAAGTTACGCCCGAAGGGTCTGTAATGTAAGCTATTCTCTTCTTGCCTTCAGGGAAAGATGAAGGAAGAACAGACTCGATTTCTGAACCGCCCTCGAACATGGCTGTAAGAGTAGTGTTCTTTGCGCCCATTGTAAAGCGGAATATATTGGTTTTGGCCACATTCTTACCGTCTTGATTCCAAGTTAGGAATTTGTTGCCGCTTGAAGGCAGAACCTTAACAGAAACCGGACAGCCCTCTGGGAACGTATTTGACTGGGCTATTGTTCCGAAGTTAGTCTTGTTTGCCTTAACAGTCACTTTGTACAAAGGCTTCAAATAGTTTTGCAGTGCGCAGATGTATGGGTCTTCAATTTCGCGAAGTCCCTCTGTGATGAATCTGCACATTGCCATGGCACCCATTTCCTGAAAGTGAGTTCCGTCGCTGCTTCCGTTAGGATAGTTTGCATACTCGCCGGCAGGGTAGTAGTTATAGAAGTAGCGTGACAAATATTCTGAATCGAACTGCTTGAAGTAGTTGTAGGATTTCATGTTCAAGTCAACAAAAGCACAGCCTCTGTTCTTAGCGACAGATTCCATTGCGCCTCTGTAGTCTGCTCCGCTCTCTGTGAAAACATTTCTCATCGCTCCGTTCTTCCATGCATTAAGCACCATAGGAGAAACAAGTACCGGAATAGCGCCTTTGCCTCTTGTTTCGACAACGAATGAGTCAATTATAAGCTTGTACTTATCAACTGGAGTGTAGCGCTCCGGCTTTGTGTCTCGGTCGTTATGTCCGAACTGGATGAATACGAAGTCTCCTGGTTGAAGTGCGTTCAACACTGTCTTCCACCTACCCTGTTCGCGGAAGCTTCTTGAACTGCGTCCGCCTATAGCATGGTTGATAATCTTAATGTCGGAGTTAAAGAAGTGCTTCAACACTTGTCCCCAACCTGTCATAGGGAACTGGCTGTCCTTGTAGTCGCATACAGTCGAGTCTCCAATCAAGTAAATCTTGCGCACAACACCGTCTTTTCCGATAGAAACACAAATATCAAGACGCTTCAAAAGTTTGCCATTTGCATCGAAAACCTCGACCGAGTATGTGCCGTTGTTGTTTACAGCTATTTCCTGAGTTGTGCCGTTGGAAATCTTTGCATTGTTGAAATACCATACATATTTGTTTGCCTTTGGTGCAACCAGTACTTTCTTTGTATTGTCGATTGTTATTTCTGCATTATTGTCAAATTCTTCTTTCTCGACTATATTTGACTGATATATGGCCTTGTATGTAACATCGGCATTACCCATTGTAACGACCTTTAGCGAGGATGTTGCAATGCTTTTTCCTGTGCCGTCCTCCCAACGAAGGAACTTGGCTCCGCTCTGAGGAATTGTCTTTAGTGTGACGTTTATGCCAGCAGGGAAAGAGGCTGACCTTGAAATTGTCTTAGCTTTTGATGCATCGTTGATTTTGAAAGTCACCTTGTGGCGAGGAAGGATTCCAGGCACAAGCTTCTTCAAGTTTGCATCGGAACTCTTTTCTATAGTTTCGATTACGCATCTTGCATTTTCAATGGCACCAGTTTCCTGATAGTGTACCTGGTCTGTGTTGCCTTTGGGATAGTTGGCATATTCTCCAGCCTCAAGGTGCATTGTAAGGTATCTCTCAGAATAGAGCTGTCCTTGAGCAACGAACAGATCGTAGCAGAACTTGTCAAGGTCAACCAATGGAAGTTTCAGTGAGGTTGCCAAATCACGCATCAACTGAGGGTGTTCGTGGTAGGAGTCGTAAGGCTTGCCGTTCTGCCATGCGCATCGGCGAACTGTGGAAACCAACACTGGAAAGGCACCCTTTGCCTTGCAGTCTGCAACATATTTCTTGATGTATAGGTTGAATGTGTCCTTTGGCGCATAGCGGTAGGCTTGGTTTGCGCGGTCGTTGATTCCAAACTGGATGAAGACGTAGTCACCGGCTTTAAGCTGTTTTCTGACGTCTGCCCATTTCTCGTTATAGAAGCTCTTGGAACTTGTGCCGCCTACAGCCTTGTTAAGCACTGTGACTTTGGACTTGTCAAAGAAGAAAGGAAGCATCTGTCCCCAACCCTTGCGTGGTGCGTAGCCGTCGTTATAGTCCTGCACTGTGGAGTCTCCGATGGTAAATACCCTGAGTTGAGCATTGACTGTTGAGGAGATATTCAACACAAGCATTAGAAAAACAAGCAAATACTTTATACAAGCAAAAAGTTTATTGCCTTGAAACATGTTCCTTAGTGAACATTGTTTGCTTTCGTTTTTTAGAGATTTGTAATTCATAATACTCTTTGGTTAAAAATAGACAAAAATAGACTATACAAAAGTTTTAAAGAAAAAAGCGCCATTCACAACTCATTTATATAGAATAATAAAATTTTATAGCAAGGAATGGCGCTTTTTGTTTAAAAGGAATTTTTATGATATTATAATGTTTATTTTTATTCAGCTACAACAAATTTGGAAACGTGATTCATTTTGCTTCCCTTCATCACTAGCAAATATATTCCTGAATGAAGTCCTGAAACAGGAGCCTGATAGCTATTGAAACCAGAGAATGTCTCAATTGTATCCTGGCTGAGAATCTTGCCCGAAATTCCGACTACTGAAATGTTTACCTTGTCATATTCTGTACTTTCGAAAGATACATTCAAGGTGCCCGAAGAAACAGACACATTCACATTCATTCCAACTGAACTTGACGTCATTATACCAGTTGGATTGTTCATGCCCAACAAGTAGTAGCATGCGTTTCTAACAACTGAAAGACCATCGTCTGTTAGATTGGCATTCGAGCTGCTGTTCAAACCAATCTGGATGTAGTTCTCTGCAAGTTTTGTTCCTGCTATCGAAGAGCCTGCAGGAATCTCGAGAATACAAACCTGTTCTTCTCCCTTGACTGAGGCAATAGACTTGATGTCTCCGCTTGCGTTAGTGAAAGATTCTGGGTTCATGTAAGTCAAAGCCTTTGTGTCAACAGCTGACACCATTTGAATTTCGTTGCCCTTAGAGAAGTCGATGTCTTTGAACATAGGGTGTCTCTGTGATTCAGCCTCAACAACCAAGTTTGTAGCCTCTGTGTTGTCGCCATAGCCTTTAGTTGCCCAGCCCCAAGCTCCGTCTGCAACTTTATAGCCGTGAACCTTCATGCTCAACATCGGAATGGCAATTCCCTCGATTTTTTCCATGATTGCCGCATTTGAAGGTGTTTCCTCTCCGATTATAATCAAGTCAAAGGCTGACAAGTTTGCATCTACAGACTCTGCCTGAATCTCGCGAACATATAGGTCGTCACAGCCCTTTAGCATTGGGATGATTCTGTTGTTCTTGTAGTTGGCGTTTGTATTGTCAGTAATGTATGCAACACGTTTCTTGTCACCTGTGTTCACAATGTTTACATTGACTTCGTACGACACAACACCATCTCCGCCCTTGCTGCTGATTGTAATCTTGCCCGATTTCTTTGGTGTTCCGGAAATTGTCAAGGTTCCATTGTTCTCTTTAGCAGTCAAACCGTCAATCATTGCTCCGTAGTTAAAGCCAGTTGCTGTTCCGCTCAATGTGAATGATACCGGAGCCATTGCGTCACCTTCGAAAAGTTCCTGAGTCAAAGTTCCTGTAGAAGTCATGCCCGCTTTCTCTGGAATAGGAGCTGCACCCTTATTGTTTAGATAGATGTCTGGCTGCTTGATCTTATCAACGCCATCACCGATGTAGAAGCCAAGGTGAGGTGGCTGGTTGTAAGATGAGTTCTGCCATGCAATACCGCAACGATAAACGGCGTCGTGCATTAGAGTGAACAAACGATATTTAGATTCGATTGTAGTAGTGTAGATGTAAATTTCATCTGCTTCGTTGTGAGAGATAACCTCCTCACGCCAGTCTCCGAACAAATCGGCAGAAAGACAAGGAGTTGCCTTTGTTCCGTTACAAGAATTACCCTTTAAAGTAATTAGTCTTGTTGTTCCGTTACCGTTCCACTTGTCAAGCTTTGTTCCGTCAAGTAGTTCATCCTGAAGGTCTCCGTCCCAGTAGATACGGAAGTTCTGAGATGGCTTCTTGTTGCTGATTACTTTACCTTTGCAATCAAACACATCTGAATTATATGCACTCCAGCACTCAAAGCCTCTATGACTTGCATCAATGTCGGCAGCCATACAACGGCCGTTATCTGTACCTGTTGCCTTACCGAAGATTACCTTACCTGTTCTAAGGTTTCTCATCTCATATCCATACTTGCTGCCTTTCTCTTCGTGGCAGAACCAGCCTTCCAAATCCTCAGTGTCTGGGTCCATCTGGCTTACGTGCATTGCGTCACCGTGTCCGAAGCCAGTTCTGTAGTAAAGCTTGCCATCGTGGTCGATACAAGCTGAACCAAGGATGATTTCGTCGAATCCGTCTCTATCAACATCTGCTACACTTACGTTGTGGTTTCCATCTCCATAAGCACCTTGTCCCTTTGTTGTTGAGTGGTGCTCCCAACGCTGAACCAACTTTCCGTTCTTGAAATCAAATGCTACGACGTGAGCCTGAGTATAGTAGCCACGGCACATAACTACGCTTGGATGAACACCGTCAAGGTATGCTGTGCAGGCATTGAATCTATCAACACGGTTGCCGTATGTATCTCCCCAGTTTCCTACGTTTCCACGAACAGGATTGTATGCGATGGTGTTTATTTCAGCACCGGTTGCTCCCTCGAATACAGTTAGGTATTCAGGTCCTGACAAGATGTAGCCGTTGCCGTTTCTGTAGTCGGCGTTAGGGTTGTCCTTTCCCATAATTACGTTCTTGCCCTTACCGTCCTTTGTTCCTGGAGCAGTCTTGCATACCATTTCTGCCTTACCGTCGCCATCATAGTCGAAAACCTGGAACTGAGTGTAGTGGGCACCCGCTCTGATGTTCTTGCCAAGGTCGATTCTCCACAAGAAAGTACCATTTAGTTTGTAGCAGTCGATGTAAACATTACCAGTAGTACCCGACTGTGAATTGTCCTTTGCGTTTGTTGGATTCCACTTTAGGAACAACTCGTATTCTCCGTCTCCGTCAACGTCACCACAACTCATGTCGTTTGGTTCGTATGAAGTACCGGGGCGCTTTAGCTTCAAAGTCTTGAACTGCTGGCCCCAAACAGGAGTTGCGTCAGAAGCGTCAATCTCCTTGTTGTTGACAACTGCCTTGACAACATACTTTGACGACTCGTTTCCACCTGCGTCAACGTAGTTTGTCTTAGTAGCAATAGGGGATGAATTCAACTTCGTTCCGTTACGGTAAATATTGAATGCTGTGCTTTGAGCATCGTTGCCCAAGAATCTCCAGCTTACAAAAACTCCGTTGCCTGTCTTTACAGCTACTACACCTCTGTTAAGATACTCCATCTGCTTAGTTGCAGACCATGCTTCCATCTGTCCCATTAGGGCTAAAGCAAGAAGCGAAAATTTAGTAAACAAATGCTTCATAGTATTAGATGTTAAGTTGTTTTTAGTATTAGAAAATGTCTGTGTTCTTGACTACGTTTGCAAAGGTATAACGTGGGAAGTAACCTAATCTTAAAAATTACTCCAAAGAATAGGAGAATTGCTCCAAGTATTGTAATAATTTGAAAATCATGAACAAATGGGAAGATTTTCTCCTTCCAATGTTATTTTTCGCATTGTTTGTGTCTATATTTTACTAGAATTCCTTTCTTTGTAAATTGCGAAAAAGAAATAAAAAACAAGCAAGAATTTTCAAAATCCCTGCTTGCATGAGTAATACGTTTCGTATAAAGAAAAAATCATTTGGAAGGTTGCGTTCCAAAGAAATCCTTGTATTTTCTGCTGAAATAAGACGGATCGTTGAATCCGACCGAATAGGCAACTTCGCTTACGGACATCTTTCCCTCTGCCAACAGATTTTTGGCCTTGTGCATTCGGTACTCGGAGAGTATCTCTATAGGCGATTTGTCAATTATTGACTTAAGTCTTCGAGTTAGTGTAGATTTGCTGAATCCCATGTCTCTTGCAATGTCGTTGAACGAATAGTCAGGATTGCTATAGTTGTCCTGGATGCAGTCCAAAAGCTGTTGAATCAAAGGATTTATCTCGTTTTGCTCTACAGTATTTCCTTCATGCTGTCCGTCGATTTTGCTGTCGAGTGTTCCGGCAAGTATCTTGATTTGTCGTCGTTGCTGCATTCTAAGGAAGTTGAATATTTTCAGTAGAAGTTCGCCCTCGTTGAATGGTTTGACAATGTAATCCACAGCACCAGCCGACAATCCGGCTATTTTTACAGACAGGTCTTTCTTGGCGGAAAGGAATAGTACGGGGATATTTGATGTGGTTGAGTTTCTTGCAAGCTGTCTGCACATCTCTATTCCGTTCATATTTGGCATGTCCACATCGCTGACAATCAAGTCCGGTACAATTTTCTCTGCAAGAGCCATACCTTCCATTCCGTTATTTGCTGTCTGTACTGAAACAAAGTCGCTAAGCATCGCCTTAATGTTGTCAAGCAGAAGCTTGTCGTCGTCCACTACAAGGATTGTTTTGTCCTCAAGGAAACTTCTGTCAACAGAAAGGTGTTGACTGACGGAGTCAATACAAACATTATGTGGCTCAGCACAGGCTTCGCTAGCAGATTCCTCAGTATAGGTCTCAATTTCCAAGCCGGCATTCAAGGTTACAGTCACAGTTGTTCCTTGGCCGGCCTCGCTTGCAAAGTCTATACTTGCACCCATTTTTGCGGCGAAGTCCAAAACAATCTTCAGTCCCATTCCATAGCCCTTTTCGTTCTCGGTGCCGTGGCTTGACGTGATGTTCTCTCTGTTTTTGATTCTGTTTATGAAGTCGGGCGACATTCCCACACCTTCGTCCTTTACAGCTAGTACGATTTTGTCGTTCTGTTCTGTGGCAGAGACTTTTATGCTTTTGCCTCGGTCAGTGAACTTTATGGCATTCGAGACAATGTTTCTGACAACGACAGCCAACATTTTCTCGTCCGCTAGTACGTTGTGGCTGATTTTGGAAACGGAATAGTCCAAAGTGATTTCCTTGTTGTCGCACAATGGCTGAAGAAAGGACAGTACGTCAACAACCAAGTTTCTAAGGTTAATGTTGTTGATTTGGCATTTCATCCTTTCGTCCGAGTTAGAGGCCCATTGCAGCAGCTTTACCATTTCGGTTTGAATTCTTTCTGCTTCTAGTGTTGCTTCCGAGATAAGTCTGCCGGTTTCGTCATCCTTACCTTGTTCTGAAGGGGACTCGCTGGCAGGTCGTCTGAAGTTGTTGATTCGTCTCAAGGTCGTGACTATTGCGAACATAGGGTTCTTCAAGTCATGGGCAACGACAGAAACCAGCTGGTCCTTGAGTTTTATAGTGTTCAGCAAAGACTCGTTCTTTTCTTCTATTGATTTCTTTTGGTTTTCCAGTACGATGTTTGCGTTCTTCAGGTCAAGAGTCTTTTCATCAACTGCCTTTTGAAGTTCTTCCTTCCTTTTTTTGAGTGCAGTCACCCTTCTGTTTGAGATAAAGAATCCCAAGGCAATGGACAACGCTATGCAAAGTAGTGCGAATTGGATGGACTTCCACCATGGGGGCAGTACTGTCAAGTGCAGTGAGACGGAGCGGAACTTGTCACCGTTTGGCGAAAACACACCCACCTCTATGTTGAAGTCTCCGTCTGGCAGGAAGTCTATGTTTATTTCCCTGGTGGCGGGGATTTTGTTCCAAATCGTATCTACTGGCATGATTCTGTACCTCAGGTCATAGGTGTTGGGGTCTGCAAAGTTAACCGCATCGAGAGTGAGCGAAAGATGTGTCTGTCCATAGTCAAGGACAATTTTCCTGGTGCTGTCGAAACTGATTCTCTGCTCGTTGACGTACAGTTCGGAAAATGAGAGGTATTCGGTTGCGTCCTTGTGAATGAACTTTGGGTTCACGCATACAAATCCGTGCTTGCATCCGAACAGCAGTTTGCCGTCTTCTGCCACACAGGAAGCTTTTCTTACAAAATAGTCTCCGGTAAGGCCGTCGGCAGAGAACACGACCTCATATTTCCTATGTTCGTAGTCGATGGCAAGAATTCCGCACGAACTTGAAACCCAAATTCTGTTGTCATCTGTCCTAAGTATTGAGAAATATTCTCCGGAAGGCAGAAAGTCAAGCTTTTCGTAAGCTGAATCGTCAGCCAAGAACCTGAACACACCCTTGTTGGCAACAACAAAGTATCCGCCTTTGTCATCCTCTATGCACTGCAGAAATAGTAGCGGGTTCTTTGAGTTTGTCAGGGCAATATCCGGATAAACTGGAGTAAAGGTGCCAGTCCGGTTGCTCCATATAGTTCGTGATGTCAAAATCCTTATTGTTCCATCAGAGAGCTGAACCGACTGTTCGGTCCACAAATCCTGAGAACCGTTGAGCAGAGACGGGTCAAGGTGAACATCGGAAAGAGTGTTGTCCTTCAGGCAATATACGCCATAGCCCCCCGTTGACAGGTAGTATGAACCATCCTTAAGCCTAAGAATGTTCTTTACGGTGTTCACTGGCGTTGGCAAAGTATTTGTGTTCAGGCTATGCAGTTTCCAGTCCTCTGCTGATAGATAAACAGGGTTTCCGCCCCAGAACGAAACCAAGAAGCCTTGTTTGACTCGTTGCACATCGTCGATATAAACATTGTATTCCTCAATGTCAAGCACGTTGTTCGAAGGCAGACCGTTGTTGACAGTCCAGTGCCTAAGTACGTTGTTGTTTGAGTCGAGAAGTATGAGGCCCGCTCCATCTGTGCATAACAGCATACTGTCCTTGCCGCAAGGAAGGAACGCAGAACCCACGGATTTTGGAATGCCCAGTTCTATTGATGAGAAGCTTTTTGTCTCGGCAATGCTGTTCATGCACCATACGCCGTTGTCGTTCGTGGAAATCCAGGCTCTGTTCTTGCTGTCAACATAGACGGTGCTGACTTTCGACAAAGTGGCGTCAACTTTGTTTATAGGAATGATTTTGTTGAAGGTGAAGTTTCCCTTTTCGAATGTAGAAAGCCACAGACCGTCACCGGAAGTTCCTATGAGTATGGAGTTGTCACCTCTTTTGCCGATTGCGGAAACAGAATGGAAAGGCGTGGGGACTTTTTCGATGCTAGTTATATCTCCGTCTTCCTCGAGTTTAGCAAGCCATAGTGAACCCACGTTCGAACACAGCAGAATGTGAAGCGAATCAACGTGAAGTATGTTGTTTATGAGTTCACCGATTTTCTTGCGGTAGTCATACAGAATGTTGCCTTCACGGTCAGTAATGCAGACTCCGTTGTAGCCGCCTAGCCAATATCTGTTCTTGAAATCCTTTGAAATCTTTAGAATTTTCTTGTTTTCAAATTTACTGCAGACAGGTTCAAATGTTTCTCTGTTGCTGTCATAGGCAAAAACTCCCATGCCCGAAGATAGCAGGCATTCTCCATCCTGAGCAAGCGAGCAGCCAGTTATATCAAAATTAAAAGCCTTGTCTCCAGCAAAACCTGAGATGTCGTGGAATGTGTGTTCCTTGTCATCGTATGAATATAGGGTAAAGTTAGAGCCTCCGAAAGTTATGTTTCCGTTTGGCAGTACAAAAGCATGGTAAGTGTCGTTGCGTTTCATTTCCGGGAAATGCGCTTCTTCGTAATTCCTGAAGCTGCAGCCGTCGAAACGACTTATTCCGTGGTGTGTGGCAAGCCAGATGAAACCATGCTTGTCCTCAACAACATCATGAACATTGTTGCTGCACAATCCATTTTCCGTAGTGTAGTGAGAGAAGTAGCACTGGGTTTGACTCGTTGGCACCTTGTCGGTTTTAATTTCTCCGTGTGCCACACAAAAGTTCATTAAACAGGTTGTGAATGTTGTTATTATGTGTAGTAGTTTTGCCATTTGACTCGTTAAGTACATCGTCGATTTTCAATTGATTTCACTCAAGAATATTATGCAAATATTAACAAAAAAAAGTACACATGCAAGAATTACCAAAATTTTCTTTTAAGGTTTCTACATTAGTCCAAAGTTTAAAGAGTGTATTACTGCTATAAAACAAAAAAAGTCGCACTTCTGCGACTTCTTGAGCCTCTTGTCGGATTCGAACCAACGACCCCGAGATTACAAATCACGTGCTCTGGCCAACTGAGCTAAAGAGGCGTTGAAATTTTCATTTCGGGTGCAAAATTATAAACTATTTGTGATATTGCAATACTTCCGGGCACTTTTTTACAGAAAAAATTCATCATTCGCTATAAATCATATAGATAGCAATAAGGAACTATTGCGTGGCCTTGCGTTTCACCGATTTTGGTCAAAACCATTGTATTTTTGCAAGAATATGCATATTTTAGAGTTGTTTTGTACATATTGACACGATAATCAGTATATTTATTGAATAAATGTTTGTGATTTCTTCAATTTTGTATAATTTTGCTTGCAGAAAGTGAGACCAGAGGCTTTTTTTGACAAAGTCTTTTAAAAATGAAGAAAAACAATGGCATTTAAGGTAATGACAGCAGAGGAGGCAGCACACCTCTTCTTTAACGGAGCAAACGTAGGTTTTAGTGGATTTACTGCTGCAGGTACACCAAAGGTTGTGCCTTCTGCAATTGCAGCTATGGCAGAGCAGCTTCACAACGAGGGCAAGGAGTTTAAAATCAATGTTTTCACAGGAGCTTCCTCGGGCGACATGCTTGATGGTGCTTTGGTGAGAGCAAACGCTATAAACTTCCGTGCGCCATACCAGAGCAGCAAGGACTTGAGAAACGGTATCAATTCCGGAGCTGTCAAGTACAGTGACATGCACCTTTCCCACCTTTCTCAGGAGTTGAGATACGGTTTTTATGGCAAGCTTGATTTTGCAGTTGTTGAGGCTGCAGACATTACTGCTGACGGCGAGATTCTTCCAACAGCTGGTGTAGGTCTTGCTCCAACAGCTTGTTTGCTTGCTGACAAGATTATCGTAGAGTTAAATAGCACACAGCCTAAGGAGTTGTACGGAATGCACGACCTTTTCATTCCTGCAAATCCTCCTTACCGCAGAGAGCTTCCTATATATTCGGTTTCTGATCGTGCAGGAGAAAAGACAATCAAGGTTGACCCTAAGAAGATTGTTGCAGTTGTAGAGTCTAACGAGTTTACTAACGTAGCCAAGTTCACAGAGGTTGACGCAACAACTGCAAAGATTGGACAGAATGTAGCTGACTTCTTGGCTAACGAGTTGAAGCGCGGTACTGTTCCACCAGAGTTCCTTCCAATCCAGAGCGGTGTAGGTAATGTTGCTAATGCTGTTCTTTACTCTCTAGGAGACAACAAGGACGTTCCAACATTCACAATGTACACAGAGGTTATTCAGGACGCTGTTATCGACCTAATGCAGAAGGGCAGAATCTCTTTCGCTTCAGGATGTTCGCTAACAACAAGTACTGACGTAACTAAGGATATTTACTCAAACTTGAAGTTTTTCGGAGACAAAGTGCTTCTTCGTCCTATCGAGGTTTCAAACAACCCAGAGATTATCCGTCGCTTAGGTTTGATTACTATCAATACAGCTCTTGAGGCTGACATCTTCGGAAATGTAAACTCTACTCATGTTCTTGGAACAAAGATGATGAATGGTATAGGTGGAAGCGGTGACTTCACAAGAAACGCATACATCTCTATCTTTACTTGTCCTTCAATCCAGAAGGGTGGTCTTATCTCTCCTATCGTTCCAATGGTTAGCCACTGCGACCACAGCGAGCATTCAGTTAAGATTCTTATCACAGAGCAGGGTATTGCCGACCTTCGTGGTCTTGCTCCGCTTGATCGTGCGAAGAAGATTATCGAGAACTGTGTTCACCCAGACTACAAGCAGTTGATGTGGGATTACTTGAAGCTTGGCGGTTCAACTCATACACCAGCTTCTTTGAAGAATGCCTTCGCCTTCCACACTGCTTTTGCAGAGAAGGGCGATATGAGATTGACTCAGTACATCTAATAAGATTTATCGAGATAGTAACGAAGAGGGAATGCAGAAATGCGTTCCCTCTTTTTTATCTGGCATATAGTTCAAAAAATGTATTATCTTTGCACGCATAATCTATAAAGAGAGAACGAATATGACTGCTATAAAGGAATTAGGAGAGTTTAAGCTGATAGACAAGCTGATGGAGGGATTCGAAATCAAGAACGAATCCACAAAACTAAGCGTGGGTGATGACTGTGCTGTGCTTGACTACAAGAACAAGCAGACTCTCGTAACCAAAGATTTGCTTCTTGAGGGAGTGCATTTTGACCTTACATATTGTCCGCTTATGCACTTGGGTTACAAGTCCGCGATAGTGAACTTCTCTGATGTCTATGCAATGAACGGAAAACCGAAGCAGATGATTGTCGGACTTGGTGTGAGCAAGCGTTTCGATGTCGAAGACATGCAGGAGTTGTATGCAGGAATGAAACTTGCGTGTGACAAGTATGGCGTTGACCTTGTCGGTGGTGATACAACCGCTTCATTGACAGGTCTTACAATTAGCATTACTTGTATTGGAGAGGCTGAGGAAGGAAAGATAAGCAAGAGAAGTGGAGCCAAGGATACAGACTTGATTTGTGTAACTGGTGACCTCGGTGCAGCATATATGGGACTTCTTCTGCTAGAGCGCGAAAAGAAAGTCTTTGACAAGGGAGGAGATGACGAGCCTGACTTTGCGGGCAAGGAGTATTTGATAGAGCGTCAGTTAAAGCCCGAAGCGAGAAAAGACATCATCGAAGCACTTGAGCGCATAAATGTTGTTCCAACTTCTATGATGGATGTTAGCGACGGATTGAGCAGCGAGCTTCTTCATATCTGCAAGGCGAGTGGCGTTGGATGCAGAATTTATGAGGACAGAATTCCTATTGACTACCTTACTGCGCAGATGAGCGAAGATTTCAAGCTGAATCCAACTATGGCGGCATTGAACGGTGGCGAGGACTACGAACTTTTGTTCACAGTTCCGTTGTCAATGTTTGACGTGTTCTCTCAGTTGAACAACCCTAAGGTAACAATTATTGGCCATATCACAGATGCATCTCTTGGTGCGAAGATTATTAGCTCGGATGGTGGCGAGCATGACATCACAGCCCAGGGCTGGAATTCGTTGGCAGAGTAACAAACCTTTATAATCAATGAGAGCCTCAACTGGCTCTCTTTTTATTTTTGATATGCTTGACATTCATACTCATGTTCCGGGGAATCCTCAGTCGGTGCTAAATGTTTCGTACAGGACAGATATGGCATTGACTCGCTGTCACATCGTCGATTTTCAATTGCCGGAAATGTATTCGTTCGGAATACACCCGTGGGAAGTCCGTGCCGAAACTTTAGAGGAGGAGCTGAGTTTTTTGTATGAGGCAGTCGAGTCGAAAACCCCTTGCTTTATCGGAGAGTGCGGAATAGACAAAGTTTGTGATGTGCCGCTTGACATTCAAATTCATGCGTTCAAAAAACAAGTAATTCTTGCGCAAGAGAAAGGTCTTCCGTTAATCGTTCATTGTGTTCGTGCTGCAAGCGAGGTGGCATCTGTTCTGCGCCATGCGAATTTTCAAAACGTAGTTGTCATTCACGGTGTTCGCTGTGGATTGAAGCAAATATCACCTTTGGTTAGTTTGGGAGAAAGAATGAACATGTTTTTTTCTTTTGGAGCAAATTTTCACGAGGAAACCCTACGATTCTTCTATCCGAATCAGCTTCTTGTCGAGAGTGATGAGGGAGACATAAACGAGTCGTATGTTTCAATCAGGAATGTACTTGGCGAAGGTGTTGACAGGGTAGTGGCAGAGAGTTGGTTGAAGATACAACAGTTTCACAAGTTCCCTAAAATTTGACTTTTTTATCGGCAATATCTTTGTTATATGGAAAAAATTGTATATTTGCATATCTATTTATTCTAATTGATTTATGAGTCGATATATACAATATGTTTTTCATTTAATAGCTGCGGCACTATTTTTTGCAACGAGTGGTTATGCTGAAACGCAGACCGTAGAGTATAGTCTATTTGACAATTTCAACAACCGTGATGGATTGGTGTCGAACAGAGTCTATGACATCGTGCAGGATAAAGATGGTTTTTTGTGGTTAGCAACAGACTTCGGAGCAGAGAGATTTGATGGTTCTTTGTTCCACCATTTCAACAACAAGAAATATCCAGAAATGCACAGGCGTGACGTTTTGGAACTTCACGCCACAGAACGCGGTGTTGAGATGGGTTCGAGCAGCGGTGTATGTATAGAATATATCTCAAAGCTTGATTCTTTTGTCGATTTGCGCCCTGTGAACTATGACTCTGTGCATTACAAGCAGACAAACGCATTCTACACAAGCAGGGACGGTGACAGATACATCACAACCGTAGGAGGTATCTACAAATATGATTCATTGACAAAAAGATACAGCTCCAACAACCCTCTGTACATTCCGACAAAGGACATGTACGTCAAGAGCGTGTACGAGGACGAGAAGGGAAGAATCTGGCTTGGAGGTATCAATGAGCTTGTTGTGTTGAGCAAGAGAGGAAAGAAGCTTGCAGAAATCGGTCTGAAAGAGGGGCTTGAAGGGCAGGTGACAAGTATCAAGGATATGCCGAATGGCGAGGTTCTTGTGACTTCAATGTCCGGAAATGTTGTGTTCCTCTGCAAGTTCACTATCTACGGCTTTGAGTATCGTACGAAAACTCTGCCAGTCAGCAACATTCACGAGGTGATATATTCGTGTGACGGGAAAATCTATTATGGAACGGATGGTGACGGATTGTGGAGCAGTGACATAGACTTTGACAATTTCGTTCACTATATGCCATATGGAGAAGCTTCGTTTAACCAGATGCGTAAGATCTATACTGTATTCGAGGACAGAGACAAGAACATTTGGATAGCGACGCAGAACAACGGTATCTATAGGCTAAGAAAGAAGACAGAGTACGGTGTAGTAAGCAGCGACCAGTATGGTGTGCCAAGCTTCACATGTTCTGCCTTTGCAAGCGACGACGAGGGAAACATCTACATGGGTGGAGACGGAAAGGGGCTTTACCGCATGAAGAGTGACATGAGCGAGGTGAAGCTCATTGAAATGAAGAACAACAACTTGTTGTGGGTGGAAAAAGCCCGTAACGGGTTGTTCCGATTGAGTACTTGGGGCGGAGGATGTGTATTGTTCGACCCTAAGACAGAGAAGTATTGGGATGAACCATTCAAGGGTTATCAGAATACTGAGAAATGTATATTCGGAACACTTCAGTGCAAGTCAGGAAAAGTTCTGTTCCTTACTGCCGGAGGTGGAGTCATTGAACAGGATCCAAATACAGGATTGTGTCACCGTCAGTACTATCGCACAGATGACTGTATGTGGGCAGATATGTGGGTGTTCAAGGCAGTTGAAAGCAAGGACGGAACAATTTGGATTATTACAACAAATACTATCTGGAGGGCTACGGCTCAAGATACAATGCATGTGCTTCCGGATATAGCAAACGAAAAGAGCCATAATCCTTTGAAGGTAACAGATGGTGTGCTAGACGAGGAGGGTAACTTCTTTGCAAGTACAAGCAAGGGTGTTATGAGATTCAGTTCTGACGGAAAGAAGCAGGAGATCTTGGACTTCCTTCCTAACTGCGAGTATTTGTCCATAGCTAAAACCAATGACGGCAGATTCTTTGTAACGCGTTTTGGCGGTGTGCTGTGTTTCGACTACACTAAGAAGACATATTTCGAGATACCAGGTTATTTCGGTGACTTTGCAAAGAGCTACTTCTATGAAAGAGCTATCATGGAGAAGGACGGAAAGGTATATATCGGAACAAACACAGGATTCTATATCATTGACTATGAACACTTGAATTCCGTTCAGCCTACAGAAATGTGCCGTTTCGGCAACCTGTATATAAATGGGTCAATAGTAAAGCCTCGTGTAGATGGAGTGTTGAAGGAGGGAATGCTAAGCGAACTTGACGAGCTTGTTCTTCCGAGCAGACTTTCCGACAATGTAGAGATAGACATTGACGTAATTGACTATAAGGCAGGAGTTCTGCCTGTGGTAAGCTACAGATTGAGCGGTAGTGATTCTGGAAGATGGAACGAGGTGGGCAAAGACCGAAAGCTTCAGTTCACATACTTGCCTGAGGGTGAGCATAAGCTTGAAGTTAGAATAAGCAAGCCAGGAACTCGTACAGAGGATTGTATGCTCACTTTGAATGTAAAGGTTTTGCCTCCTTGGTGGCGAAGCGGCATTGCCATCCTTGTCTGGGTGTCATTGGTATTGTTTGCAGCATTCGCCGCATATAAGTACCGTATGATGCGTTTCAACCAGCAGAAGCAGATGCTCAAGCAGATGGTTGAGGAAAGAACAGCAGAGCTACGCATTGCCCTAACGGACAAAGACCGATTGATTTCAGTTGTTGCCCATGACTTGAAGAATCCAATGTTCGGTATCGTTGGAGCTTTGGAACGAGAGAAGGAGACCAACTCCAATGTCAACCATATCTATAACCAGGCTGTAAGTCTGCAGAACGAAATGGTGGATTTGGTTAGCTGGGCTAAGGAGAAGCGTGAGAGTCTGCAGGCCACATTTGCAAAGATTGACATAGAGACGATAGTAAATCGTGAGATGTCCTTGCTAGACGGTGTGATTAGCTCTAAGGAAATCTCGATTGAAAAGTCAATGAATGTTACTCACTATGGTTGGACGGACAGCAGACTGTTCGGTACAATGATAAGGAACATTATAAATAATGCTGTGAAGTTTACCCCTCGCGGAGGTAACATCAAGGTGTCAGCCTTGGAACAGGATAGAAAGATCTTGATTTGCGTGGCTGATAGCGGAGTAGGTATGAGCAACGAGAAGGTAAGAGAACTTCTTAACAACGACTTGTACCAGCATTCGGAAGGAACTGAGAAGGAGATGAGTACAGGTATTGGTTTGAGTATTGTCAAGGATTACGCTACCAAACTTGGTACAAAGATTGAAATTGTCAGCGAGGAGGGAAAAGGAACTTCAATATCTTTCGTTATCAATGCTTCTGACGACGAAGTCAGACAGATGGTAATTGAGCGTGAAACAGTGGAAATAGACACAATATCAATAGAGGGAGCAAAGATTCTTGTTGTTGACGACGACGACTTGATTCGTGAAAATCTTTATTCATATCTGTCTAAATATTGTACTGTAATAGTTGCCAAGGATGGTTACGAGGGATTGCAGATGGTACAGAGCGAGATGCCTGATTTCGTACTAAGTGATGTGCAGATGCCTGTAATGAATGGTATCGAGATGTACAAGTCTATAGCAGGAAACAAGGACTTTAAGCATATTCCTTTGATGTTCATGTCTGCAAATACTGACGAGGTGGATCGTATTCTTGGTCTTTCTGTCGGCGCAATAGATTACATCAACAAGCCTTTCGAGCGTAAGGAAATACTGCTCAAGATAAGCAATTCATTCAAGATTCTAAGAAGCCTTCAGGAGAAGATTGTAGAGCGCAAGATAAATGGCGAGGATGTAAAGTCAGAAGAAATCAACCCTCTTATAGCTGAGGTGTTCAAGATGATTGAGGCCAACTATTCTGACAGTGCTCTGTCAGTTGACAAGATGGCTTCTGAACTTGCAATCAGTCCTGCTACGTTGAACCGTAGAACTCGTTCGTTGTCAGGCAAGACTCCTATAGAGATGCTTACAGAGTACCGAATGAACAAGTCTATGGAGATGCTTAAGGAGGGCAAGTATTCGGTAACTGATGTGGCTTATGCGGTTGGATTCTCTGACCCGGCATATTTCTCGAGAAAGTTCAAGGAATTCTTCGGAGAGAGTCCAAGCAAGGTTATTCAGTAAACCTCAATAGGAGAGATAATTTAAGGTTGTAATAGAATATTTATTTTTATTTACTACCTTTGCCAACAAAACATAAATAACAACAAAAGATGATTCAGAGAATACAGACTGTTTATTTGCTAATAGCGGTGCTTGCAATGATTTTACCGATATTTATTCCTTTTGCACATTTGTTGAATGAGACAACAAATGATGTAATAGACATAAATACATTCAGTGCTGTAAATGCAAGAGGAGAAGTGGTAGAGTATATGTGGCCTTCCTTCGTTTTGACAATAATAAACATTCTTTTTACGTTTGTTGTTATTTTGTCCTTCAAGAAGAGAATTGCACAGATTCGCCTGGCTACAATGGACCTTCTTGTCTATATCGGAAATTGTATTCTTACAGCAGTTCTTGCATACCTTCTTTCAAGTAATTGCGAGGGTTACTCTTTCATGGCCACATTTGTGGTTACGTTCCCTATATTCGTGATAATTGCATTTTTTCTTGCAGTGAGGGCAATCGGCGCAGATGAAACTTTGGTAAGGAGTGCTGACAGATTGAGATAGCGTAGAATCATAGGAAATTCCAGTTGTAGAGACGGGGCTTGCTTCGTCTCTATTGTTAGTAATATAAGGAAAGATGAGAAATTACATAATTTCGGCATTGCTGGTATTCTTTACTAGCACGTTTGCATTTGCAGGCAGATATAGTGTGGAGGATGCTGATTTTGAAGAGGTAGAGGTATCGAACAACAGCGATAGTCTAACTCTTCTCCGTGTGTCTGCACCTCAGTTCAAGCTAGTAATAGATTTGAGCGGTGCAAAGAGCAAGAAAGATGTAGGTATAAGGCTTGACAACAGTGAGGTTATAAAAGGTGTCTATTCTGCCGACTCTTCAACTGTGTCATATACATTAAAGGCAAATGTAATGTGCGATGTAGTAGGATTCGAGAACCCTTCGTGTGTTCTTGGTTTCCAGCACCTGCCAGTAGATTCTGTCAAGGCTTGTTTCGTAACTAAGGACTCGGCAGTATTCAGCCATTTCAATAAGGAGTCTTTGCCCTACACATTTGTAAAGGATTCTACATTTGTTCCTGTAAGCGACACTTCATTATATGTAAGGCATAGTTCTGATACGGTTTTTCCTGCTCTAACAAATGCAATGCTTGAAGATAGAGGGGCTTTGACAAACTACGCAAAGGATTCTGTTCGCAGAGCATACAGAGACTCTATCCTTCTTTCGTATGTCTATAGCTATGCTTATGATGTAGTTGTTCCTAACGCTGTTGACGGAACCGACTATGTTTCAAAGGTGAAAGGTTTCTGCTACATATTTCCAGATGATTCTGTGGTAATTCGCAGGGATTCTGTCTTGTACAAGCAAGAGAGTCTGAGGTTAAGCTGTGAGCAAGTTGCTTTGTGTGCCTTCCCTATTATGAGCTATACAAACAAAGCAGGCAAGAAAGTTGAGATAAAGAGAGAGTTTGAAGTAGAGTATGACAACTTTGACGGGGAGAATGACGGTCAGATAACAAAAGAGACTTATGCTGCGAAAGGTGTTGTCGTATATCTTCCAACTCCAAACATGAAGTGCCCATATATTTTGAGGGAGACAGTGTTCGGCAAGGCAGAGGAGTTCGTTACTGACACATTCAATATTGGTGTTACAGTTTCTCCTGTAGCTATGTTTGCGGACAAGGTTGAGCATAACCGTGCTGATGCCATGAATGAATTGGAAGTTCAGTTTGTTAAGGGAGAAGGAGGTCTGCTTGACAATTCTTTCTCTACTCCGTTCAAAGTCGAGATGTATGGAAATCCAAGTCCGACAGGAGCAAACCTAGAGTGGCACTTTGCCTATGCCCGTGACTTCAAGGGTTCGCGTATTGTCTATGCTCAGGACAGAATAAGCATGCAAATAGAGCATAACAAAACTTTGAAGCAGTACATCATGTTCAAAGCCAAGAACTTGAATTCAGGTTGTACGGATTCCGCATGGATAGCAATGAATTTGTCTAAGCCGGAGTTGTTTGTTCCCAACATCTTTACTCCGAACGGAGACAACAAGAATGACGAGTTCCGTGTCTCTTATGTCTCTATCAAGGATTTCGAGATAGCTATCTATAATACTTTCGGAAAGAAAGTATATGAGTCCAACGACATTACAAAGGGGTGGGACGGTACATACAAAGGTAGGGATATGGCTAATGGAGCATACTACTACGTGATAGAGGCCACAGACTCTGCAGGCAACAAGATTGAGAAAAAGGGTACAGTAAACCTGTTCCGAAATACAAAGGATTAGCAGATGCTTTCTAAGGTTGAGTCGTATATTGTCGAAAACAAGTTATTTGCTCATGGCAACAGAATACTTGTGGGTGTGAGTGGAGGAAGGGACTCAATCGCACTTCTTTTCGCATTGAAGAAGCTGGGATACAATGTTTCAGCAGCTCACTGCAATTTCCATTTGAGAGGGGACGAGTCCAACAGAGACCAGCAGTTCGTAGAGGCATTTTGCAATAACCATTCAATTCCACTATTCCAGACTGATTTCCAGACTGAGGAGTATTCCAAGAGCAGACACATTTCCATAGAGATGGGTGCGAGGGAGCTTAGATACGGATGGTTCGACAAACTGCTTGATTCAGAAAAGTTCGACTTTATAGCGATAGCACACCATTTGGATGATGTGATAGAAACTTTCCTGATTAACATGAGCAGAGGAACCGGACTGCAGGGATTGACAGGCATCAAACCCAAGAATGGTAGAATAGTCAGACCTATGCTCTGCGTTTCAAGGGATGAAGTCACTGACTTTGTAAGTGAAAACAATTTGAGATATGTCGATGACTCCACTAATTTCGAGTCTGTATATATGCGCAACAAGATGCGCAACATCATAATTCCAAGTCTGCAGGAGGCAAATCCGACTTTCAAGAAATCTTTGCTTACATCCATAGAGAACCTTAATCAGGCGTATGGCTTCAATCTGCATTATTTGGAGATGCTAAAAAAAGAGATTGTTTCCGAAAATGAGGAAGAGATCGTCATAGACCTTGATAAAATAATTAAGGACGAATTCAGTGACTATGTTTGCTTCGAGCTTTTGAAACCTTATGGTTTTTCTCCCAAAGTTTGCAGAGATATTTTAACGGTTGCGGCGAAAAAAAATTGCCAAGGTGACCAATTTTTGTCAAATTTGGGGTTAAAAGCAATAATAAATCGAAAAAAATTTGTTATTAAGAAAAATAACCCTACATTTGCAAATGATAACGCAAGCGAAGAGATATATACTATTGATGGCAATGCGGACATGGTTGTAAAACCATTGGCTTTGAAGCTATCAAAATGTGCTATCGAGGATTTCGTTCTAAGGAAGGAACCTGTTGTTTGTAATATTGATTCCGACTTAATCGAATTTCCATTTGTGTTGAGACATTGGAAGAAAGGGGACACCTTTATTCCTTTTGGCATGAAAGGTAGGAAAAAGCTGAGCGACTTTTTCATTGATGAAAAACTTTCTATATTTGAAAAGGAATCGGTCTGGCTTTTGACTAGTGGTAATGAAATTGTTTGGGTGGTCGGTTTGCGAACTGACAATCGATTCAGAATTACTAAAAACACAAAAAGAGTCTTGACAATTGAAGTAGTAACCAAATCTTAATAAAAATCAAAGAATTATGGCTAAAGAAAACACAGCAGAGACTAAAGCTACTGAGGTAAAGGCTGGAGGCCCTTCAATCGAGAAGTTGAAAGCACTTCAGCTGGCTATGGAAAAGATAGAGAAAGACCATGGCAAGGGTTCTATTATGCGACTTGGAGACAACAAGCAGGAGGAGGTACAGGTTATTCATACCGGTTCCATCGGTTTGGATGTTGCTCTTGGCGTTGGCGGTTATCCTCGCGGTCGTATAATCGAGATCTATGGACCTGAGTCGTCAGGAAAGACAACTTTGGCAATTCATGCCATTGCTGAGGCTCAGAAGAATGGCGGACTTGCCGCTATTATTGATGCCGAGCACGCTTTCGACAGATTCTATGCCCACAAGCTTGGTGTGGATATCAACAACCTTGTTATTTCACAGCCGGACAGCGGTGAGCAGGCTCTTGAGATTGCTGACCAGTTGATACGTTCTTCGGCAGTTGACTTGGTTGTTATCGACTCGGTTGCTGCGCTTACTCCAAAGGCAGAGATCGAGGGTGACATGGGCGACAGCAGAGTGGGTCTTCAGGCTAGACTTATGTCACAAGCATTGAGAAAGCTTACTGCCACTATCGACAAGACTAACACAACTTGTATCTTTATCAACCAGTTGCGTGAGAAGATCGGTGTTATGTTCGGTAACCCAGAGACAACAACAGGTGGTAACGCTCTTAAATTCTACGCTTCAGTTCGTATTGATATCCGCCGTGGTTCTCCAATTAAGGATGGAGACGAGGTTATCGGTAATGCAACTAAGGTAAAGGTTATCAAGAATAAGGTTGCACCTCCGTTCAGAAAGGCTGAGTTCGATATCATGTTCGGTGAGGGTATCTCTTATGTAGGAGAGCTTGTTGACTATGGTGTTGAATATGGAATCATCAAGAAGTCAGGTTCTTGGTACAGCTACAAGGACAACAAGATTGCCCAGGGTAGAGATGCTGCCAAGGATTACATGAAGAACAATCCTGAGGTGGCTGCCGAGATTGACGCGCAGGTTCGCGCAGCTATCAAGAGCAAGCCGGATATGGAGGATAGTGCTGATGACGACAAAGATGAAGATTAACAATTGATTATGTAATATTCCATTAGAGTTAAGGACTCATACAGTTGGGTTCTTAACTCTTGTCATATAAAAACGATATGAAAGAAGGAGATATTTCAAAGAGACAATATATAGTTGCCGAGAGCGATTCAGCTGTTGCCTTGGGCAGCGGCGGGCTTATGGTGTTCGGTACTCCTGCTCTTGTGGCAAAGATGGAACAGACGGCACTCGAGATGGTCAAGCCTGACCTTGAAGAGGGTACTGACACTGTTGGTATAGAGATAAATGTCAAGCATGTCAAGGCCACTGCAATCGGAAAGCCGGTTGATGTTGAGGCTAAGATAGTCAAAATTGACGGAAGAAAGATTTGTTACGAAATCACTGCAACAGACGACAAGGGAGACGTTATAGGAACTGCCTATCACGAGAGGTTTGTAGTGATTAAGGAACGATTTATGAGTAAACTATAAGCTATGGAAGAAATAACAGAGATATATGACGAGAAGGCAATACTTGTCGGCCTTATTACACAGAATGTGCCCGAGCAGAAAGCTCAGGAATACCTGGACGAGCTAGCTTTCCTGGCAGAGACTGCAGGTGCTTATCCTCAGAAGCAGTTCCTTCAGAAACTTGTTCAGCCTAACTCGAACACATACGTCGGTCCGGGTAAACTGGAGGAGATAAAGGAATACATCAAGATGCGAGAGGAGGAGGAAGATGCCGTAAGCCTTGTAATCTTTGATGATGAGTTGTCGCCAAAGCAGTTGCGTAACATAGAGAAGGAGTTGGGTGTCAAGGTGCTTGACCGAACAATCCTCATTCTTGACATATTCGCCAAGAGAGCGCAGACTGCACACGCCAAGACTCAGGTCGAGTTGGCTCAGCTAAGGTATATGCTGCCTCGCTTGACTCGAATGTGGACTCACCTTGACCGTCAAAAGGGAGGTATCGGTATGCGTGGTACCGGAGAGACTCAGATAGAGACTGACCGCCGTATTATCCTTAACAAGATTTCACTTTTGAAGAAGGAGTTGGTAGAAGTTGAAAGACAGAAGACTACTCAGCGTCAGAATCGTGGCAAGATTGTTCGTGTGGCACTTGTAGGCTATACTAACGTCGGCAAGTCAACAATAATGAACATGTTAAGCAAGAGCGATGTGTTTGCTGAGAACAAGTTGTTCGCAACTTTGGACACAACAGTGCGCAAAGTTACTATTTCAAACCTTCCGTTCCTTTTGTCCGACACAGTAGGTTTTATCCGCAAGCTGCCTCATGACTTGATAGAGAGCTTCAAGTCAACTCTTGACGAGGTTAGGGAGGCTGACCTATTGGTGCATGTGGTTGATGTCTCTCACCCTACTTTCGAGGACCAGCTTGAGGTTGTAAACAAGACTCTTGCTGACATTGACAAAGAGCAGCCAAACAAGCCGCAGATTATTGTATTCAACAAGATAGACGCTTTCACTTACATAGAGAAGGCAGAGGACGACCTAACTCCGAAGAGACGTGAAAACTATAGTCTTGACGAGTTGAAAAAGATGTGGATGGCTAAGCTTAACGACCGTGACTGCATCTTTATTTCGGCTAAGAATAAGGCTAACTTGGATGATTTCAAGAAACTTCTTTACGATAGAGTCAAGGAGATTCACATTACTCGTTTCCCTTACAACGACTTCCTATTCCAGACTTATGACGAGTTAGGAGAGGAGGAGAAATAAACAATATAAAAGCTGTTTGGTAATATCAGACAGCTTTTTTTAGTTTAGTTAAAAGTTGTTAAAGTTTGTATGCTTTAGGTTATCAGTATTGATTTAATTTCTATCTTTGTTCAGTCTAATAATAGTAATGATATGAATGTAGTATTGAAAATATGCGGTGTTTTAGTTTTGCTTATGGCTGGACTAAACATATACCTTTGGAAAAGGAATGCTTCCGTCCAGGAAACGCTGGATGCTTCATATTGTAAGTTTGATAGCTTGAAGGTAGAACTTGACAGGTTGGATCACTAATACAGAGAGCTATGGTAAAGAAAGTTTTAAAGATTGTTTCTTTTTTACTCATGATAGTAACAATTACTGTTCTTTGTGAAGTCGCTTACATGCAATGCGAGGAGTATGACGGATTGGTTGCTAAAGTTGAGAAGATTAGTAACAAGGCATCTAATGTTGAGCTTGATGTTAAGTATCTTCAGGCATACAGTGACTTGAAACAATTAAGGAATGAAAAGCACCAGGAATATGAGGAAATGAAGAAGATCATGTGGCCTAAAGAGGAGTCGTATCTTGATTCTTTGTGCGTTTCAGAAGAACTTAGAGCAGTAGATTTAGGATTGTCTGTAAAATGGGCTAACATAAATATCGGTGCATCCTGTCCTATCGGAAAAGGTGCGCAATGCTCTTGGACTGACACAACGCTGAATCAGGAAGGCTGTAGTTGGGGATATGATAATGGTTTCTTAGAAGATACTATTGATTCTTTAAAGCATTTGAAACCAAGATATGATATAGCAACAAGAGTCTGCGGAGGAAAATGGAGAATGCCAACTAAAGAGGAGTTTGAAGAACTCATTACAAAGTGTAGTATAGTGTTTGACACAATTTCTTTACCTTTCCATTCACCTGATTTTGGTGGTGAGTATGGTTATATCGTAAGGTTTACTGGACCAAGTGGCATGTCAATTGAAATGCCTTTAGTGAATAGTACAAAGCAACATTTCTATTCCAGTAGAGATGTTTTCCCTAGAAGCTACTGGACTTCTACTTACAATGACTATTATGTAGAATGTGATGAAGGCCCATGTAACCATAGTGGATTGGAATATTGTCCTTTCTATTTCTCTTCCTTTTATAAAAGTAAATGTGAAAGCGAACTTGGAATAGATTCTGATATCGACTATGGAGAGCCAGGAGCTGAAATGTCTATCCGCCCTGTTTGTGACAAGTAACAGATGTTTTTTGCAAGAGAGAATAATATAAAATTGACGACAAAAGAATGAGAAGAAGGTGAGCATCAGCTCACCTTTTTTGCTTTGATTTGCAGCCCAATCTTTTGTTGACATGAGTGTTTGTATGGAAATTTTTCATGAGAAGTTTGACTTACATAAGTTTTTGGTCGAGACATAAAGTGGAATAATTCGGCTACAAAAAGGACTATTATGGAACAAAATGGCTAACGCTAGCTTAATAGTCTTTCATTTTGTCTGTAAAAATAGTGTAACTAATATGTAAAAAGTATGTACTTCGTCCGTAAAAACCTTCCTTTTATATGTTAAATAACATCGTATATAAGTGTAAAGATATTTTTTCAAATCCAAATAATGACAAGGACTAAAAAGGACCAATATTGATAAAATTTAACCGCATATATTTGCAACCGAAGTCAAGAGGAGACAGCTACAAGCTAGGTGTTGCACTCGCTAAAGATTTCTTGGATTAAATATTAGCATTGCTGGAAACTATAATCCGGTTGACAGATTCTTAGGTTTTATTACTTGACTATCAAGTAATAAATTCAAAAGATAAAAAGAGGATTAGGACTAGAGATTTTCAATTTAAGATTAAGGTGATTTCTAATTCGTTCATGTTTTTGGCCGTAGTATTTAATCGTCAGACAAGTCATTGTCAATTTTGATCAAAATATTCATTTCTTGAAAGCCATCTGCAAGTTTAGAAATGTAAGATTTTCAAGTCAAATGGCAATTTAAGGAACTTTGATAATTATAAAGACAACAATAGGTTTAATATTAAAAAATTACGATTATGGCAGAATTGGCTATCAATGGTCGTCTTTCAGTCAAGGGATTGAAGGCAAAGTTTAAGGAGGCGTTTGGTCTAACTCTACGTGTTTACCAGCCAAAGGCGGACGGAACAATCAACACAGGACGCGGAGCAGTTCAGGTTAAGGACGAGAGCGTAACACTTGCTTCTCTAGCCGGACAGAAGTGTACAGATGAGCTAAAGGCTGCAGGAAACACTAAGGTAGGTAATTTTGAGGACAAGTTCGAGCAGTTGTTCCACATCGGTGTTCAGGTTGCAAATGCAGACGACTCTGCTCTTGCTAACAACGATGACACACTTGCCGCAGCAGCTAAGAAGTAAGTTTTATTTACATCTTAATTTTACTGAAATGAAATCAAACGAAATATATGCAGTGTTTTCTGTAGTTGCCGGAGAGAAGGTAAAGACACTTCAGGCAAAATTCAAGAAGGCATTCGGTCCAACACTACGTGTTTACAAAGGCCAGCACTTCGCTGACGAGAACGCTACACTTGGCGAGTTGAACAAGGATGGAATGAAGAGTGGATATGTCAAGATCAGCGGAAATTCCATTGTTGAGGAGTTCGAGAAGAGATTCAAGGAGATTACAGGAATCACAGTTCAGATTGCAACTCCAGACAATTCAGGTTTGGCAAAGAACAACATCTCTCTTGTTGAGGCTGGAAAATAATTGAAAATTAAATAATTATATATTATGAAGACAAACGTAAAGGATTTAGCACAGTTCATCGCAGCAGCAATTTGGGCTGACGGAGAGTTTGGCGATGAGGAGAAGGATATGCTTAAGGAGGTAGAGAGCGCTTTGAACCTACCAGTAAAGGATGTTGAGAAGATTGTAAAGGACTATGATTCTTTGAGCGAGGAGCAGGTTTCAGACGCTTTGGTTGCAGCAGCAAAGAATGTTGATGCAAAAGAGAAGAGCTCTGTTCTTGACATTGTTTTGCAGTTCATCATCTCTGACGGTGTAGTTACTGCAGATGAGATGAGCAACTACTACGCAATAGCTTCTATTCTAGGTGTTTCTACTGAGGACGCAGACGCATTGTTCGACCAGACTGTCGAGGAGTACGATGACCTTGTTATCGAGGATGCAGAGTAATCTGCCAAGGTAATCTATTATTTATTAACCATTTAAATTTGACGATTATGGCAATTCCAAGAACAGCGTCCGGAAAGATGGACAAGAGAAGCAAGGAGTACAAGGAGTTTAAGGAGAGAGTTAGCAAGCCTGCTGCAAAGCCTGTAGTTAAGAAGTCTTCTGGAGCAAAGCGTACTGCTGACGGAACTCTTGACAAGAGAACTAAGGAGGGTAAGGCTGCTGCAGAGCGTATGGCTAAGGCTCGTGCTGCTAAGGGAAGCTTTACAAACAAACTAAAGAGACTTTTCTCTTAATTGGGAATATCTCATAAATAGGGATAGTTCCAGTGGGCTATCCCTACTTTTTATTTACTTAATGTTAGGATTATTATGGGTAACGTAGAGTATTATAAGAAGCAGATTATTGATTTGCGAGAAAGAGTTAAGAGAGAACAGGAAAGCAAAAAGAGGGACAATGAGACTTATGCAAGGTTGATAAAAGGTGCATCATCATCGTCTTCAAAAGCGTCATACAAAAAGAGCAAGATTGATCATGCGGCATCGCACGACCGTGCTATTGCAAGTTTGAAGGATGCTATTGCCAGAGCTCAGTATTCTTTGGCTCAAGCAAGAAGAAAATAATAAATTTAGTTAGGCCATTTTGATAAATGTTGTTATTGAGTGATGATTGACAAATTAGCTAAAATAGGAAAGACTTTCATTGACATTCTAATTCTACTTGTCTTCATTGAGGCGGTACTTTCAACTTACCCCTGGATGAACGAGCATTTCGAAGACTATTTTGAGAGATTCTGTCAGATAAGCAGTTTCATTTTTGTTATCGAGATTCTGATTCGTATTGCTTTCGGAGGCAAGGCCTTCTGGATCGGTAAGGATTGGGCTTGGAATTGGTTTGACTTAATAATCACCGCAGTAACAACAGTCACAAGTACAGGATATTTTGCAACATTCCGTTCGTTAAGGCTGTTGAGGTTGTTGAGACTGCTTCGCGTCTTTACGATATTTGAGGGGCTGAGAGTTATCGTAGGCTCGCTGATTCGCTCTATCCCCAAGGTAGGCTGGCTAGTTGCATTGTGGGGTGCCTTGATGGTTATCTATGCTGTTATTGGCTGTCACATGTTCAGTCAAGATTTTCCAGAACTTTTTGGCGACTTTTCCGGCACATGCTTCACAATGTTCCAGTTGATGACTCTGGACGGATGGGGTAGCGACATCTGCCGTACGATAATGGAGAAATATTCTTGGAGCTGGATTTTCTTTGTTTCCTACATTTGTATTACGGCATTTATCCTGTTAAATGCACTTACTGGTGTAATGTGCAGCTCTATGGCAATAGAGGACACAGACGAGAACGACAAGACTGACGAAAAACTTGATCTTCTTTTGGCAAAGATAGATGCTTTGCAGAAGGAGGTTGAGGAATTGAAAAAGAATACAAATAAACAATAAATATACGACTATGGAAATTACAATTTCACACGAGGAGTTCTTGCAGAAGTTTCTTGACTTCGCAAACTTCAAGTTGGTTAAGGCAGGTAAGCCTCACAACAACTACACAAACATCGCTGATGACAGAATGAAGGCTGCTAAGTGCCTACTAAATGCCAAGGTTACTAAGGAGGATGTTTTTTGTAACTTCATCTTCGACAAGGAGGCGGGTATGGCTATCTACAAGCAGATTGAGGCAGACCAGAAGGGAGAAGTTGAGAACGCTGTTTCTCGTTTCGGAGAGGTTATCTGGGTTAATAACGAGGGTAATCACCCATACATCCAGGTAAGAAAGGCTATTAACGATTTCTCTGCAGAGAACGAGATTTTCTATTGGTACAAGGATGTCATCCTTAACCTATACGAGTGCCTTGCTTTGGCATTCAAATAAAGAGTTTTAGCCATATAGTTTAGAAGCCGAAATCTATTTTGATAGAAAGTAGGCTTTTTTTTGTGTGTGTCTATCTGGCAAAAGAAATCAAATTTATTTAATAAAGCTTTGGTAGTCAGAAGTTACGAGCAAGAAAAGTTTTGAAGTTGTTTTTGCTGAACACAAATAGTCATTATTTTTTATTTTTATTTATGAGGGGAATTTATGTTGCGATAGAATCTATTTTTATCATGTTGATGTGGTTTCTTTTACCTGCTATCGTTTCTGTAGCTGTAAAGCGTCGAAAGACAAGGAAGGATAAAAAGACTCTTGTATATTTAATCATTGGTCTTATTTTGTCGATGGCGATTTCTACTGCCATGACTGAAAATTGTGATAAACTTTTTCCACGATGACTGCACATAATACAAGAGAAATGTTTTGTATAGAAAAGATATAATCGTTGATTTTAAAGTTGTTTGGTTTTTCCGGACAACTTTTTTGTTTGTTTTGGTGCCCCGCCAGTTCTGTACCACCACAACAAAAAGGTACAGAACTAACAGAGCGAGTTTCGTCCTAATATTTTCCTTTTACTTTATTAAACTATAACTTTATCCTAATATTATAACCTTTTCTTGAATTTTCTTACAATGCAAATTTATAATTTCTTTATATATTAGCAAACTTTTGGAACACTTTTTCAACAAAAAAATGCCAAACTCATTGAGTTTGGCATTCCTTTTTTCTATAGAGTTTTTAATCTATACTCTCTCGTTGGTTTTCTTAGTCAACGATTCTTACTCCTCCCTTGTCAGCAGAAGCAACCATTGCTGCGTATGCTCTCAAAGCCTTAGAAACCACTCTGTCTCTCTTTGGCTTCCATGCGTCCTTGCCCTTAGCCTCCTCTGCCTTACGGCGCTCGTTCAACTCTGCGTCAGAAAGCTTTACATTTATTGTTCTCTCTGGGATGTTTATCTCGATGATGTCGCCAGTCTTGACAAGACCGATAGCACCACCGGAAGCAGCCTCTGGAGAGATATGTCCGATTGAAAGACCTGATGTTCCGCCTGAGAAACGTCCGTCTGTAATCAAGGCGCACTCCTTACCAAGGTGTCTTGACTTGATGTATGAAGTAGGGTATAGCATCTCCTGCATTCCAGGTCCTCCCTTTGGTCCCTCGTGAGTGATAACGACTACATCGCCGCTAACAACCTCGCCACCAAGAATTCCCTTGCAAGCGTCGTCCTGAGAGTTGTAAACCTTTGCAGGTCCGGAGAACTTCCAGATGCTCTCGTCAACACCGGCTGTCTTAACAACACATCCGTCAAGTGCAATGTTACCCTTTAGTATAGCCATTCCACCGTCCTTAGAGTATGCGTGAGCTACGTCTCTGATACAACCGTTTGCTCTGTCAGTATCGAATGAATCCCAATAAGTCTCCTGGCTTCCAAGCTTGATGCTGAACTTGTTTGCTGCAGTACTTGCATAGATCTTCTTGGCCTTCTCTGTTACGTTAGGGCTTGTTATAGCGTACTGGTCGATAGCCTCGCCTAGAGTCAATCCGTCAACTCTCTTGACTGACTTGTTCACAAGACCTGCCTTGTCTAGCTCGTTCATGATTCCAAGAATACCGCCGGCTCTGTTCAAGTCCTGGATGTGGTACTTCTGTGTGTTAGGGGCTACCTTGCATAGACAAGGTGTAACCTTAGACAATGAGTCGATGTCATCCATAACAAAGTTCACGCCTCCCTCCTGAGCGATAGCCAAAAGGTGAAGCACGGTGTTTGTTGAACCGCCCATAGCGATGTCAAGTGTCATGGCGTTCAAGAATGCGTCACGAGTGGCGATGCTTCTTGGTAGCACGCTCTCGTCTCCGTCTCTGTAGTACTTGTATGCGTTGTCAACGATTAGCTTTGCTGCCTCCATGAACAGGTTCTCTCTGTTCTTGTGTGTTGCTACGATAGTTCCGTTGCCTGGCAATGCTAGACCTAGTACCTCGTTCAAGCAGTTCATAGAGTTGGCTGTGAATATACCCGAACAGCATCCGCATCCTGGGCACGCTGCGTTCTCTATCTTAGCCACCTGCTCGTCGCTCACTGTCTCGTCTGCGCTCTGGATCATTGCGTCGATAAGGTCAAGGTCGTGGCTTCCCTCCAACTTTCCTGCCTCCATAGCTCCACCGCTCACGAATACAGTAGGGATGTTCAAGCGCATCGCAGCTATAAGCATTCCTGGAGTAATCTTGTCACAGTTAGAGATGCACACTAGCGCGTCAGCCTTGTGGGCGTTCACCATGTACTCTACCGAGTCTGCGATGATGTCTCGGCTTGGCAAAGAGTAGAGCATACCGTCGTGACCCATTGCTATACCGTCGTCGATGGCGATTGTGTTGAACTCTGCTGCAAAACAGCCTAGCTTTTCTATCTCAGCCTTTACCTTCTGTCCGATTTCGTGTAGGTGTGTGTGGCCTGGCACGAACTGTGTAAAGCTGTTTGCGATTGCGATGATAGGCTTGCCCATCTGCTCGCGCTTCATACCGTTTGCCACCCAAAGAGCTCTGGCTCCGGCCATTCTTCTGCCCTCTGTGCTCTGGGCGCTTCTCAACTTATTCTTCATTATATCTTTTTCTTTTTATTACTTCTCAATTATGTCAGGGTACTTGGCTGCGAAGTCGTCGTACTTTGAAGCCAATAGGAACACCTGCTTCTCGCCCCAGCCCTTCTTAGAGATGATGCTTGCTACCTTGATCGAGAACTGGCTTGCTCCATAGCTGTCATATAGCTGGATGAACTTCTCGTGATTTGGGTCAAGCTCCTCAAGTGCCTGATAGATCAATGCGTCCTCCTTATAGAATGCCTCGTCCGAGCTCTCGCAGTCTATGTTCACTGCACCGATGATGTGGCCTGCCTCATACTTAGCTCTTGTTCTCATGTCAACAAGTATTGTCATATCCTTGTTGTTCTTGTATCCGTTATAGAATGCCTCGGCAGTTGTGCTGTTGCTCTTGCCTGTAGTCTGTTTCTCCTTCTCGTCGTCATCGTCCTTGGAACAGCTGTTCATGCAAACTACTCCCAACATAAGTGCGAACATTACGCGCACCATAGTGTTCAAATATCCTTTCATACTCTCTTATTGTTTATGTTATTATTTTTTGGTTTTTCCTTTCTTCGGATTTCACTTTGCAAAGATACACTTTTTTTGTATCAAGTGTCACTAATTTTCCACTGAATCCTGTTTGTCGCTCAGCAGCAGCTCTAGTTCCTTGACCGACACGCTCTTTATCTCGCCGTTGTGTGCGTAGGATATGTTTCCTGTCTCCTCGCTGACTATTATGGTCTTCACGTCAAGCTTCTCGCTGACTCCGAGTGCCGCTCTGTGCCTTAGTCCCATGTGTTTGGGTAGCTCCATGCTGTGGCTGACCGGAAGGATGCAGCCCGCAGACTTTATTCTTCGCTTGCTGATTACCATCGCTCCGTCATGTAGCGGCGAGTTCTTGAAGAATATGTTCTCTATCAGGCGGGCGTTTATCTTGGCGTCAACTTCGTCTCCCGTCACTGTGATGCTCTGCAGTCCCATTCCCTGCTCTATCACTATCAGCGCGCCGCACTTCTCCCTGCTCATGTTCTTGCACGCAACGACTATCTGCATGATGTCAGAGTCCTCTATGTTGTTATCGTCATTCTTCCTGAATATCCTCAGGAACGAGTCCCTGCCCTCGCCGATTCTCCCGATGAAGCTTCTGATTTCCTCCTGGAACAGTATTATCAGCGCTATCACGCCGAAGTTCATCACCTGGTTCATTACCTCGCCGAGCAGTCGCATTCTGAACACTATCGACACCACAACCCACATCAGTATGAAGATTATGACGCCGATGAACAGCTTGTATGCCTGAGTCTTTCGCATCAGCTTGTATGTCTGGTACAGCAGTGTCGCACCTAGCAGGATGTCTATTACATCCATCATTCCCATCTGCAAGAATGTCATGCCGTTTCCCTCCGAATATATTGTTTCTAACTTGCTTTTCCTACATTCGCCCTAGTATTCTATCGCGCCGAGTCTCCACATCATCCTCCTCTTGTGCTTCGAGCTCTTGCCTGCGCCGAGTCCTATGGCCGTCATTCCTCCCACAGGCACGAATATCGTGGCCATGTCGAGTCCGTTGCTGTTTGTCTTTCTTGCCCCCACAGCTATCATGGGCGTTACAACCGCAGTCACTCCCACGCCTATCAGCCAGCACTTCTTCCAGTTCTTCCACTTCTTTCTGTGCTTGTTGAAGTCGTCGTATCTGTCCCCCATCACCTCGTAGGCCCTTTCGACCGACAGATGGTTCCTGTCAAGGCTAACGTACGAAGGCGAGTGCTTCTCGTATCTCAGTATTCCGACTTTCGTAGGCACCACGTACAGGTCCTCCACCGGCTCCGGCTCAACAACCGCAGTCGCAGCCTCCACCGGTTCAGGCACTACAGCCGACCAGTTCTCCACTTCGCCGTTCTGATACCTTATGTATCCGATGTTTGTTCCCTTTTCCACGTATGTCGGTCCGTCGGGGTTTGAGTATTTCTTGTACTGCACCTCGCCGCCGCTTATCAGCATCACCTTGGCGGCTATCTTCTGCCCGTTCATCAGGCTTATGGTGTCCTGTGCATGGCATAGAAGGGCGCATACGCACATCACAGCCGCCGCGATATATCTTTTCATTCCTTTCATCTTCCTTAGAGTTTTTCCTGTCTGCAAATATAGGCTTTATTTTTCTTTCAGAGTGCCTTTTGGCTGCTTTATTTACAATATGTTTCCTTCGTCACCTCTCTCGTGATGCCTATAGTTATCGTTCTTTTGTCTATGTTTCCGAACTTGTCTTCTTCCCAGGTTGTCATCCCTTTTTGAATCTCCACTTTTATGTAGTGGTCAGGATAGCAGTACGCTATAAGCACCCTGCTCACAATAATTGGCCCCTCAAGGTTGCCGAACTCAGCTTTCATCATGCCCCTCTTGACGTTTACAGGCACCGAATCCACATCGTTCCTCATTATCTCGTAGTTTCCTTGGCCCAGGTACCTCGCCTTGCCGTACACGTATGCGCCCCCGTCATAGACAATCTGCACTGCCGTCCACTCCCTGTTCTGTGCTATTTCCAGAATTTCCGTGTCCGGAGCTCCTATGTCCCTTATCTTGTACTTGTCCTCGTCTGGGATGTACTTGTCCTGCACTTTCTTGGCTGCGATTTTCTCCGCGAACCTTTTGTCCTCCGCGTCCTCGCCCACATAGCTCTCTGTTGCGTTTGTGCTGTTCTGCCAGTATATGTATCCGCCAAGGGCAAGCACCCACAGCCCTATGATTATGCCGAATCCGTTTCTCATATGTCTCTATTGGTTTGTTTTCACTTTCACTTTTATTTTCACTTGCAAAGATACTTCATTTTCCTGATATAGACCAATATGCTTCTGATTTTCTTCTCTTTGGGATTTCTCTTTCCCGACTTGTGTCCCCCCTATTAAAATAAGGACGGAGTGAACGCTGCTCGCGCAGCACCCACTCCTAGCATTAAAATAGTTTTGCTTTTGTTTTTTCCACCTATTTATAAAAAGTCTTAACTTTTGCTCTTATATGTGTTGCAAAGATATATCTTTTTTTCGTTCTGCAAGCGTCCGGGCATCTTTTTTTTCATCTTTTTTGTTTTCCCGACTTTAGCCCCTATAAAAAAAGGGAGGAGGGAAGTGTGCTCACGCATACCGCTCTCCAGGATATAATTTATTAGTTAAATTTATTTGTTTCTCAGTTCAATAAAAGAGTGCAGACGCCTCTCCAGTTCTGCTCTGCTCTGCAGATATATATGTTTTTCCATACCGATGCAAGAATTTTCGCAAAAAAATGATAGTGTGCCCCCTGCTCACGCAGAATGCACACCTTAATTCTAGCTATAATTTTAAATTGTTTGTATTATGACATTTGTATTACTATGTCCTTATTCTTTTGTTGTCATTTGCGTGCAAAGATACAACTTTTTTCCTTTCATGCCTCACTTGTTCTTCAATAAATAGGAATGTGCGCCATGCTCACGCACACCGCACACTCGTGATCTAATAATAAATATTTCTATGCTTAATTTCAAATGCAAAATTAGAACTTATTTTCGTGAAAACCTATCATTTTCTCGATAAAATGAAAAAGTGCGCTATGCTCACGCACCACGCACACGATATAACAATTTTAAATTTGAAAATTTATCTAAAACATTGCAAAATTAGAACTTATTTTCGTGAATACCTAGTCATTTATATATAAAAATGATAGTGTGCCCCCTGCTCACGCAGAATGCACACCTTACTTTAACTAAAAACTTTTGAAATTGTTTGTATTATGATATTTGTTTTATTCTGTATTCCTTCTTTTGTTGTCATTTGCGTGCAAAGATACAACTTTTTTCCTTTCATGCCTGACTTGTTCCGAAATAAATAAACAAGTGCGCTATGCTCACGCACTGCGCACTACTAGTCTTATTATGTAACAGTATAACATTTTTATTTTTCCATGAATTTCATATCGTCTTTACGATACTTAAGTCTACTGTCGGTGCAAAGATAATACAAATTTCCGATATACATCAGCAAAGACGCAAAAAAATAGATGCATACTGCTCTCGCAGGCTGCACCCATATAATACATCTTTTGAAAATTACATTGGAAATTATTATAACTATAATTTGGAAGACATGCTCTCGCATGATTGATATGATTTCTGCAAAGATAAGTGTTTGCCTCTTATCTCCACCTCATATACCCCAAAAGATATCAACATAATTCTGCACAGCATCTCCGAATTTGTGGATTTGCAGACATTTCCCACTCTCAAGACCTCCATTTTTCCACAATTATGCACATTTTCCACTCCCAATACCTCCATTTCTCCACAATCATGAACATTTCTTACTCCCAATACCTCCATTTCTCCACATTCGTGAACATTTTCCACTCCCAATACCACCATTTCTCCACAATCGTGAACATTTCTTACTCCCAAGACCTTCATTTTTCCACAATCGTGAACATTTCCCACCTCCAAGACCTCCATTTCTCCACAATCATGCACATTTCCCACTGTCAAGACCTCCATTTCCCTGCGCAAACTCATCTTGCAGTCTGCACAGCTCAAAGTCTGCGCATACATTCCAACATATTCCGCTGCACAACCCAAAACACGCATAGGGTAGAGTATCTTATCACATTCACCGCCCCAAATCCGCCCAAGACTTCCCACAAATTCCACTGCAACATCCTAAATCCGAAAACGGATTTGCACAATTTCACTATCGCAATCCCCAACCCACCCACACATTTCCACCGTTTCCACCGCACCGCCCCAAATCCATATATATATTAAGGTATATTCCACCGCTTCGCTCAAAATCCCTTCACGCATCCCTATTTCCGCATAGGCACAAACCCCAACCCGCCCCCACATTTCCACCCATTCCACTGCACAACCCCCAACCCCTATATATATTAAGGTGTATTCCACTGCACACCCCATCCACCGCCCCCGTATTCCCACCCATTCCACTGCACAACATATAATCTATATAAGATTTCCCACCCATTCTACTGCACAACCCACAACCCCTATATATATTAAGGTGTATTCCACTGCACACCCTCGCCACCGCCCCCGTATTCCCACCAATTCCACCGCACAACATAAAATCTTCCCACAATTTCTGGCCGTTTCCCAAAGAAAGGTCAATTTGCGCACCCCAAAACACCTCTAGAAGTAAAGAAACCTCCACCAACACGCCAAAAATTAGCCCCAACCACGCAGAAACCTCCACCCACACACCACCAATCCGCCCCAACCTCGCAGAAACCTCCGCCCACACGCCCAAAAGTCAGCCCACTCCAAACGAAAACTCCAAGTTATTGCTCCACCGCAGACCTCCCCGCGCAGAAACATCCACCCTCGCACCGCAGCAAAGACTCCGCTCCGCTCCGCACTTCGCTCGCCCGTGCAAAAATTAGCCGTTACTCCAGACTAGCTCCAAAATTCCACAGTCAAGTCAGCCATTTTTCACGGAAATATCACCGCCTTAGCCACAAAATCGCACCTTTTCCGTAGGAAATCCTCATTTTCCGCCCAAGATTTCACCTTTCCCCTTTGCAGATTTCATTTTTATGAATATCTTTGCAGATGTAAAGATGGATTTGCGTGATTTGTTTGCATGAACGGCTCCGGGCTTGCTTCTTTATTTTTCAACAAATATCGAGTTATTTTTAGACTTTTATTCACCCCCTCGGAGCCGTTCTTTTTCTTGTTCCGCCCTGCTGTTTGTACCGGTGGACTGACTGCACAGCCGCGCTCCCGCAACTAAAAACTTATTCTTATGAGAAAAACATCGAGGTATATCACTATGAAGGGCTCGTCATTCATCTCGCAGTTGGATGACACTACACATTTGTCTTTCATGCAGGAGATTCATGCGGCTATGGTTGACGGTTTGGACGACACTCTCCGTGACAAGTTCGCCGAGTGCATCAACAACGAGCTTCAGAATGTCAAGCAGGTACGCAAGAACCATCACCGCTCCGACCTGAAGAACATCGTCCGTGAAATCAAGGCTGTCAAAGTCGCCCTCTTCAAGTCTCTCGAGGCATACATCCTTCAGTCGGACAATTCCTCTGCCAGACAAATCTTCGAGGAGCGTTCCATCATCCGCCACGGGGACACTATCCCGACCATACTCTCGAACGTGCGTTCTTTCCTCATGAAGTATGAAACCATGCCGACTGCCTCTACCCAGTCTCTTCTGGACAACCTTCGCACCCTAATGGCGCAGGCTGACACAATCATATCTGACATGGTCAAGCAGGACATCCGCATCTCCACAATCGAAAAGCAGTTCGACAAGCGATGGGACACGGACCGCATACTTTCGCTTATCATAACCAAACTCGACAACGAGCTTCACATGAGTGAAATCTTCCAAACCTCAGACGACGAGCGCTCCGACAACGTGAGAAAGTTCCTAGGCTCATTCGACAGAGTGAAGCGCAGCATGAAGGTATCTGCGCTCAATTCAGGTAGCAGGGACATCGCAGCCGCCGCAGTATAGCTCTATACACGGCACCCACCCCACAGGTATATTTTTTTATTGGTTTAGTTATATGACAAAAAAAGGAGTTGGACATTTCTGCCCAACTCCTCTTTTTATCGGCTCTATATCCGCACCCTATTAGTGGTGGAATAGTCTGATTCCAGTGAAAGTCATAGTGATTCCAAGTCTGTCGCAGCACTCGATAACATTGTCATCACGTACCGAACCACCTGGCTGAGCGATAAACTTTACACCGCTCTTGTTAGCACGCTCGATATTGTCTCCGAATGGGAAGAAAGCATCCGATCCAAGAGCCACATCTGTCATAGTGTCCAACCATGCACGCTTCTCCTCACGTGTAATAGGCTCAGGCTTCTCAGTAAAGAAGTTCTCCCAAACTCCATCCGCAAGCACGTCCATATAGTCGTCGCTGATGTAAACGTCGATAGTGTTATCTCTGTCTGCGCGCTTGATTCCCTCCTTGAAAGGCAAGTTCATCACCTTAGGGTTCTGGCGAAGATACCAGATGTCAGCCTTATTTCCTGCAAGACGAGTACAGTGGATACGGCTCTGCTGTCCAGCTCCGATACCGATAGCCTGACCATCCTTTGCATAGCATACAGAGTTAGACTGAGTATATTTAAGAGTGATAAGTGCGATAAGAAGGTCACGCTTAGCCGACTCTGGGAAGCTCTTTAGCTTAGTAGGGAACTCCTGGAATAGAGACTCGTCTATCTTTAGCTCGTTACGTCCCTGCTCGAAAGTCACACCGAACACCTGCTTGCGCTCAATTGGGTTAGGGCGGTAGTTAGTGTCCATCTTGATGATGCAGTATGTACCTTTGCGCTTGCCCTTAAGTATCTCTAGTGCTTCAGGAGTGTAGTCAGGAGCGATGATACCGTCACTAACCTCGCGAGCGATAAGGTCGGCAGTCTGCTTGTCGCAAGTGTCAGAAAGAGCGATGAAGTCACCGAACGAAGACATTCTGTCAGCTCCACGAGCTCTTGCGTAAGCTGTAGCCATAGGGCTAAGCTCCTTGTCATCTACGAAATAGATTTTCTTTAGAGTGTCAGACAAAGGAACAGCAACAGCTGCGCCTGCCGGAGACACGTGCTTGAACGATGCAGCTGCAGGAAGGCCTGTAGCCTCTTTAAGCTCTCTTACAAGCTGCCAAGAGTTGAAAGCATCAAGAAGGTTGATGTAGCCGGGACGACCGCAAAGAACCTCTATTGGCAACTCACCCTCCTCCATAAAGATGCGAGAAGGCTTCTGGTTGGGATTACAACCGTATTTAAGTGCTAGTTCTTTCATATACTTATATAAATGAAAATAAGAATTAAGAACGAGCACCTAAGTGATTATTCTTAATTCTTAATATTGTTCCTAATTGGATGTATTATCTCTCACGACCCTGGTAAGAACCGTCGCGTGTGTCGATCTCGATGATAGCTCCCTCCTCGATGAATAGAGGAACACGAACCTCAGCACCTGTCTCAAGAGTTGCAGGCTTAAGTGTGTTAGTAGCTGTATCACCCTTGATACCTGGCTCAGTGTAAGTAACCTTAAGCTTAGTCTTAACTGGCATCTCACCGAAAAGAACTGTCTCTGTTGAAGCATCGATAACAAGCTCAACTGTGTCGCCTTCCTTCATGTACTCAACACCTGTTACTAGCTCTGGGCTAAGAAGAACCTGCTCCCAAGTCTCTGTGTTCATGAAGACTAGATCATCACCCTCCTTGTAAGAGTACTGGTGCTCGCGGCGCTCAACACGTACATCCTCTAGCTTCTCGCCGATATCGAAACGACGCTCTAGGACACGTCCGTCAGTTACACACTTAAGTTTAACACGCATGATTGTGTTACCCTTACCTGGCTTTACATGCTGGAAATCGATACAGAAGTAAAGCTTTCCGTCCATACGGATACAACTTCCGATCTTGATATCTTGTGAATTAATCATAAGAAATTTATTACTTTTTGGGTTATTTTGGTCGCAAAGTTAGTTTATTTTGACAAACATACAAAGTAATGTGCATAAAAATGTTATTTTTGCACTCGAATTTTAAACGTCAATGTTTGAGTAAATAAAATACATTATATGAATTTCGTAGAAGAATTGAGATGGCGCGGCATGATTCAGGACATGACGCCAGGCACTGAGGATCAGCTTAAGAAGGAGATGACTTCGGCATATTTGGGTATTGATCCTACTGCGGACTCCCTTCATATTGGTCACTTGGTTGGTGTGATGATGCTTCGTCACTTCCAGCGTTCAGGTCACAAGCCTATTGCCCTTATCGGTGGTGCTACAGGTATGATCGGAGACCCTTCAGGAAAGTCTCAGGAGCGTGTGCTTATTGACGAGCCTTTGCTACGTCACAATCAGGAGTGCATCAAGAATCAGCTTGCTAAGTTCCTTGATTTTGACAGCGATGCACCTAACGCCGCAGAGCTTGTTAACAATTATGACTGGATGAAGGATTTCACATTCCTTGACTTCATCAGAAACATCGGTAAGCTTATCACTGTCAACTATATGATGAGCAAAGATTCTGTTAAGCGTCGTTTCACAGGTGAGAACGGTGCTGACGGAATGTCCTTTACTGAGTTCTCTTACCAGCTTCTTCAGGGCTACGATTTTCTATATTTGAACGAGCATAAGAACTGCAAGCTTCAGTTGGGTGGTGCAGACCAATGGGGTAACATCACAACAGGAACTGCTATGATTCACAAGGTTAGCGGTGCCGAGGCATACGCACTTACTTGTCCGCTAATCACTAAGGCAGACGGAAAGAAGTTCGGAAAGACTGAAAGCGGTAATGTTTGGTTGGACAGAAAGCGCACTTCTCCTTACAAGTTCTACCAATTCTGGTTGAATGTTTCCGATGACGATGCCGAGAAGTACATCAAGATTTTCACTTCTCTTTCGAAGGAGGAGATTGAGGGATTGGTTAAGCAGCAGGCAGAAGCTCCTCATTTGCGTCCGCTTCAGAAGAAACTTGCAGAGGAAATCACAGTTATGGTTCACTCTCGCGAGGATTATGAGGCTGCTGTCGAGGCTTCAAACATCTTGTTCGGTAATGCAACAGCTGATTCTTTGAAGAAACTTGACGAGGAGACTCTTCTTTCTGTATTTGAGGGAGTTCCCCAGTTCGAGATATCAAAGGCAGATGTAGAGGCTGGTGCTAAGGCTTCTGACCTATTCGCCGGCGAGAACAACATCTTCGCTTCAAAGGGTGAGATGAGAAAGCTTGTTCAGGGTGGCGGTGTTTCAATGAACAAGGAAAAGATGGCTACATCGGACCTTGCGCTTGATTCGTCTATGTTGCTTAACGGCAAGTATATCGTTATGCAGAAGGGAAAGAAGAACTACTTCCTTGTCATTGCTAAGTAATTGCAGGCAACAATACACATAATAGAAAAGGAGCGAGAGTAATCTCGCTCCTTTTTTGCTGTTCGGTTGTCATAACTATTTTGCTATGCCATGTTTTCTTTTGAATTCGTCGGAGTTGACGTAATTGAACTTCGCATCTTCAAATTCCTGGTTGGAAATACTTGTAGTATGGCTGACATGGTTGAAGCTGTATGTTATGGTGCATTCCTTGGTGTTCAAATTCTTTTCGTACAGTTTTCCGTCACTTTCAAAGGAGTTGATTTTGTTTTTCGTCCTGCTAATGATTTTACCGTAGTTCAGAAATTCATTTGATTCTTCGGGATTTAGCCAGAACACATACCATGCAACCACAAGTATGTAGTAAATCAGAATCAGCGAGATTACCGAAAAGAAAGCGAACTTTTTCCAGTTCCATGTATATTCGAAGTTGTCAAATATCTTTTGGCCTTCGACATCCAGTCTTTGTATTACCTTCGAGTCCCTTTCATATAGAACAACATTCTTGCCTATAAAGTCCTTGTAGTTTTCCAGAGAAACTCTTTTCCCGTTTTTAGATTCGTCCCGTACTGTCAAATCTTTCGCCACACGAATGCGGGGCAGTGCTCTGATACTCTTATATTTTGTGTCTAGAGCTTTGTGGCTTAGTATGATGTAGTAGCTGTGAGCGCGTTGATTTCCCCTTTTGCCTCTGCTGGATGTTGTTATCTGCTTTGCTGTTTTCAGCACGCCTTCACGCTTGTGTAGTTTGCCCTCTTTCCATTCCTGAGGTGCTGCTTCGTATGTCGCGGTAAGCAGGAAAAATAGAGCGAATACGAATACGACTGCAAGAAGTACACTGCCGAACGGGAATTTACGTATTATATACTTGACCATATTCCTTGTTTATCTTGTTGTCAAACTATAAACACAAATGTATTGTTAGATTTTACGTTCTCTTATATATACCAAATCTTTGTCTCGTCTATCTACCATACTGACCAGTTGAACTCTACATCCTCGTCGTCTATGTTCGAGTTGCGTAGGTCAAATAAGAAACTGAGCATGGAACAAGATGAAAAACTTGGGTTCCATTTCAAAACGACTGTACTCACTGTACTCATAGAATTCTTTTGTGTTGTTTTTTGCAAAATTAGGAATTTGTCGTAAAAAAATATGAATTTATAGATTTTTTTTTTTTATTATTTAGCCAGCAGTTTGGTACTAATTTGTGATAAATATTTACCTTTGCGTCCAAATGAAACGTTTTTACAATGTATAGAAATAAATTATTCTTTTCTCTGTTGGTTTTATGTTTTTCTGCAACAGTATCTGCGGCAGACTTAAAGGAATCTGTCTGCTATATTGAGAAGCACAAAGCCAGTGTGTCCGGCGAGCAGATTGTCAAGGTGCTGCAGGACAACAGCTATATTTCAGCGTCAAAGAAACTAAGCCTATATGTCGGCGGTCATTCTGTTGGCTCTGGTTTTGTCATCAAGGGCAATGACGGAAAGCTGACGGTTGTGACAAACAAGCACGTAGTGGGCGATGCCAAATCTGTGGATGTGACTTTCACAATTAACGGTGCTGAGGTCAAGTACTCCGGCTGCAAGGTGACCAAGGTTTTCGATGACATTGACCTTGCTCTTGTCTCGTTCTCTTCGGACGAGGTGAAGTGTCCGGCTTTGGGCGTCAGCAAGGACAAGCCTGCAGACGGAACTGAGGTTTGGACAGCGGGATTCCCTGTTCTTGCAAACAAGCCTTCGTGGCAGCTCGGCAAAGGTATTGTTTCCAACAATTCAGTCAGGGACGAGTACTTCGGAAACGTGGACTCTGTCTCTGTGATACAGCATACTGCCGAAGTTGATCCGGGAAGTTCCGGAGGTCCGCTTCTTGTCAAGGACGCTAAGGGCGAGTACGTTGTTATCGGTGTCAATACATGGAAGGCTCACTTCCGAGAGAATACAAACTTCTCAATACCTGTAAAGGAGCTTGACAAGTCTCATGACAGCGGCATTTCCGTATCCTCAAAAATGAAGGAAGGAGTAGAGAAGGCTGCCGAGTCATTCCTTTCAGACTACAAGGAGAAGAACGACCTCAGCAAATATGTTTCGGACGATATTCTCTTTAACATGGACTCGGAAACATTCTCGAAGATGTTCGACAATGCGTCTGTAGATCTAAAGTCAAAGCTAAGACAGGACGAGCCTGTGCCTGTTCTTAAAACTATGGTTGGAAACGCTCTTTTCGGTAATGTTAAGAAGGCCGAGGATTTAACGTACCAGGGAACAGAGCAGACTCAGGACGGATTCAAGTCAACCTATAAATACAAAGACAAGAGCATTGACCTTGTATGGAAGGAAACGGGTGACGGCATGCAGATTGTGGAGACTTCCGAGAACCTTGAAAAGGCAGTCAGCTCCAGTTCCAAGGGGCTGCACTATGTTGACTGGACAAGGTCAATAGAGGGTGGCGCAGGTACAGGCAGCGGACTGACTGGAAAGCTGGTTGACTTTACAATGAACTACTATCCTGTTGACTACATCAGTTTCGGTTGGAGTTTTGAGTTCGGTCATACTTTTGCGCACTTCGAGGAGGTCAGCCATGACGGACAAAACCAGCAGGTCCATTACGAGAAGGGAAACAGCGAGCTGTTCGGATTGAAGCTTAACATCGGAGGAAACTGTCCTTTTAACCTTGGCGCAAAGAACAAGGTGTTCGTGATGCCTTACGGATGGCTTGACCTTGGATGGAACATAAGCGATGACATGTACTTTGCCTCTGGTACTCACGCAGGCGCAAGATTCGGCTACACTACCAAGAAAAAGAATGCTGTTTTCCTCGGTGCTGAGTTCTATCGCCGCAACAGATTCATGACTATCGGCGAGACTCACGACGAAGACGGATGCGACATTATGCACGCAAACTATTTCATGCTTAAATTGGGATATGCTTACTAATAACTAAAATTATAACAGACTATGAGACTTAAAAATTTATTCTTGTCTGCCGCATTTTCTCTTGCTTCATTCCTTGCTGTTTCTGCTAAGGACACACCGGGAGTGATTACTACTGTAGGTGGCGAGAAAATCGAGTGCGCGGACATCGACACACGAATCTTTGGAAAGGACTTGAAGTACAAGCTTGTCAGCGGTGGCGACAGAATTGAATTGGCGCAGGACAAGATAGACTTCTTCCAGTTGTACTACTCGGACGCACCAACTGAGCTAGGTACAAAGTGGAGATGCTTCTATGTCATGGATGATTCAAAGTGGGTTAAGGGCGAGAACAAGATAAGCAAGTCAAAGATGGGCTGGGCGCAATGTTTGGTTGACGCTCCAACATCGCTTTACTTGATCATTATCTCGAATTACAATCCCAACACAGGAACCACATATCAGTACAAGTACTACATTCATAGAGATGAGTGGGATTATGCTGTAGAGATTCCGGCAATTTCGAAGTTGAAGAAAAAGGCAGTTGTTGCGTTCTTCACAAAGCTTTTCCAGAACAACAAGACAATGCTAAACCAGTTGAACGCCAAGGGTTACGAGTTCATCGAATCGTTCTTTGCGCATAGAATAAAGACTGGAGACTCGAACGGACTTTCCACTCTAATTTTGGAGTACAACAACACTGTTGACAAGAAATAAGTCCGGTTCGGAACATACATAAAAACGAAAGTCATGCTTGGGGAAACCCTGGCATGACTTTTTTTTTTGTGTGGGAAAGCAATAATTCAACATTTTTAGACAACTAATGATAGCAGGGAATATAAACATTTCGCCCACGGCCATCCTCGACAAATCATCCGGGGAATGAAATGACTCGACAAATCATCCGGGGATTAAAATCCCCGTCTAGACAGAGACAAGCCACTACGTGGCTACGCGTGAAAAACGTGTTCAATGGCGTGCGTGGTGCGTTGTCGCGTAGCGACATTTCTCTGTCCAGACGTGGGTTTTAACCCACGGCTATTTTATTCAACCCACGGCTAATAAAATCTCCCCACGCCTATCGAAACATTCAACCCATGTCTAATAATTTCGCCACGGCCATCTCTATCTGAGAACGCTATTCGATGAAAATCTTAAACCCAAAATGATTTTACTCCTGTCTTCAAAAGTCGGAATGGCTGTGCATTTCCCTTTTGTCTCATATAGAGAATGTCTTTTTATGGATAGGCAGGCTTGCTGTCGAATGAAATTTTACAGGGCGGACTATTGGGAAAGTGCTTTCGATTTGCAAGGTTTCGGGGAAGGTCCGATTGTCTCTATGCACGGCAAAGATATTCGTCAATTTTCGTTCGGCATTGTCGAGATTGCAAAAAATATCTTACAATTTCCCCACAAATCCTCTGGTATCAAAAAAGTAAGAAAAAGCGGTTTTGTAGCTGTTTACCCGTGGGGTTGACCTCGTCATCCGGGGGTTAAAATGACTCGACAAATCATCTGGGGAATAAAATGACTCGACAAATCATCCGGGGATTAAAATCCCCGTCTAGACAGAGACAAGCCACTACGTGGCTACGTGTGTGGAACGTGTCTGTCATGTTGTCGCGTAGCGACATTTGACTCATTTCATGTCATCGATTTTCAATTCTCTGTCTAGACGTGGGTTTGACTCGATAAAATCGTCGTCGATATAAACATTCAACCCACGCCTATTTCAACCCACGCCTATTTATCACATGACAAAACATTCTCCCCACGCCTATTTAATCCATTCCCCATGATTTTAGCTCTTTAACGCAAATTCGTTTATATTTTTTGCCTTATTATGGAATATATATGCGATTTTGAGCGTTTTTTTTCTTGAATAGAGAAATAATGTTTAAATTTGCTCCCTAATAATATTAACAAGAAGGAATTATGAGGACATTATTACAAAAAACAGCTTTTACAGCTTTGGCAATGCTTGGCATAAGTCAGGCATCGGCTATAACTCACGATGTGCGTGTTGGTGAGAAATACCTTACCAGAGAGTTGTTCAAAAACGATTTTTTCTATAATCGTTTGAATGGTGATTCTGTTGACATCAAAACTGTATTAGATAATGGCGGTAAACTTGTGGCGTGGAATCCAGAGGTGGCTGATTTAGTTGATGATGACACTATTGTTGTCAATGCGAAATATTATGACGGTCAAGGCCAGTATTTTGACAACTGGGCAACATTTGGAATCGTTTATCCTGACTTTGGCAATGAAGTTTTTGATACTGTCAATGTCAAGGTTGCTCCCGAAGCACGCCTTTCCGAAGCAAAGACATACACAAACCCAACTGATTTGCAGATGGAGTCAATCGAGTTCACACGTACTTTCAGCGAGAAGAATGTGAACACTTGGCAGACTATCTATCTTCCTTTTTCCATTGACATAAAGGCTCATGCCGCTGATTTCTATGTCGCTCGCCTTTATGGTCGTGACTATGTCGAGGACACAAACGGTGACGGCATTGTTGGCTATGGTGATGACAAGTGGGTTATTCAAAAGTATGAGACAAGCGGATTTACAAGAGCGAACGAGCCTTTGTTGGTTTCGCCAAAGCACGCAGGTGAAATCACTTTCCGTGCAGCCGACAATATTCTTGCAGCAGCAAAGAACGATACAATAAGGATGGCTGACACAATCTTCTCTGCCGCCGATAAAGTCTATGAAATTGTCTGTTCTTACGACATCAATGTTCTTGCCCCTAATGACAATAACTATTATGTAGGTGCAAGCGGTGCTTTGAGTTATCGTACAACTTCAGCAAACTATATTCCATACAGATGGTACTATCATACAGATTCAAAGGTTGATTCGGTTTATGTAAAGCCAAGTGAAGGTGGTATGAGACAATACGTTATTGTAGATACAAAGTTCGAGACAGCGAAGCCAATCAATACAGTTGAGGTGTATGCAGGTGAAATTTTTGACGCAGAAAAATTCTGCTATTATGTGAATTGTGCGCCATTTGCGCCGCTTTCGTCAATCGAAAGTTCGGACGAGACAGTGGCATGGATTGAGAGTGGTGTTTTTCATGCCGCTGAATTTGCATACGACGGACACGGAAAAATCAGCGACAGCAATAGAAGCTGCAAGCTTGCTTTGCGCACAGAGTACGGCAGTGTGACTGTCGTAAACCTTGTTGTAAAGCCAAACACAGCAAAGCTTTCCGAGGCTAAGACCTATACTAATCCCGACAGTTTGCAGTTGGACGGTGTCGAGTTTGCACGTACTTTCAGCGAGAAGAATGTGAACACTTGGCAGACTATCTATCTTCCTTTCGCCATCGACATAAAGGAACATTCAAAGGATTTCTATGTTGCAAGACTCTTCGGCTATGGACCTGTTGAGGACACAAATGGAGACGGTGTTGTAAACGATGATGATGATTTGTGGATTGTGCAGAAATTTGCTTCAAGCGGAGTGACAAACCCTAACGAGCCTTTGTTGGTTTCACCAAAGTATGCAGGTGAAATCACGTTCCGTGCCGCTGACAATGTTATTGTGCCAGCAAAGAACGATACAGTGGTTGTCAAGGATTCGTCAGACAGAACTTACGAGATTGTCTGCACTTACGACATCAATGTTCTTGCCCCTAATGACAATAACTATTATGTAGGTGCAAGCGGTGCTTTGAGTTATCGTACAACTTCAGCAAACTATATTCCATACAGATGGTACTATCATACGGATTCAAAGTTTGATTCAGTATATGTAAAGCCAAGTGAAGGAGGTTTGAGGCAATATGTTGTTGTAGATGAATCATTTGAGTTTCCAAAGGCTGATACAATACCAGTAATTGGTGACGACACTACAGATGTTCCCGGCGGCGACACAACAATTGTAGCATCAATCAAGTTGATTGAGTGCGACAACATCAGCGAGCCGGAAATCTATAATGTGAACGGTGTGAAGGTCAAGAGCCTTGACAATGCGCCTGCGGGAATATATATTGTGAACAGAAAGAAAGTATTAATAAATAAAAACAAGTAATTATGGACAAGAAGAAATTTTTTGAGCCAGAGGTTAAGGTCGTTGAACTTGATGACCGTGAAATCATTTGCATGAGTTGCCCTGGTGACCCAGGTTGCCCAACAGGTGGTGGTTCGACTGAAACAGGAGATAATGAAGAATGGTAATCACCCTCACCTCAACCGTTAGGTAAAAAAGTCCCTTGGAAGAATAATTTTCCGAGGGGCTTTTTTTATGTTTGTAAAAATGAAATGTTTGTGTAACTTTGCGATGTGAAAAATTGTGAATCCATGTCAAGGAAAAGTATAGAGCTTCTTTCGCCGGCCAAAACAAGGGAACATGCCTTTGCGGCAATAGACGCGGGTGCTGACGCTGTGTATATCGGCGGCCCGGCATTCTCGGCTCGTGCTGTGGCTTCAAACACCTTCGACGACATCGCCGGGGTTGTCCGCTACGCCCACCTGTTCGGTGCCAAGGTCTATGTGGCGTTGAACACCATACTTACCGATGCCGAGGTTTCCCAGGCTGTCGATATTGCCGGGCGTCTGCACGACATCGGCGTGGATGCGCTCATAACTCAGGACTTCGCACTTGTGCAGCTGAAGAGGGAGGGCAAACTTCCGCCCATACCAATACACGCAAGCACGCAGATGAACAACCGCACAGTGGAGAAGGTCAAGTTTCTCGAGGCTTGCGGATTCGAGCAGGTTGTTGTGGCTCGCGAGTCCTCGCTCGACCAAATAAGGGAAATAGCAGAGGCAACAGGCGTAAGGCTTGAAACATTCATTCACGGCGCTCTATGTGTGTCGTACAGCGGCCAGTGCTATTTGAGCGAAAGGCTGATGAACCGCAGCGCAAACCGTGGCGAATGCGGTCAGCCGTGCAGACTTCCATATTCGCTAGAGGATGCGGAAGGGAAGCTGATTTGCAGGGACAAGCACCTTCTATCGCTCAAAGACTTCAAGGCGGAGGAATACCTTGAGGAACTGATTTTGGCAGGTGTCTCCTCGTTCAAAATCGAGGGCAGACTGAAAGACATCAGCTATGTGAAGAACGTGACAGCGTACTACCGAAGTAAGATTGACGAAATCCTTTCCCGTCACCCCGAGTTCAAGAGGGCGAGCCGAGGGGAAAGTGTGCCTACGTTCACACCATGCCTTGAAAAGTCATTCAACCGCGGATTCACAACATATAACCTCTCGGGCAAGAGAACAGACATCGCAAGCATAGACTCGCCCAAATCAAAGGGCGAATTTATTGGCAGGTGCGTCGGCCAGCAGGGAAACAAAGTCATTGTTGACAGCCGCACAGCACTGGCGAACGGAGACGGCTTCACCTTTACCGACAGGAACGGGGAGCCAAAGGGATTCCGTGCAGATAGAGCCGAAACGGGAGCAATCTATGTTGCGTCTGGTGTGAACATTCCCAAGGGAGTGGAACTGTACCGCAACTTCGACAAAGTTTTCGAGGACGCCCTGGCAAAGGACAAATGCCAGAGAGTTCTGCCTATAGAAATAAGGCTGAGCGAAGCGGAGGGAGGCATAAAGTTCACCGCCACAGAGGGCGACCGGGAAGTCTCGTTCGTGCTTGAAATGGATAAGCAGAAGCCTCAAAACCCCGAAATGGCAAGGCAGAACATAGAAAGGACTTTAAGCAAGACGGGAGGTACAAACTTCACCGTCAACAAAGTCGAAATGGAGTCCGTGTGGTTCATTCCAAACTCGATTCTGGCAGGAGCAAAGCGCAGAATAATAGAGGAGCTGGAGTCTGTCCCTCAAATAGCAAGCAAAGACACTTTTGCCTTTCGTCTAGGCGAAAGTGCGACTGCACCCGTTCCGACAAACTACCTTGCCAACGTACATAACAAGCTGGCTCATGACTTTGTAAGCGAGGTGAACGGAGGCTGTCAGGTGGCCTACAGCTTCGAGAAAACCCATGAGGGGGAAATAGAGCTTATGCGCTGTCACCACTGCATACGCCACACTTTGGGAATGTGCAGGAAGGAAAACCCTACTCCCAAATTCCGTGAGCCTTTCTATTTGGTGACACCACAGGGGCAAAGGCTAAGGCTGAAGTTCGAGTGCGACAAATGTGAAATGGTAATAATTGGCTAGAAATGAAGATTGACAAGAACAAATACAAGACTGAAAACGAAGCGTTTGTAAAGAGCAAAGCGCAGGAGGAAGGTGTGAGGACTTTGACAAAGGGTGTCTGCTACAAAGTTCTTGCAGAAGGAAGCGGAAAGAGTGCAGAGAATGCAAACGTGGTGTCCGTTTACTATAAAGGCTCGCTAATGAACGGCTATGTCTTTGACGACAACTCAAAGCAGGGCTATCCCGATGCGTTCAGGCTTCGCGAGCTTATAGAGGGCTGGCAGATAGCTATTCCGCAAATGAAGGAGGGCGACAAATGGCAAATCTTCATTCCAGCAGAAGCCGGCTATGGAAAGAGGGGAGAGCAGGGAATTCCCGGCAACTCAACCCTAATCTTTGAAATAGAGTTAGTAAAGGTAAACTGACACAGCTGTCACAGTATAGACATTTATAACAAAACATATAGGTTGAAGTTTCAGTCATCCGTTTGACTGATTATTCCAAATACTTTTGTGTGTCATGCTATAGTTTTGCACCCGTTAAGCAATGCTTAATCAAAAACACACACTTTAATCTAATAGAAATGAAACACAAGCTACTGGCACTAATCTTCTCGGTTAGTTCGTTGTTCTCTGTTGCGGAGACAATCTCTAACCCGATTATTTATTCTGACTGTCCCGATGTCTCCATGCTCAGGGATGGGGAAAACTATTACATGGTAAGCACGACGATGCACTGTGCTCCGGGCGTTCCCGTAATGAAATCTACGGACTTGTCTAACTGGAGAACTGTGAACTATGCCTACCAGATTCTCGACAACGGAGACAATCAGAACCTTAACAACGGAAAGCACGCATACGGAAAAGGTTCGTGGGCTTCCTCACTAAGAAAGCACAAGGACAAGTATTATATTCTTACTCCTTCATACACAACGGGAAAGACTCACCTCTATTCCACTACTGACATAGAGAACGGAACTTGGGACGAGGTCAGACTTCCCTTCTATCACGACCCTTCGTTGTTCTTTGATGACGACGGCAAGGCATACATCGTCTATGGCGGAGGAGAGTTCAACATTGTCGAGCTAAGTTCAGACCTAAAAAGCGTGAGGGGTGGAGCTACAAAGCTAAACATTCCTAGAGACCAGACTACGGGAACAAACGGCTATATAGTTGCTATGGAAGGTGCGCACATGGAGAAGGTAAACGGAATGTATTACATTTTCGCAATCTCCTGGCCAAATGGCAAGTGCCGTACAGAGTTGGTATTCCGTTCAAGTTCCTTGAAGGGCAACTACGAGGGCAGAATAGCGCTTCAGGAGAATGGAGTGGCACAGGGAAGCATCTTTGACACACCTGACGGAAAGTGGTACGCCATGCTGTTCAGGGACAGTGGTGGTGTTGGCCGTATTCCTTGGCTGATTCCTGTAACATGGCAGAACGGCTGGCCTAACTTCGGAACAAAGGCACCTCGCACAGTAGAGCTGCCAAACGCAGTTGAGCCGGGCTACAACATGGTTACTTCCGATGACTTCGAGAAGACAGAGCTGCCTTTGGAATGGCAGTGGAACCATAACCCTGACAATTCAAAGTGGAGTTTGTCCGCTCGTCCCGGCTATTTACGTATTACTACAGGACGTGTTGACAAGTCTTTGTATTGGGCAAAGAACACACTGACACAGCGCACATTCGGCCCTAAGTGTTCCGGTCGTGCGGCTATGGATGTGGCTGGAATGAAGGACGGAGACATTGCCGGACTTTGTGCCTTGCAGGATTCTTTCGGTTTCGTTGGCATCGAGAAAAGATATGGCTCTCTAAACTTTGTCCAGTACAAGACAAACAGAAGAATAGCTTCCGTACCTTTTAGCGGAACTACTGCATATATGCGTATTGATTTCGACTTCACAAGAGACAGGGCCTCTTTCTTCTATAGTACTGACGGCAAGGACTGGAAGTCTATAGGCAACGAGATCCCGCTACCTTACACACTTGGAATGTTTGCCGGATACAAGTTCGGTCTGTTCAATTATTCAACTCAGACAGCAGGCGGCTACGTGGATTTCAACTGGTTCAAGGTCGGAGAGGATGCGTACGACGAGATTTACCTTGGTGCAGTTAAGGAGCCTGAGCCAGTAGAACCTTATCTTGGCGCAGCAGTAAAGATTCCTGGTGTTGTTGAGGCTGAGAATTATGACTTTGGCGGAAACAAGGTTTCTTATTACGACATAGACAGACAGAACAGAGGAGAGGAATATCGTAAGGATGGCGTTGACATCTATGCCACTGACGAGCCTAACGGTTACTCTATCGGTTATTGCGAGAAGGGTGAATGGCTGAACTATTTCGTAGATATCGAGGAAGCCGGCGAATATGAGGTTTCAGTCAGAGCAAGCGAGGAAGGCGAGGTTGAGCCAGGAACAATTCATGCGTCTCTTTCTGCAGAGACAGGCGAAAGCCTTGATATTGAGATAGGTTCGACTGGAGCGTGGGACACTTACAAGGAGTTTGTCCAGAAAGGCAGAATCAACCTGCCTGCCGGAATATCCAAGCTCAAGCTAACTATAGAGAAGTCTTGGGTGAACATTGACCGAATGACGTTCACAAAGTATAATCCTACATCGTTGAATGTTGTTGAGGCTTTGGCTTATTCGGGAACTTTTGACATCTATAATTCTCTAGGTCAAAAAGTAGGCAGCTTGGATTTGGAGGGAAGCAAGAGCATAGACGAGATTGCAGAACTGTTGAAGTCGCAAGGCTTCGCAACAGGCGTCTATGTAGTCAGAAACCAAACTGAGACGATTAAGGTTGTTCTATAAACTTTGAATCGTTTAACATCGAAGATTTTCAATTTTTCATAAGTGTTTTACTAATTTTTCGAATAGTCCGGGCTGCTACGTCCGGACTATTTTTTGTTACAGATACTCTTGCAAACATTCCATTTTAGTAAACTTTATACTATCTTTGCAGTTAGTTATCAAAAGAAATAAAAGTCTGGTTATATGTTCGATTTTTCTAAATGCGCTTTGGTGTTGGAGGGCGGTGGAATGAGAGGAGTCTTTACTGCCGGGGTCTTGGACTATTTTCTTGACCATAATATCAGTTTCCCTTACACTGTGGCAGTTAGTGCGGGTGCTGGCAATGCGTTCAACTTCATGTCAGGACAGAAAGGGCGCACAAAGACTTTGGATATCGATTATTTGGAGAAATACAAGTACATCGGATTGCACAAGCTGATTACTAAGCGTTCGATAATGGACTTTGATTTGCTGTTTGACAAGTTCCCAAACGAGATATATCCCTATGACTACGAGGCCTATTCAAGAAACCCGAACAAGCTTGAGGTTGTAACCTGCAACTGCCAGACGGGAGAGCCTGTGTATATGGTTGCAGACGGAGGCGACAGTCAGAGGCTTAACAACATCTGCAAGGCTTCGTGTTCCCTTCCATTTGCGTGCAAGATGGTAACTATTGATGGAGTCGAGATGCTTGACGGAGGTATCTCTGATGCAATCCCTTTTAACCGTGCGTTTTCTCAAGGTTACGAGAAGTGCGTAGTTGTCCTTACTCGCCCCAAAGGCTACAGAAAGAGTGAAAAGGGTATTCGTTTCCCTAATTTCGTCTATAAGAAATACCCTAAACTCCAAGAGAAGCTCAGGGCAAAGAATCATGAGTACAATCTATTGATGGAGGAGATAGAGAAGAGAGAGGTGGAAGGGTCAATAATCGTTATTCGCCCTGAGGATATAAAAGGTGTAGGAAGACTTGAAAAAGACGCTAAAAAGCTTACAGACCTCTATAATCATGGAGGAGAGATGGCAGAAAAATTCTTTAATCAACATAAAACAGACATGGATCAAATTAAAATAGTTCTTGCTACCAAGAATAAAGGGAAGGCTATGGAGTTTGCCTCTATGATGCCGCAAAATATCAGCATAGTTACGCAGAAGGAAATGGGAATACTAACTCAAGCCGAGGAGGACGGAGTAACCTATGCAGAGAATGCAAGAAAGAAAGCCCAATACATTTTCGAGTTGACAGGCTTGCCTACTTTGGCTGATGACAGCGGTTTGGAGTGTGAGGCGCTTGATGGCGCTCCTGGTGTCTATACTGCCCGTTTCGCAGGTCCCGACGCAACTGACGGCACAAATAACGAGAAGCTTTTGTCTGTTCTTGCTGACAAGGATAACCGTAAGGCGCGATTCGTCTCTCACCTTTGTCTTGTTACTGCTAACGGGATTTATGACTACGAAGGGTATCTTTGCGGTCAGATAGCAAAAGAGAAGAGCGGAGACAATGGTTTCGGTTATGACCCAATCTTCATTCCCGATGGTTATGACTGCACGTTGGCTTCAGTCCCTGAGGATGAGAAGAACTCAATCTCGCACAGACATCGTGCGCTTCAAATGCTGATAGATGATTTGAAGAATGTGAAGTTCTAGATGAACAAGCATATTTGGTAAAGAAAAGGCGTTAGATTCTTTCTAGCGCCTTTTACTTTTCCCTTTATTTATACGGGAATGTGGTGGAGTCAGCGTGGTTAATTGTAACATAAGAGGGAGAAAATTGTATCTGCTGCCTTATTTTCATAATAAAATGTGATATTTTCAACTCAATAATGTTTAATATTGCCTTTGGAATAGTTAACCCAATGCCATATAACTTAATCCAATACCATATGAAACATTTTACACTTAATAGCTTAGCAATATCGGTTCTGTCTCTTTTCTCTTTCGGAGCAAATGCTCAGGAGACATGCCTAAACGGAAGGACAGAGGGTTTTGGTCAAACACCTCCTATCCATGTCGAAGGCAACAAGCTTGTCGATGAATGTGGAAACCAAGTTGTGTTGCATGGAGTCATGGATACTCCAAACAATTATTTCAATAGTGGTCGTTGGAATTTGGATTGGATGACAGGTGCTTATAGTTCGCCTTCTGCAATACCTAATGTAAAGGAATATTTCCATAAGTTATTTACTGCTCTTGGTTCACAGGACAAAGGTGTTTACTGCAACATCTTTCGTCTTCACATGGATCCATGTTGGACAAATGATCCGAATATATCTTCAAGCGGAAAAGAGAATGACATTACAGCCTTTTCGAAAGAGCGTTTGAAGTATCATCTCGAGAATCTTTATTTCCCTTTGGCTAAGGATGCAATCGAGCATGGAATGTATGTGATTATGCGTCCGCCTGGAGTATGTCCTGAGGAGATAAAGGTAGGAGATGCATATAACGAGTACTTGAAGACAGTTTGGGATATTGTTTCTTCTAACGACTCTATCAAGAAGTATGCAGGAGTTATTTCTCTTGAGCTTGCCAACGAGCCGGTCAGAATCTATGACAAAAATGGAGTGGAGACTGCTCAGGCACCATGGGCTCCAAGAGATTTTTTCCAGCCGGTGCTTGATGTGATCCGTAAGAATGGTTATCAAGGAATAATCTGGGGTTCTGGTACAGGCTATCAGTCTCAGTATGGAGGCTATAAGGACTATCCTTTGAACGATCCGCTTAAAAATCTTGGTTTTGCAGTGCATGTTTATTCTGGTTGGTATGGCAATGCGGATGAGTATGGTTCTGAGCAAGGATTTATAGATCAGTTCAAGAAGCAGGTTCCTGTAGTCGAGACTCATCCTATTGTTGTTACAGAATGTGACTGGAGTCCGGGCCATGTCGTAGGCACAAACTTTGATGGCTCTTTGAAGTCTGAGAATCTGGGAACTTGGGCAACTGCTTCAACAAGCAAGTGGGGAGTTCGTTTCAAGGCTGTAATGGACAAGTATAATCTTTCGCTTACTTTGACAGGTACAGATGACTATATTGATACTGAACATTATTTGAAGACCGGAGAGCTTCGTTATGCTTTCTATGGAAAGGAAGGTGCTGAGGACGCTTGCGGTAAAGCATGTTGGGATTGGTACAAAGAGTATGCCAAGGTTAATTATCCTCAGTTCTGTGCTGAGGCATTGGAGCCTATCGACTGTCAGGGATACTTCCCATTGACAAGAGGTTGTTTCAATCCAAACATTTGGGAGTCAGGTTCATACAACTACAAGACTCAGACTTTGGTTACAGGCCAGTACGGATTTGGCGGTTGGAAGTATGACCAGCCTATTGACCTAAGTGGCTATGAGAAGATAATCGTTACTCTGGAGAAGCCTTGCAATCGTGCAGCTTCGTTCCGATTGTTTGACGAGAGCAGCTACTGGTCAACTCCATACGCATTCGATTTCTCTGACAGCGAAACAGTTGCTGAAATCAAACTTGGCGAATGTATGAAGGGTGATTCTGGCGAAAGGCTTGATCCTTCGCACATCTATATCGCAGGTTTCTGGACGCTAGGTGGTGGTGACGGAGTTCAAATCAAGTCTATCGAACTAGTCAAGAAGAATCCGACATCTTTGGTCAATGTTTCGGCTAATGGTGATGTTTTGAATAGAAGCTATATCTCTCCTCTAGGAACAGTTAGCGAAGTGCCTTTAGAGGGAATGAACATCGTCCGTACAGTTTATGAAAACGGCGCTGTTGTAATTACGAAAGAATATCTAAACAAATAAATTCACTGTATGCAAATGAAAGGGGAGGAGACAGGTTTCCTTCCCTTTTGTTTTATCTTTATGTACTGAAGTATAGTCTGCAAATAAGGGGACAAGTGCTTTTTAGTGTATATATAAGAGTAAAATGACTTTTTTGATAGCTTTTGATTAAAAAAGTCTAAATTTTCTTTGGAGATTACTTTAATAAGTAGTAATTTTGCGCCGTGTTAAGTTGAACGGTATGCAAATTTAACACAGCGGATGTCCTATGGTGTAATGGTAGCACACCGGTTTTTGGTACCGTTTGACTAGGTTCGAGTCCTAGTAGGACAACGAACATACATATTGTATTGTCTCATGGTGTAATGGTAGCACATCAGTTTCTGGCACTGCTTGTCAGGGTTCGAGTCCTTGTGAGACAACAAACATTTTGAAATTGTCCCGTGGTGTAATGGTAGCACATCAGTTTCTGGCACTGCTTGTCAGGGTTCGAGTCCTTGCGGGACAACAACGAAAAGAGTCTTTCCTGAGACTCTTTTTTGTTTGCCTTTATGCGAAAGATGAGATTAGTTGAACAATAAAGAAGGGATTATACGAATGCGATATAATCCCTTCTTTTATTTCATACAGCTGCTACTTAGACTAAGGCTTGCTATAGAGAATCTTACGTTTCCCTTGGTTGCCTTCTGTATCAGGTCGCAGAGCTTGTATATCGTGCTTCCTGATGTTATCTGATCGTCAAAGATTAAAACGTGCTTGCCGACAAGTTCCTCTGCATTGGAGTTTATCACGTATCTGTTTTTGCGCAGTTTGTCCTTGTCGCTGCTGTGCATTATGAATTCCCGAATATAGAATTCCGTTCCCTCGTTGGTTATGATGTCGTTCTTTACTTCTATGCCTAGTTCTGCACCGATACCCTTGGCAACATCGTATGTTTGGCTGTATCCCCTTCGCTTTTCACGTTCTTTTATGATTGGAGCGGGAAGAATGAGGTCTATGTCCATTGGTTTGCCGTTCAGCTTGTAGTAGAGGCTGATTCTCTTTCCAAGCATAATCCCTGCAGTTAGTCTCTGGTCGAGCGTAGAATGGCCTTTTATGTTGATTACAAAGCGAGCTTCGGGAGTTCCGGAACTATATGTCAGCAGAGGGAAGCAGTGTTCCCATTGTGGGGATACAGGTACCTTCCTTGAAGGTTTGAATTCGCTGAATGCGTCGTAGTATTCAGGTGAATAGTAGTTCAGGTTTTGCAGACAGTCGAAGCATAGAATCATCTCTTTGTCGCTTAGCCAATCGTTGCATGCAAGACAGCATCTCGGAGCAACCAGAGACAGGACTCTGTCGGTCAGGTATCTGCTAATCCTCGACAATTTTCCCATCCTTCATCTTTATTACTCTGTCAGAACCTCCTGCCAAAGTCATGTCGTGGGTAACGATTACTATGGTTATGCCAAGTTCGTCACGAAGCTGGAAGAACAGGTGCTGCAGTTCGTCTCTGTTCTTAGTGTCAAGGCTTCCCGTAGGTTCGTCCGCAAACAGAATCTTCGGGTTGTTTATCAATGCTCTGGCAACTGCTACGCGCTGTTTTTCTCCGCCAGACAATTCGTTTGGCTTGTGGTCTATTCTTTCGCCCAAGCCAAGATGAGTTAGTATGTCTTTGGCTTTCTCTTTGCACTCGTTTTCCGGACATCGAGCTATCAGTGCTGGAATCATGACGTTTTCAAGTGCAGTGAACTCAGGCAATAGCTGATGGAATTGGAACACGAAGCCGAGAGTTTTGTTGCGGAACTTGCATAGTTCGGAGTCCTTGAGGTTGGTTATCTGTGTGCCGTCAATGGAAAGTTCTCCTGAATCTGCTGAAGCAAGAGTGCTGAGAATCTGTAGAAGTGTAGTCTTTCCAGCGCCACTAGGACCGACTATCGACACTATTTCCTTTTTTCCGATGTTAAGCGATACATCTTTCAGAACCTTCAGTTCTCCAAAGCTCTTGTTTATGTTATTTGCTTCAAGTATGTAGTCCATAGCGGGTTATTTCTTTTTGATTTTGAATCTTGCCATTGAGGGATAGTGGTCGGAGTAGTTCACTTTGTCCCTGAAATAGCTGATGCACTCCAATGACTTGCTGTACATTATGTGGTCGATACAGAACAGAAACGGCAGTTCATTAAATGTGTGGTTGTAGCCGACACCGACTTCCTCCTTCGCACATAACAGCCTGTCACCTTTGATTTTGTGGTAGGTGTAAGAGATAGGTACGTCATTAAAGTCGCCAGCAAGTACGATGTTATACTTTGTTTTGTTTATGTATCTTGCTATATCTCTTGCCATGTTTTCCCTTATTGTATAGCTTGTCAGGAACTTGGAGTCAAATGTAGAGACTGCGTTCTCAAGGTCGTCAACAGGATCTCCTCCCTTAACAATTTTCTTTATTGTGGCTTTGTCGCTTGATGTTATTCGGTTGCTCATCAGGTGGCATGCAATGGCTTTGATAGTATCTCCCTTGATAACTATGTCTGCGGCAATGGCTTTGTTGCTTACGTTGCCTTCTGTGACTATCTCTGTATTGAGGATAGGGTACTTGGAAAGAATGGCTACACTCCATGCAAGCTTTTCGTTGTTCGACCTTGTCGTGTATGGATATTTTTGGTATAGCTTCTTGAATGCCTTGGGATATTTCTCGTCAGTGACTTGTGTAGAGAATTCCTGAATCATGCAGATGTCAGCGTCCTCATAGCACAGGTATTCTGAAATTTCCATCGGGCTTTTGCCTTTTTCCTTTGAAAAACCTTCCACGTTATAAGTCAATACCTTGAATGTGCTGTCTGCATTGTTTTCGGTCGAATCATTCGCCATAATGAAGCTGCTTGTAGAGACATTAAAAGGTATGGTCTTCTTGGCCATTGGCAAACAAAGCAGGAACAGTGAGTGCAGAAGCAAAGCTTTCCAGGCGTTGAGATATGTCAGCGTTATCGCCCAAGCAACGCAAAGGAACAGTATTATCGGGAATCCAAGTCCGAAATAGGCAAAGAACATGAATTTTGTAGGCGCGACATACTGGCTAAGGCATGCAAACAGCACCGACAATAACAGTAGTATTGTCGGAATGTAGATAAGCAAACGATATATAAGGGAGAATCCCTTTTTTGTCTTATCTACAATCTTGCCTTTCTTTTTGTTGTCAGTTTCGTTTTCCATATCCGTCCAGAAACTTTTTCTCTTTGTCTGTCAGTGAATCATAGCCGCTCATTTTGATTTTATCGAGCAGAGAATCAAGCATTTCTTCTTCGGTACTTATTGTCATAGCCGAATTGCTTCTTGCATCGCGAAGTCCTGATGTGGGGTTCGGATTTCGGTACAGCTTCATCGTTGCTTTCTCCCTTTTCATGAAAGTCGTTCTTCTGAAATTGGGGAAGTATGCGAACAGTATTCCTGCCAGCATTCCGCCTAGGTGTGACAGTTCTCCGAGCCAGTTGCTTCCAAGCATGTTGAACATGGAGACCGCAAGGAACATGGCGGCAATCCATTTTATTTTAACTTCTCCTATCAGTGTAAGCCTGACCTCATAATTCGGTGCATAGGCTGCGCAGGCAAAGACCAATGCCATAATCGAAGCGGAAGCTCCGCACAGTGGCAGTTCATGAGTCTCGGAAAATAGGTTGGCTGCTATGAATGTGATTCCACCTGCCAGACCTCCATAAATATACAACTTCAGCAAGTCTTTGTCTTCCCAAAACTGATAGAATAATTTTCCGGCAAATGAGAGAAGGAGCATATTTATTATGTAGTGGACAAACATTGTATGAAGAAACATGTACGTTAGCCATCGCCATATATAAACTATGTTGTCCAGAAAGTTACTACTCAGAGAGAACAGCAGTTGCGTGAAATACTCTGATTGCGTTCCCATAATTCTGTCTGTCAGCATCAGGACGCACATGAACAAGAATACGGCAGAGTTGATAAAAATCAACTTTGTCGCCATGTCACCTTCCCTATATAGTGAGATTAAATTCATATTCCCGTTACATGTATGTTGTTAGCTCGCCCTTCTTTTTCCAATAGTAAATAAGCAGGAAGCCGAACAAGGCTCCTCCTAGGTGGGCATAGTGTGCAATGTTGTCGCCCTGGAAATCCTTTACTCCGAAGAACAGCTCGATGATGACATAGCCTATTGTCATGTACTTTGCCTTGATTGGAACGGGAATGAACATCAGGAACAGCTCTCTTTCGGGGAACAGCATTCCGAACGCCACAAGAAGTCCGAACACAGCACCCGAAGCACCTACGGTTGTGATAGGGTTGTATAGTTCTCTGAGTTGTTCGAAGTTCTTTACGGTTTCCACTTGGATGTTGAGCGGAACTCCGTTTTCCAAAACTGTATGGAACTCGTTAAACTCTGAATATAGGGAAATCGACCAGGTAAGTTCCTGAACCAAAGCCGCTCCGATACCGCAGGCAAGATAGAACGTAAGGAATTTCTTTTGTCCCATCACCATTTCTAGCATTCCTCCGAACAGCACAAGCGACCACATGTTGAAAAAGATGTGAAAGAAATTCGTGTTGCTGTGAAGAAACATATAGCTGACAAACTGCAGTGCGTTAAAGTCTGCTGACTGCCAATAGTGCAGTGAAAGCATGTTGTACCAGTCCGTCTCTAATGGAAGGCGGGGGAACGCAAACGACGTTGCCAGCCACATTAGTACGTTGATTATTAGCAGATGTCCGCAAAGTGTGTTTATTCTGAACATATATTCTGTTTTAAGTTTTGTTATGGCACCGGGTCATAGCCGCTTCCTCCTCCTGGCCTGCAGCGAAGTATGCGTTTGGCCGCCAAATAGAAACCCTTGAAGATTCCGTGCTTCATCACTGCCTCTACGCAATACTGCGAGCATGTCGGTGTGAATCTGCACACTGGTGGGAAGAGCGGTGAAATGCAGAGACGATAGAAAAATACCGGCAGAAGAAACAGCTTCCTTATCAAGCCGGTTATTCCGTATTTGTTGTCGTCCTGTGCCATTTGCTATACTCTTAAATATTGCGCAAAGATAACTATTATTTCTGATAAACTTAAATATATGCCTACAAATAGGTTTATATGCGATGATTTCAATTTCAAATGGTAATGACAGCGATTACATTGGGCATTTTGCCGTCAACCTTATAGTATTCCGCGTTTGTATAGCCCATGTTTGATATGAATTCCTTGTACGAGGTCATTGTGAACTGCATCTTGAAATCCACTCCGATTTTCTTTAGCATTCTCACTATGAAGCTTGGCTTGCCGGTCTTTTCATGGTTGACGTATGTGGGAAGAATAATCTTGCCACCGGGTTTGCATACTCGTTCAAGCTCCTTCATCGCTCCAGATGGATTGTCAAGCAGATGTATGACGTTTCCGGCAATCACCTTGTCAAAGGAATTGTCTGCGAAGTCAAGCTGCATGATGTTAGCTTTTTGGATTGTCACGTTGTTCAAGCCAGAGCATTTGCTCTTTGCCTGGCCAAGCATTCCCTCGGAATAGTCTGTGGCAATGATTGATTTGCATCGTTGGGCGACGCAAGCCGTAATGATGCCTGTTCCGCATGCACATTCCAGTACGGTGTCTTGTGCGTTAGTCATCTCCGCCACTTTGGCTGGGAATTCCCTATATACTTTTCTGTTATAGACAGTTTCAAAAAAGTCATAGAATCTTGCTGCCTTGTCCCAAAACATATCGTTTCCCTTTTTGATTTTGTTGTTATGAGTTTACAGATGCAAATATAATATATTTTTGCAAAAAAAATACCCGACTACAGACATCTCGCCTGTATTCGGGCCCACACTTAATACTAATACAATTTATTCTAATCTTCTTACTGTTTACTCTACAAATATCGATTTAGATGGATAGCCCGGACGTTTGAATTTCAATATATGTTTTGTATCGATAGTAGGAATTTTGTAATTGGGCTACCATCTTATCGACATTGCAAAGGTATAGCCATTCCGAAACATCACCTTGCAATATGCAGTCAATTTTCAAAAAGCAAGAAATTTGAAAGTCTCTCATTCCCCATGAAAAGATTTTACAATTTGGATTATCTTGTCAAGTCCGACCTTATTTGTCTGCAAATGAGCGAATAAAGATTTCAACAAATTAACATTTACCTTTGTTTTCGGATTCGTTACGCACCATTGTCATTTTATGAAAAAGATTCGATTGTAAGTATAGTCCATATACGTTTTGAATGGTGTGACTTGATAAGTCATACACCTCTGCGCAACTTGGAAAATAATGTCGTGGGCGTGATGATATTATCATTATTCACAAAGAAAATTAGGGAAGGAAACAACAAAAAAGGCGACCGAAGCCGCCCTTTTAGTTAATAATTAATGATTAATAGTTAATAGTTGCAAGTTGATTAGTAGTATTCAATTTTGCAAGTTGATGGGAAAGCATTAAAAGGTATCTTACCCTTTAAACTTACTGGCACACGTGCTGTCTTTAGGCTTGTGCAACTATTGAATGCTAAAGTTCCGATTGTAGTTACCGAGTTAGGGATTACGATGCTTGTCAGGCCGCAACTCTCGAATGCATAGTCTCCGATTTCAGTTACCGACTCAGGGATTTCAATGCTTGTGAGGCTAGGACATTCATAGAATGCACACCTTCCGATTGTAGTTACCGAGTTAGGGATAACGATGCTTGTTAGGTTTGGGCAGTAAGCGAATGCAGCATATCCGATTATAGTTACCGAGTTAGGAATTACGATGCTTGTAAGGCTTTCGCATTTATAGAATGCACCCTTTCCGATTGAAGTTACCGAGTTAGGTATTTCGATGCTTGTAAGGTTTGTGCACTCATAGAATGCATAATCTCCGATTGAAGTTACCGAGTTAGGGATAACGATGCTTGTTAGGCTTTCGCAACCATAGAATGCATTCTCTCCGATTGTAGTTACTGAGTTAGGGATTACGATGCTTGTTAGTTTTGAGCACTCATAGAATGCATAATCTCCGATTGAAGTTACCGAGTTAGGGATAACGATGCTTGTTAGGCTTGTGCAACCCCTGAATGCATTCTCTCCGATTGAAGTTACCGAGTTAGGGATTACTGTGTTTTGACAACCTGCAACAAGAGTGTTACTTGCTGTTTCAATGATTGCGTTGCAGTTCTCACGTGAATCATAGACTTTATTATCTTTATCAACTACGATGCTTGTTAGGCTTGAGCAACTATTGAATGCATACTTTTCGATTGTTGTTACCGAGTTAGGGATTTCTATGCTTGTGAGTCTATAGCAACCTTCGAATGCCCTCTCTCCGATTGAAGTTACTGAGTTAGGGATTACGATGCTTGTTAGGCTATAGCAACCTTTGAATGCCCCCTCTCCGATTTCAGTTACATCATACAGCTTATCGTCATACCATACTTGCGAAGGAATATTTTTCCCTTTTACATCAGTATACACAATGCTACTTACCCTTGCAGTCTTTGATGTTTCGTCATAATAGAAACGCAAACCTGTTTTCTTGGCGTCGATAATGATAATAGTTTTTCCAGTCAATGAGTCATACCACTCAATTTCGCAAGTTTTTGGGATATCACCAGATATTTTACCCTTAAAACTTACTGGCACTCGCGCTGTCTTTAGTCTAGGACATTCATAGAATGCATAACTTCCGATTTCAGTTACCGACTCAGGGATTTCAATGCTTGTGAGGCTAGGACATTCATAGAATGCAGCATATCCGATTATAGTTACCGAGTTAGGGATAACGATGCTTGTTAGGTTTGGGCACCAAGCGAATGCAGCATATCCGATTATAGTTACCGAGTTAGGAATTTTGATGCATGTTATTCTACGGCAACGTCTGAATGCCTCCCTTCCGATTTCAGTTACCGAGTATATTTCGTCATCAAACTGCACTTTTGATGGTATTTTAAACACGGCAATATATCTGTCTTTCACAAGTTTAACTATAGCAGTCTTACTTTCTTTGTCAAACTCAAATTCAAAGTCAGTTTCATCTGCTTTTATTACCGAATCATTATCTTCGTAACTTATTGAGGCTATCTTAAAATCTGGAATATTCAAAACCGAGCCGTCTTTCAATATAATCTTCATATCGCCCTAATTTATAATTGTTAGTAATGGTTCTACAAATTTACACTTTATTTTAAATTTTCAAACAAAAGCAAACAAAAAAGGCGACCGAAGCCGCCCTTTTAGTTAATAATTAATGATTAATAGTTAATAGTTGCAAGTTGATTAGTAGTATTCAATTTCGCAAGTTGATGGGAATGCATCTTCACTAATTTCGCACCCCTTTGGCACTCGTGCAGTTTTTAAGTTTATACAACCATCGAATGCATAATTTCCGATTGTAGTTACCGAGTTAGGGATTTCGATGCTTGTGAGGCTTGTGCAATAAAAGAATGCATGACTTCCGATTTCCGTTACCGAGTTAGGGATTTCGATGCTTGTTAGGCTTTTGCAACCATAGAATGCACTATATCCGATTTCCGTTACCGAGTTAGGGATTTCGATGCTTGTGAGGCTTGTGCAACCCTCGAATGCCCTCTCTCCGATTTTAGTTACCGAGTTGCCGATTTCGAGGCTTGTCAGGCTTGTGCAACCTTCGAATGCAGACCGTCCGATTGTAGTTACAGAATTAGGGATTTCGATGCTTGTGAGGCTTGTGCAACCATAGAATGCAGCACCTTCGATTGTAGTTACCGAGTTAGGGATTTCGATGCTTGTGAGGCTTGTGCAACCATTGAATGCAGCACCTCCGATATAAGTTACCGAGTTAGGAATTTCGATGCTTGTGAGGCTTGTGCAACCATTGAATGCATCCCATCCGATTGAAGTTACTGAATTAGGAATGTTAATGCTTGTGAGGCTTGTGCAACCCTCGAATGCAAACTTTCCTATTGAAACAACCTTGTATGTTCTCCCGCCAATAATTACCGCATCAGGTATTTCAATACTTATGAACTTTTCTTTGTAAATGCGTGTGTCATTCATATAGTCTTTGAAACCACTTACTTCAACTCCATTAGTTGCATTGATTGTGAATTTCAAAAACGACTCTTTGTCTTTTACTGTTGCGCTACATGATGTGAACAACAAGCCGAACAGCAACAACATAAAAAGTAATAATTTCCTCATTGTACTGTAATTAGTTAATTAATAGTAAAATTTGCACGCAAAAGTACAACATTTTTGAAACCTACCAAACAAAAGCATATTTTTTCGTTAAAACTCGAATAAACAGAACTCTTTTCGACCAATTTCGATAACGAATTTTTGATAGCAGAACTCTTTTCGATGAATTTCGATAACGAATTTTTAATAGCAGAACTCTTTTTGATGAATTTCGATAACGAATTTTTAATAGCAGAACTCTTTTCGATGAATTTCGATAACGAATTTTAGTGAACAGAACTCTTTTCGATGAATTTCGATAACGAATTTTAATGAACAGAACTCTTTTCGATGATTTTCGTTAACGAATTTTAATAAACAGAACTCTTTTCGACCAATTTCGATAACGAATTTTAGTGAACAGAACTCTTTTCGATGATTTTCGATAACGAATTTTTGATAGCAGAACTCTTTTCGATGAATTTCGATAACGAATTTTTAATAGCAGAACTCTTTTTGATGAATTTCGATAACGAATTTTTAATAGCAGAACTCTTTTCGATGAATTTCGATAACGAATTTTAATGAACAGAACTCTTTTCGATGAATTTCGATAACGAATTTTTGATAGCAGAACTCTTT
>JAKSKX010000039.1 GCA_024401535.1 Paludibacteraceae bacterium | reverse complement strand
AACTCGTTCAACTGAATTGAAAGACGGCTTACGAAAACCTTGATTTCCTTTCCAAGTCTTGTTGGGGAAGCTGGCTGTCCGTGAGTCTTGGCAAGCATTGAAATATCCTTCCACTCTGTTGCATACTCATCAAGCTTAGCAATTAGTCCCTCGACCTCAGGAATGAACACAGTCTCCAAAGCCTCCTTTATTGAAAGAGGAATAGAAGTATTGTTGATATCCTGGGAAGTTAGACCGAAGTGGATGAACTCCTTGTCCTCCTTCAAGCCAAGAGCCTCATATTTCTCCTTTAGGAAATACTCCACAGCCTTAACGTCGTGGTTTGTTACGCTCTCAATCTCCTTGATTCTCTTTGCATCCTCAGTGCTGAAGTTCTTGTAAATATCTCTTAGCTTAGAGTAGATTGACGAGTCAACACCCTTTAGCTGAGGCAACTTAACCTCACAAAGGGCGATGAAATACTCGACCTCGATTCTAACTCTATACTTGATTAGTGCATACTCTGAAAAGTACTCAGCCAAGGCGTCACATTTGCCTCTGTATCTGCCGTCTATTGGCGAAATCGCTGTTAATTCTTCTAACTGCATATTACAAAAAGTCTTTAATTTTTGCAAAGATACGAAAATAATTCATAATTCATAGTGCATAGTTCATAATTCTGCATCGGGCATTGATTAGTACCTTATTATTTCGCAAGTTGGTGGGAATGCGTCTTCACCTATGCCACAGCCCTTAGGCACACGCACTGACTTCAAGCTTGTGCAGCCGGCGAAGGCGTCAACTTCGATTGTCTCTACGGAGTCGGGGATTTCGACGCTTGTGAGGCTTGTGCAGCCGGCAAAGGCGTCTTCGTCGATTAGAGTCACCGAGTTGGGAATCTTCACGCTTGCCAGGCTTGTGCATTTAAAGAACGCACCCTCTCCGATTGTCTTGACCGAGTTTGGGATTTTCACGCTCTTTAGGCTTCGGCACTTCATGAATGCATAGTAAGCGATTTCAGTGACCGAGTTTGGGATTTTCACTCTTGTAAGGCTCTCGCAGTCAGCGAATGTTTGGTTTTCGATTCTTGTGACCGAGTTTGGGATTTTCACTCTTGCAAGTTGCTTGCAACCGGCGAAGGCAGTCGGGCCGATAGCCACCACCGAGTTGGAAATCTTGACGCTGGAAAGTCCGTAACAGACACAGAAAGCGCCCTCTCCTATCTGAGTCACCGAGTTAGGAATTTCCACAAATTCAAGCTGTTGACAGGCGGAGAACGCCCAGCTTCCAATCTTTGCCACCGAGTTTGGAATCACTGTGATGTTACAGCCTGCGACAAGTGTATTTGAAGCAGTCTCTATTACTGCGTTGCAGTTTCCTCGGGAATCATAAACCTTGTTACCGCTTCCCACAACTAAGCTTGCAAGGCTTCGACAACCATAGAACACTTTTTCTCCAATTTCAGTCACCAAGTCGGGAATTACTATGCTTTCCAGGCTTTGACACTCAAAGAATGCATACTTTCCTATTTTAGCCACTGCGTTTGGAATGTTGACGCTTTTCAAGGCTCGGCAATTATAGAAGGCATACTTTCCTATTTCATTCACCGAGCCGGGAATCTCTATGCTTTCCAGGCTTGAGCAATCGGCAAACACGCCCCTGCTGATTTTAGTCAGCGAGTCGGGAACATTCACGCTTGCAAGGTTCTCGCATTGGGCAAAGGCATTTTCCTCGATTCGTGTCACCGAGTTGGGAATTTTAACACTTACGAGGTTCTTGCGTTCATCGAAAGCCAACTTCTCGATTTCTGTCACCCTATAGACTTTGCCGGACAACTCCGTTTTCGAAGGTATTACCACTTCGGTCGCATCTTTGGCTTCAAGTCCGTCAACGCTCGCAGTCATTGTCGAGTCATTGTACTTGAAAAGTAGGACGCCATCTGCAAAGGCCATGCACGAAAGCAGAGACGCACACATTGTATATATAAGTTTTCTCATTGCCGTTGATTTAATTAGTAGTACTCAATTCGGCAAGTTTCGGGGAAAGCAGCATTACTTATATCTAATCCCTTAGGAACACGAGCTGTCCTTAAATTTGTACAATCTCTGAATGCAAACCACTCGATTGAAGTTACAGAGTTAGGGATTACGATGTTTGTCAGGCTTGAACAACCACGAAATGCGTATCTTTCGATATCAGTTACCGAATTTGGAATCACTATGTCAGTAAGGCTTGCACAACCAGAGAATGCATACTCTCCGATTATAGTCACAGAATTGGGAATTTCGATGCTTGTAAGGCTTGTGCAATCCCGAAATGCAGACCAACCGATTTTAATTACTGAGTTAGGAATTACGAAACTTGTCAGGCTTGTGCAACCGGCGAATGCCTCCACTGCGATTTTAGTTACATCATACTCCTTGCCATTGTACAATATCTTAGATGGAATTATTACTTCCTGTACATCCTTATTTTCAACACCTTCAACAGTTGCAGTCGAGGCAGAATACAAGAAACGCAACCCTGTTTCATTAACAGGTACAGCTGCAGACTCATCAGTTCTTCCATTCTCGGTTCTTTCTCTGTCTTTTCCAACCTTCACAACATTGTATTGTGCAAAAGCAATGCCCGAAAGCAACAATACAAACAATGTAAACATAATTTTCTGCATAACATTCCCTTTTAAATAACACTTTTACTACTGCCAAACTAATATTTTATAATGCAGAATTACATGCGTTTAAATCATTAGAATCCAACTCTCATACCAAAACGGAAGCCCCATTTGTCAGCATAAGAATTGTCCAAATAGCTTAATCTGCGCACGAACTCAACCTGAAGAAGCTTAAAAATGTTGTAGATTCCGAATGAAGCCTCCATGTACGGCTTGTTCATCACGTACGAGTTCTTCGGAAGTGCAAACAGCATTTCGTCATCCGGATTAAGTGCCGGATTATTCTTGTCGGAAAGAGAGCTTGCCATAATCTTGAACTTCCAGAACTCCCTTAGTTTCAATTTCTTGACAAGAGGAATCTTTGCTAGGAGCCATCCCTCCATGTAGTGTTCAACATCAATCATTGCATATTGGTCATAAAGGAATTCCATGCTCGACATCATTGCGAATGTCTCGCTTCCGCAAATGTATGAAAGGTTTGTTGGAGGCGTGAACAACAGAGGATATGGCGACTTGCTCCACGCCTTGCCTCCCTTGACATAGACATCCATATAGCCAACCGGAGAAAGCGAGAAACGCTGATCATAGCCTAACTCAGTCTTAGAGAACGAGTAGTCCGAAGCAACCTTGTCGCTTGCGAAAGTATGCTTCAATGTTATGTGCGGAATCTGGTTTGTCAGAGAAAACCTGTTAAGTCCGAACTGTTCGAAAACATTCGGCTGGTAGCCCAAAGTAACTGAAACCTCGGAAGTCGAGATATGCTCTACATTTTTCCCTGTTGCAGACTTTACATACACAAGTTCATCGGCCGGAGTATCCTGGTTTCTGCATACTGAAATGTTGTACGAAAAGCCGTTGTCAAATTCCATTATGTTTGTAAGAGTCAGCCTCTTGTAGTACGAGTAGTCGCGTACTGTCTGCCAAGACATGGATGAAAGGAATGTTTCGCCACGACTTGTCGCATATCTGTTCGATGGCATATCGCAGTCGGAAAGGTATGAAACTATTACGCTTCGTCTTGGGAATTCTGTTCGGCTTCGCTCCTTGTCTATGAATGAAACCTCAACTTCACCCCATCCCTTGAACTTTTCGTCCTGAAGTCCGTATGCAACGTAGCCTGCACCAAAGACTCTCTTGTTCAATCCGGTTCCTGTCTGTGCGCCAAGAAGGAAGCGTCTGCCCTCCAAATGGTTCTTTGTAGTGATTGAATAGATTGGGCCTAGGTGGAACTTCGGCTTCTTTACTCCGCCTATTGGCACGTGTCCGTCTGCTAAAGTCTTGAGCGTGAAGTTCACGAACTTAATCATCCTTGTGTTGCCGAGTTGTTCCTTCAAGTCTGTAATGTCCTTGATCTTCCTATCGGGCGCGTTGTCCGGAAGAAGGTCGTCAATAGAAAGTGAATCGAGCGGAATGTATGTAACTCCGGAATTTGAATCGGCTGACTGCAAGTCCTTCAAGTCTCCAAAATAATATGGAGCATAGTACCTCTCAATTCTTGCGTAAAGTCCCTTTATTCTGTCTATTGCGTCTATTGGCGAGCCTTCCATTGCAAGCCTTGAACTTCTCAGTGTGTAAAAGCCTTCAGACGTGCGCTCGAAAGACTGGTTGATAACCATTCCGCTGACGAAGTTTATTCGCGAAGCATGAGAAAGTGACATCTCTAGTTCCTTGATTCCGTACGAGCTGTCCTTTGCAACAAGCATGTAGCCGGCGAAACCAAGGCTTTCCTTGTTTGTAGGTGCAAAGTTTACCTTGATATAGTCAAGAGAGTCTCCGTAAGGGTTTCTCAAAGTGTCTGTAATGTAGTAGTGATAGAACGAATTGCCGTAAGAGGCAATAGGCGAAACAAAGTCTGTGAAAAGCAGACGGAATGAATTGTCATAGATGTTGATTTCCCCGCCAGCATCAGACATTAGTGAAGAGAAGATGTCCTCTGGAATAATCTCGAACAAAGTCTTTTGATCTTCAAGAAGCGGTGTTGTCACTACCTTCTTGTCCTTTGCAACGTAATCCACATCAGAGACAACTTCTTCAGTATAGAGCGGCAGAACCACCTCTTGCGAAACTTCCGAAGTGTCAACGCACTGCTTCAGGAACTCGACATTTCTGCCCTTGCTCTGGTGCTTGTTTATTATGTCGTCTGCGTTTGTAACTGCGAGCGTCTGCTTCTTGTAGCAACGTGAATGGAACTGTTGTGCTGAACGAGCGTCAAGTGAATCCTTATGCTCTAGCACACGCTTTACAAAGTCAACGCTCGGATTGTTCTTTCTCTTGTAATGCACACGCTTGTTCTTGACAACCAGTTCTTCAAGGACGTTGTCCGGAGCAAGACGAATATTGCCGACAATACCCTCACCTCTGAGCTTGATAGTCTTTTCCTTGTAGCCTACGAAAGAGCATGAAAGTTGGGTTAGCGGTCTGTCAATTCTAAGGAGAAAACGGCCTTCCTCGTCAGTAACTGTACCGATTATTGTTCCCTGAACATAGACACTGGCAAAAGGAATGCCCTCGCCGTTGGTGGAGTCTGTAACAATACCAGAGTATTGGTAGCGGTAGTCGGAAGTCTGAGCCTCAACCTGCATCAAAGAGAGGATGAATACGACAATAACAAATATGAAACGTATGTAAGAAGATTTTGTAGTTCGAAACATTTGTCTTAATTTTTCGAGGCAAAGTTTATATTGCCGAAGAATTATTTCAAGGCAATGTCTATGATTGCCGGATTGCCGATGATTAAAGTCGAGGCAAAGTTAGTAAAACGGAACGACAAACTGCACCATCAACACAATAGTTTAAGCTTTTTTAACATTTTGATGCAGTAAAGGACAATCCTAAGTGGCTAAAAAGTTATATCTTTGCCAAGAATAGATTAGACAACACAAAAAAGTTTATGGCAAAGAAAATAGTTAGGATAGTACTGATTATTCAATTAGTATTTATAATATTGCCCTTCATCCTAGCATACACAGGTTTCGAACACGCAGTCTTTCAATCAGGACTGCATTGGGGTTCTATATTTATGTTATATTCTCTAATTCCGACATTGATTACTCTTGTACGGATAAAAAAGGGACACAATCCAGGCACTCTCTTCTATTTTTTTATAGGGATAGTTTCATTCTTGATCATTGTATCCCTCATACCATATTTTGAATTTTTTGAAATGGTCATTAGTTAGTCTTACTTAAATCTGAAAAACTGAAAACAACTAAAAAAGAAATCATGAAACCAAACGAAGGTATTGCAACTTGGTTAGTTGTTCTATTGGCAGTTATGGCAGGAATTTCGGTAGCAAACCTTTATTACTGCCAGCCACTTTTGAACCTGATTCGCGAAGATTTAGGCTTAACTGAATTTCAAGTGAACCTTATGCCAGTAAGCACGCAGATTGGATATGCTCTCGGTTTGCTTTTCATTATTCCTATGGGCGACCTCTATAACCGACGCTCGACAATACTTGTCTGCTTTGCGCTGCTTATTGCCTCGCTCTTAGTTATTGCAACTTCGGGCAATGCATGGCTTTTACTTGGTGGGGCTTTTGCTATGGGTTTCTGTTCTGTTGCGCCTCAAGTCTTTATGCCGTTCGTTTCTCTTTACGCAAAGCCGGAGCAGAAGGAGAGAAAGGTGGGGTTCATTTTGTCGGGACTTCTTTGCGGAATACTTGGCTCGAGAGTTGTGAGTGGTTATGTCGGCCACCTTTATGGTTGGAGAACAGTCTATTACATAGCGGCAGGACTTATTCTGCTTTCGGCAATAGTTCTCTTAAAGACTTTCCCGTATGTCGAGCCAACATTCAAAGGCAAGTTCAAAACGCTTATGAAGTCAATAGTAAGTCTTGCAAAGGAACATCCTCAGGCACTTACTTATTCGATTCGTGCTGGACTTTCCTTCGGTTCGTTCCTTGGCCTTTGGGCTTGTTTGGCATTCAGAATGAAGGAAGCGCCGTTCTTTCAAGGAAGCGATGTCGTAGGAATGCTCGGAATATGCGGAATAGCTGGAGCTTTAACAGCTTCTAATGTCGGCAAATACATTCCTAAGTACGGCGTAGAAAGAATAAACTACATAGGTGCAGGCATTATTCTTGCCTCGTGGATTTTACTTGCCTTCACGCACAGCTCATACATTGGAATCATTGCAGGAATAGTTCTAATAGACATCGGAATGCAGTGCGTTCAGCTCACAAACCAGAGCGCAACGATGAAGCTCTCAGCCTCAGCACCAAGCCGAATGAACACGATTTTCATGGTGACCTACTTCATTGGCGGCTCGCTCGGAACTTTCCTTGCCGGCACGCTGTGGAGCCAGTTCGGTTGGTTGGGAACAGTTGCTTCGGGCATAGGTCTTATGATTCTTGCGATTGCGTTTTCAGTTGTAAGGAACAAGAAATAACGATACAATAATTTTATGAGTCAAAAAAATGTTTGCATACTTGCAATAGGGACACTTGCATTACTGCTTGAAGGCTGCTGCTACCCTTTCCCAAAATTCTATACAAACAACCCAGTAGGTTGCTATATAGAAAATCTTAACAATACCGAAGCGGCAAAAATACTCAAACTCTATCCCGACAGCACTTTCACATTCATTAGATTAAATAATGAAGGAGACACATCGAATGTCTCAGCTGGAACATGGAGTTTAGGTTCTGGAACATTGTGGGGAGGAGGTTTTCATATTAACCTGTATGACACATTCAACACTTCTCCTCACAACTATTTCGACTGCTACACCGACCATTTAGAGGCAGACGAGGCCAGCTGGCTTTGGAAAGAAGATTAAAGATTACGTGGTAAAGCCTTCGTTTTATTATTTTACATGCTAACACCAAAAAAGGCGACCGAACGGTCGCCTTTTTTGGTTAATAGTTGCAAGTTGATGGGAATGTATTTGAATCGACTTTACAACCTTTTGGCACACATGCTGTCTTTAAGTTTGTGCAATCCCTGAATGCACAACTTCCAATTTCAGTTACCGAGTTAGGAATGACGACACTTCTCCAAATTTTCAATTAAAAAAATTCAGCCTATATTCAAAAAAGATTACAGTTTATGTTAGTGAGCATAAACATCTGGAATTTTTAGCGTAGATTCCAAAAAATTTAGTTTTTTTGATACAAAGATTCTTCTTTACGAAAAAACAAACGTATTTTTTAACAACAGGACTATCGACAAGAAAAACAAAGCTTCAAATTGTGTGACCAGATTGATTCTTTAGAAGAAGTAAAGTTAAAATCGACGTAAACATTGCCTGAACACCTGATTGTATCTTTACAAAACCGTCCTGGAACATATATAAACAAAATAACAGTCGAAAACTGCAGCAAAAGAAAGAACATACAAAAAATACAATATGTATTGGCTTTCGGCAACCTTACATGATTAAAAAAACATCAAAAGCCAAGTTATCGAATAAAAGTTGTAACTTTGCCTCCGTAAAGTCGGCGATATAAACATTAACTCACTTCGTGTCGTTGAACTTTGTTTGCCTCGTAAATTAGAAAACAAAAATGGAAACAGAAAAAGAGAGTCCTAAAAAATACAGTTTCAAAAGCATAGCCAAACTAACCATTCCCCTAGTTCTGAGCGTACTGATTTTCTACTTCATATATAGGAACGAGGATTGGGGCGAGCTGATTGGCTATATCAAGGACAGCGAAATAGGCTGGCTTCTGCTTCCCGTGGCTATCGGAATGTTCAGCCATTTCCTAAGGGCTATACGCTGGAAGATGCTTATCAAGGCAAGCGGAATGAATGCGCCACTCGGCAACATCTTTCATTCGGTGATGATAGGTTACTTCGCGAACTTCCTTTTCCCTCGTGCCGGAGAGGTCGCAAGGTGCGGAGTCTTGAAGAAAAGCGACGGCATAAGCTTCACCACCCTAATCGGAACAGTAATAACAGAGAGGCTGTTCGACATGCTTGTCACTGCGCTCATAATCGTAGCAACAATAATACTGCAGTACCAGTACTTTGCCAGCACCCTTGCAACAATAGACTTGGGAAGCAAAATAATGAACATGCTGCCTTTCATAGTCATTTTCACCGTTATTATTGTCTGCGTGGGCGTTTTCTTCTACAAGAAGCGTAACGAGAGCAAGCTATATGACAAAGGCAGAGAGACATTGAAGAAGATTGGCACAGGCTTTGCCAGTTTCAAGGACGTGAGCAACAAGGCATTGTTCATCGCTCTTTCCCTGCTAATTTTCTTCTGCTACTTCATGATGCTTTATGTCAGCTTCTGGGCATTTGACGCAACCAAAGAGCTGTCCATATCTGCTGGACTTGTGGTTTACGTTATGGGTGCGCTTGGAATTATAGCTCCGGTTCAGGGAGGAATAGGCGCATGGCACTACCTGACCATTACGGCTTTGAGCTTCTATTTCATTCCGGAGACTGAGGCAAAGGCTTTCGCTCTTGCGACACACACAGTGCAGACAATCGTTGTCTATGTAGGTTTCGGTCTGCTTTCCTACTTGATTATGAGCATTAAGGGACACAGGAACAATTCATAATTAATAATGCACAATTGTGAATTATGAATTGTGAATTATGAATTGAATCGCTTCCCAATCGTATGGAGAAACCCATTTGATTTCGGTGTCTCTCTGCCACCATGTTAGCTGTTTCTTTGCGTAGCGTCGTGTGTTAGTCTTTATTGACTCTATGGCAGACTCTTTGGAACATTCGCCGCTGATATAGGCAAACATCTCCTTGAATCCGACTGTATTTAGTGAATTAAGGTGGCGCAGATGATAGACAGAACGAGCCTCGTCCTCGAGTCCGTTAGCCACCATAGCATCTACACGCCTGTTTATTCTGTCATAGACTTCTTCCCTAGGCAGAGTCAATCCAATCTTTACAATTCTGAAGTCACGAGTTTTCTGAGTCTGCGTTCTAAGTTCGGAATACGGCTTCCCACTTTCAATGCAGAGCTCGAGCGCATGAATAACACGCTTATGGTTCTTAATATCTACAACCTTGGCATATTCGGGATCAAGAATCTTTAACTCGCCATAGATGTTGTCAATACCCTCCTCCTCGAACCTTTTCCAAAGCGAGTCACGCAGATCCTTATCCACATCGGGCAAATCGTCTATTCCCTTGCAGAGAGCGTCAACATAGAGCATAGAGCCACCACACATCACAGCATAGTCGTTCTTTGCAAAAATCCCTTCCAAGCACTTTAGCGCCTCTATTTCAAACCTTCCGCAGCTGAAATAGTCGTCAAGTTCTATGGTTTCTATGAAATGGTGCTTGACCTCGCTAAGTTCTTGAGCGGACGGGCAGGCTGTTCCAATGGGAATTCCCCTGTAAATCTGGCGCGAGTCGGAAGACACAATCTCTGTGTTCAGAGCCTTGGCAATCTTTATGGAAACGGCAGTCTTACCAATTCCGGTAGGACCGACAACAACAAACAGAGTCTTCATACTACGCATTGTTTACTTCGTCAACATTCAAATCGTCATCTTCGTCGTATCCGTTCATCTCACGCTCCTTCTTCTTCTGCAAAATCTCGAGTTCTTCGGGAGAAAGAGGACGTCCGCAATAGATACAGTACTTTGAATCAGTCGCCACATTGTGCTTTCCGCAATACGGACAAATAGGCGAATACTTGTTCTTCATTTCCTTGACCATCGAGGAAGAAACTACTCCGGTAGGCACAGCAATGACAGTGTAACCAAGCAACATGACAACACCGGAAATCAACTTTCCCAAAACAGTGACGGGAGTAATGTCTCCGTAGCCTACGGTTGTCATAGTCACGACTGCCCAATATATAGAGACGGGAATATTCTCGAACTTGGTGTCCGGCTCAGCACCCTCGACAATATACATAAGCGACCCGAGAGTGACAACAGACAAAATGACAAGGGAAAAGAAAATAACGAGCTTCTGAGAGCTGAAACGAATGGCATTTAGCAATATCTGTCCTTCGCGCATAAACTCGAACATTCGGAAAATACGGAAAACTCGAATAATGCGGAATACACGAATGACCATAAGCACATGCGCAGAATCCTCTATCAAGCTAAGGTAAGTAGGCAGAATGGAAAGCAAGTCTATTATGCCGAAAACACTGAATATGTAGGAGGATGCCTTCTCGGAGCAATAAAGTCGCATCAAATACTCGCATGTAAAGAATATTGTGAAGAACCACTCCAAATAGACAAAAAGAACATGAAAGCCGTGATTGATTCCCTCTATGCTGTCAACTATAACAATAAAGACAGAGATGAAGATACCGGCAATAAGAAGCACGTCAAACAGCTTGCCCTCGACAGTATCTGTACCGAAGATGATTTCATTAAACTCCTTCTTCAGCTTTTCATTATGCATGAAACTATACCAGCGTTCCTTCAGTGTCATACCATTGATTTAGAAATGCCGCAAAGTTACAAAATACTTGAAACTTTGGCGCTAAGAAAATAAAAAAAGAAGCAACCTTATTCAAGTTGCTTCTTCCTGGTGGCTCGCTTGGGGCTCGAACCCAAGACCCCATCCTTAAAAGGGATGTGCTCTACCAACTGAGCTAGCGAACCGACCGTAAGTGCTTTCCTTTCCGAAAGCGATGCAAAATTAGTATTTATTTTGATATATGCAAAACTTTTCGCAAAAAAAGTTAGAAAAAGATTCAAAAAATTTAAGTCTGCAAAATAATGCATCTTTTTTTCACCTAAATCGTTCATTCAATAATTGAAAAACTATATATTTGCTAAAAAGAAAACATCAAGGACTATGAAAACAACAAATAAAATAGCATATATAATTGCATTTCTGCTTGTCTCTATGAGCAGTTGGGCTTCTAACAGCATTCATATCAGCGATTTGTCAGGAGTTTTGGAAAGTTTGAACATCGAGCAGTCACGAATAATGAAGTCTCATGTTCTGGATTCTGTCATTCCCTTCGACACAACCAAGTCATTGCTCACACTCCCAGTCAAAAGAACTGACGACAACTCAGCCTATGACTTGCACCTAATACTGTTGAACAAATCTTCAAAAGCTGTATGCGGGCACTATGTTGACTCTGCAAAAATCGTTGTGTCTAAAAAAAAGAACATAACAAACATGAAGTACGACTTCGCAAACTTCAAGCTGAACAACAGCACAAGGGCTTTCGGCGTGAGAATCTCGGACAGTACTGCCAGCGACATATTCATGATGAAGAATGAATTCATGACTCTCTACGTAATCGACAAAGACAAAATAAACAAAGTTCTTGACAACGTACTTATAAGCAGCGTCAATGACCAATGGAACTTGCAGAACTGCGAAGGAGACCATTTCTCTGAAACAAAAATCATCGTAATGAGCCGCAAGAAAAAGAAAAAAGCGACTGACTACAGAGACCTTATTATCAAGAACAGAGTTGTCACAGTAAAGAACTTTATCAAGCGAGATTCTTTGGCAAATGACTCTATACTTTCGGACTCCATGCTGATTCATAAGCAGAAAATCTCGAAAAGCAAGACAGAATCTACCATCAGCTTCAACGATGGCGAGGTTGTTGCTCTTGGTGGTGTTAACGAAATGGTGATGCACGACAAACTTTTGGATATTGAGAATGTGAATGCAGACTCACTTGCAAAAATGCTTGACGACGAGAAGACCAAGAAGGAGAATATGGACGGCGAGGAACTAGACACATACAAGCTTGAACACATAAGCGACAATGACGGAGAGTGCATAGAATCAACAACTACAGAATGGATGAGGGAATACTATGTATTCAAAAACGGACAATATGTACTGACTGCAGAGCCTAAATAAAGAGACTATGCCAAGAAAGAAACTAGCCAAAACCATACGCAAGGAAATCATTGAAGAACTTGAAGACCTGCATGTAACTCCTGCAGTATTCATGGAACTGCTAGGTCTGGACCTGCAGAAAGAACTGGACGACCTTAACATTCAGGATGACGACAACAGCGCAGAATACAGTTCTGAACTGTTTGAGCGAGTAAGCGACGCATTCCTTAGCAGGACAAAGGAACTGACTGTCATTCCTGTTGACTATGACGCTTTGGTTGAAGAAATAACTTCTACGGAAGAGGACAAGCCATATTCATTCACATTCAACAATCACACCATTAGTGGCGTAGGCGGAGACGAGGACGTACTGTTTGAAACAGACATCGAACTTGACGGCAGAAGCATTGTAGCAGAACATATCGGCGACAATGCCGTTGACGTGTTTACAAGCAGAAATGACGATATAATAGAATTCGCCTGCCTCAATGAATTTGAAGCAGACGAAATCGCATCTTATTTTGGAGCAACCCTAAAACTCGAATTTATCGGCATAGACAACTATGCCAAGTATTTTTAGCAGAGGCTACACCCTGCTACTCATTCCATATTTTCCAGGCTGCAACAGCCTGACCGTGAAGCATATCCAAACCGCTCTTTGTCACAGCACCTTGAGCCTTGCCCAACTGACAGAACTTAGTATTCTCTGGATTATAGACAAGGTCATACAACAAGTGGTCTTCTGACAAATACTCGTAAGGAATATCAGGAGCAGAATCAACATTAGGGAACATTCCCAACGGAGAAGTGTTCACTACAACCAAATACTCACTCATAATCTCCTCGTTAAGTTCAGCGTATGTAAAGGCGTCTGGACGTGCTGTACGTGACACATACTTGTACTCCAACCCCATCTGCTCAAGAGCGTAGCATACAGCCTTTGAAGCACCACCTGTACCCAAGACTAAAGCCTTCTCGTGAACATCTCTTAGCAAAGGCTTGATGCTGTCACGAAAACCTATGATGTCGGTGTTGAAACCCTTGAGTCTGCAGCCCTTAGAGTCACGAATAAACTTGATAGTATTTACAGCACCTATACCCTCTGCAGTTGGATCTAACTCGTCAAGGAAAGGGATAACTAGTTCTTTATATGGAATCGTGACGTTTAATCCGTACAATTCTTTTTCCTCCACCAATTTCTTGAATTCTTCTATTGATGGAAGTTCAAAAAGGTCATATTTTGCATCTATTCCCTCTTTCTCAAATTTCTCTGTAAAGAATTTCTTTGAGAAGGAATGTATCAAAACCTTACCTATTAGTCCGTATTGTTTCATTATTGTTTGTGTGTTTCTTTTTTAATTATTTGTCTGCAAGCTGAACAAATCAGTTTCCAATATTGTTCGGTTATCGCAAATTTTCTCGTCTAGAGTCTGGGTATAGACACCTATTCTCTCCCCACTTGGATTCACTTCCTCTGAATACTCCCAATACTGGCGAAGATTTGCGCTATGTCTGTTTGCTGAAGATACAGCCCCGTCAGCTCCAATAAAAGCAAGAGATGTAAGCTTCAAACCTACAATGTTTGCAATCTTCTTGTCTGAATATAGATTTTCCAATTTACTGCTCTTCAACTTGTATGTTGCGATATAAGAAGTATTTCCTGGATTTACATCCAGCTCACCAACCTGACTGTCATCCCCCTGAAAAGAGAAATGCAAAACGAATTTATCACTTGCGTTTTTGATTCTGTATTCGTATTTTTTAAGCGTAGTGTTAAACAGATCTCTTGTAAGGTGAAGAGTATAAACACCTCTGCCTTCCACATTTTCAGGGCCGCTCCAAGCACTTCTAAGGCGCAAGTTGTCAGAATATATGCTGTCAACAGTCAAACCGTCCAACTTATCGAACATATAGATTAAGGAAGCAGACTCAATGTTCCAAATATCATGGCCAACAACGCCCTCGCGGGAAATCATTATTGTATCCATCTTGCTTGGAAAAGAGACTGTATATTCTGCCGGCGAAGATACAAGCTTGTATGTCAACGACACGGGATCATCCATGTCATTCACAATGCGATAGTCATAGTCCCACTCCTTCTCTTTTGCACAAGAGAAGAACAAGCCTATACATAACGCAAGCAAAACATATCTAAAAAAACTAAACATACCTTTAGATTACTTTTTCCAAATCTCGAACATAGAATCCTCTGTAGCCTTATTGAAACCAGCCTCAATAAGTTTCTGGCTGAACACACCGGAAATAGCTGACCTTAGAATCACTGTGTGCGCAGTGTTGAACTTACCTGACAACAAAGCGTCGAACTCTGGAATGCTTTTCTGGACTATCAATGTGGCATACGAATTCTGAATGCAGTTAGGAGAGTCTGTAAAATCCATTTGCGAGGATTTCATATAACAGTTCCTTGCAATAGTCAATTCGTCCTCATTTGTGTCGAATGCAGAAACCATTAGACTGTCATTCTTGATTGCAAACCAGTATGAAATATATCCATATCCGCAACCATAGTCAAGAATACTCTCAGAACTATAAAGCTCAGGGATAAATGCACGATAGAATGATGTTGCGTGAAGTTCTTTCTTCAATCCGTTTTCAACGTCAACACCCTTGTACTCATAGTTATTTCTAAGTTTCTGAAGGCTGTTCATACCATCAGGACGGAAGAAACTCTTTGGGTGCATAATGTTATAAACAGTAAGTGGAGCCAACCCCTTACGAGTTCTGCGCTTGATTACCCAATAGAATAGGAACGGCTGCAAAGAATAAGCAATGATTACCGTTGCAGACATACCGATAAGCGTTGCCACACCAACGCTCTTCATAGCTGGATGAGTGGCAAAAATCAAAGAAGATATACCGATAATCAGAACGAAAGCAGAGAACAGAATTGCAGTCTTGTGGTAAACAAGAAGCGGCTTTTTAGTTCTGAATCCGGAAAGCAATCCGTCCATTATAAATATCGAATAGTCCACACCGATACCATAAATAAATGTACTGATTACGATATTGATCAAGTTGAACTTAATGTCGAATATTCCCATCACTCCCAACAAAATGTACCAACTTAATGACATAGGTACAAATCCGATTAGAGCAAGGATCAAGCTACGGAATGAATAAAGCAAAACTATAAACACGAACAAACTAGATATCCATAGCGCGATATCGAAATCGTGCTTTACAATCTTCACCAATTCATTTGTGTAATAGAAAGGATCGATGATAACAAATCTTCCCTTGCCATGAATTTTTGTCTTAACAATTCTGTCTGTTACCTCGTTCTTATCCTCCGGAGCCATCTGAACAGGAGTGAACAGCATATACTTACCGTCTGTATATTCAATCATGTTAGACTTCAATCCACTAGGCAAAACATCCGAATCATACAAGGCCGTTGGCTCATAAGTCTTGTTAATCAACTCAAAGAACGGATCGAACATGTCAATCGTGAAGTCGTACTTTGTACACTCGGCTGACATCAAAACCTTTAGCTTCTCTGCTCGCTTTTCCTTTCCGTTCCAGAACTCATACCACTTGTTGATTCTACGAACCTGTTCTTCCTGAGGAATGAACAATGATGACGACTTTCCAAAAGACTTGATCTTATTGTTCGTCATCTGATTTTCCAACTCGGCATACAAGATATTGTTGAACACCAATGCAGAGTCAACATCTTCGTCTATTGTAGCATAATAAACAGTCTGGCAGTTCTTAGTTGAATGGTCTGCAAGCAGACGCTGGCTCTCGATCACTCGTGGTTCGTTGTATCCGATGTTCTTCAAATCCGGATCGAACTTCATCCACTTCATTGTGAACAGACAAATAATACTGATGGCAACGATAGATATTATCAACCAAGTTTTCTTCTCGAATGGGTAAGAATTGATCTTCTCTAGTAGTCTAAAGGCTTTCTCGTTCTTCTTGTTCTTGTCTTTATTAAAGAAGTGAGGGAGGAACACCAAAGAGAAGAATGTTGTTCCGACAAGAGCCAAAGAAGCGAACTTACCGAAGTCTCTCAACAAATCTGCTTCAGTAAACATCAAGCTCATGAATGCTCCGATAGTAGTCAAACAGCCCAATATAACAGGAGTTGTCTGATCTTTGATTACAGTTTCCGGATCACTAACATACTTGTAGTGAACAAGCACATGCAGGCAATAGCTCAGCGCCACACCCAACACTACTCCACCGATACCCAAAGCAAGCAGAGACATTGAGCCCTGCAACAAATAGAGCGTAGATAAAGCGAAGAATGCTCCATAAATAACAGGCCCAAGCAACATCGGCAAAGTGTCCATCGTCTTGAAGCAGAAACATATTGCAATGCAGATAATCAACATTGAAATGCCAAGTGTACTACCCAAGTCCTTCTTTGTCTGACGGGAATTATACACACTCTGGACCGGTGCGCCGTGGTAATAGATCTCTACCTCGGGATGTATCTGCTGAAAATCGTCTATTACATTTTCAATCTCCTCTACTAGTTTTGTTGCCTTCTTGGAATCTGTAGATGCAAAACCTGGAGAAAGGAAAGACACACACAGAGCTGAATCTGGAGTGAAGAAGTGATGGTTTACCATTGCATAGCTACCGCCAAGGCCTTCCTTCATCTTACTGACCTTGCCTAGCATTGCATCCTTCATCCCCAATGGATCACGAGAAATCAAATCGACCATCATCATACCCATAGGCGAATAAAGAAGCTCATAATCCTTCTGCAAAGACTCCTTTACAGCTTGAGGCTCAAGCAATTTATCTATTGCGTCATAGTCCTCATCCTCTATGTAAGTTGGCAGACACTGCATCAAATACTCCAAAGCGCCCATCATCACAGACTGGTCAACCTTGTAGAGCATGTCGGCAATATACTGGTTCGAGCTATCTCGCTCCTGCAAAGTATTCATATACTCATCGCAGAGAGCACTCATCTTGTCAACATCGACAGAATCAGCCTTAGGCTGGAAAACAATATAAACCTTGTCCTTAACTTTCAAGTTAGAGAATACCAGGCTCTCTCCATTTTCATTTGGTGTCTGTGGAAGCAATCTAGTAATATCTTCCTCATAACGCATCTGAAGGCCAGTGAACAAGAAGAATGCAAAGCTAAGAAGCATTACAATCCACATCAGCAACTTGTTCTTCTGGAAGAAATGATATATTGCAAGTGCGTATCGTGCCATTACTTTTTCGAATTTATTTAACTTTCAGTTCTCCTTTTAGCGAAAGGAACGAAGTCTCCCCCGCAGTGATGTCGGCTTTAACTTTATATGCACCCTCCTCTGTCTCAGAAACCGTAAATGAAACAACAAGACTAGGATTAGCGTTAGGAGTAATCAACGATGTAAAACGTACCTGTCCGAGGTTTGAAATGGAAAGTTTCTTGCCAAGCTTGTCCTCTATACACTCCCTGATCATCTGAACACTACAAACACCTGGACATACAGGCTCTCCTGGGAAATGTCCATTGTAAACATTGTGCTGGGGATTAAGTTCGACACTATACTTTGTCGTATCACCATCCTCAATATTTACTATCTTGAAGTAACTATCTTTAAGCATATATTTTATTCTTAATTGTATTCCGTTTTATTTTCTCAACCCATACTTAGCCTTCCAGTTTGTAAAAAACTCTGGAGCAGAAACCTCAAATTCATCACCCTTCATCCAAAGCTGAGTAGTCTGCGCTGTTAGAATAAGTTCATGAGTCGAATCTTTGGGCTCGAAAGCCTCTTCGTCGCTTATCGTAGGATTAAGCAACCTGTATAGTTCATAATCGAAAATCAACTTAGCTCCACGAGCCTCAACATAGGAAGTCTTTAGCACCAAATGATCATTCACAGATGCCGACTTCAGATATCGCAAATGAACATCAACTATAGGTGCAGTGAGTCCCGCTTCAAACATATCCATATAGCCAAGACCAAACTCTCTGCCAAAAGCCTCACGTCCATCCTCGAGGTAAGCCACATAATTACCGTGCCAGACCACTTTAATGGAGTCAACCTCGCTGAATCTCACCTTGATACGGATAAAATTGCTAAGCATAATCGAATTATTCCTTGATAAAAATCTTCATGTTACACTGAGCCATAAGTTCACCATTGACCTTAGTCTCAGCAGAAAGAAGTGTTATGTTCATGACCTCGCTAATGATTCTTAGTTCGGTATCCAAAGTGTCACCAGCCTTAGGCAGGTTAAACATCTTGAAATTCTTGACCTCTCCTATGAAACCAAGATGAACACCCTCACCCTTTGAAATTGAATTGTATCCGGCAAAAGCAGCGGCAGACTGAGCTATATGCTCTATCAACCCTGGTTCGATAAAAGAACCGTCCTCGCAAAAGAAATTATCCTCTGCAATTGTAAGTCCTGTGTGGCCGTATTCAGGTGTTGCCTCATAGAACTTGTCCACCATCATGATAGGAGCACGCTGCGGGATAAGTTCCTTTATTCCCTCACCTTCATATAACGCTTTTTTCGACATAAATCTTTACTTCTTTAGCACAAAAACATAATAAATATAGAACAATAGAGGGCACACACCCATTATTTAGGGTATGCGCCACTATTTTCTGCTACTCTATCAAAAAACAGAGTCCAAAAACTTAAGCCTGTCTTGATGAGATGAACTCGTAAAGGTC
>JAKSKX010000038.1 GCA_024401535.1 Paludibacteraceae bacterium | reverse complement strand
TTTCCGATGCAGAAATGGGCAAATATATTCCCGAGCACCTCGTCTGTAGTAATCTCCCCACCTGTTATCGAGGCAAGAGCATCGAGTATGTCGTGAATGTCTCTGCTTATCAAATCTCCTGACAGGTTTGTGTCAAGTCCGTTCTTGACTCTCTCTATTCCAATCAAGGCGTCGCATAGAGCGGAATAGTGTCTGGCGTTTGTAACAATTATGTCGTTGCCCTCTCCAGCAATCTGTTCTGCAAATTTTGTGAGTGAAGCCTCAACAGCCTCCTTGCCTTCGCCGCTCTTGGCAGAAATTGCCAAAGGTTCAGCTTCAAACGAATACTTGTTGCCAAGAAGTCTGTTCAATTTGCACTGCTCGCAGAGGTCAGACTTGTTAAAGAGCAATAGAACATATTTGCCTTGCAGTTTTTGGCTGTTGATGAACTGGGCAATCTCATTTTCATCTCTTGAAGAGTCAACAATAAGCATGACGATTTCAGCCTGTTCCATCATCTTTAGCGAGCGCTCTATTCCGAGACTTTCGATTGCGTCGTCAGTTTTCCTTATGCCGGCTGTGTCAATTAGCCTGAGAGTGTAGCCTCCCACCTGCAGAGTGTCCTCTATTGTGTCCCTTGTAGTTCCGTGAATGTCGCTGACAATAGCTCTTTCCTCGCCAAGAAGTAGATTCAGAAGCGTTGATTTTCCAACGTTTGTTTCTCCTACAATAGCAACTGGGATTCCGTTTTTGATGGCGTTTCCAGCCTTGAACGAGTTGGCTAGCCTGCTTACTTTAGATTCGATTGTGGCAATCAGTTCTCTTAACTTTTCACGGTCGGCGAACTCAACATCCTCTTCGCTGAAATCAAGTTCAAGTTCAATAAGAGAAACGAACTCAAGCAGTGACATTCTGAGTTTGAGAAGTTCTTCTGAGAACCCTCCCTTCATCTGTTTGACAGCAATGCGATGCGCCTTTTCAGATGTTGAGGCTATCAAGTCTGCCACAGCCTCGGCTTGAGAAAGGTCCATTCTTCCATTAAGGTAGGCACGCTGAGTAAATTCTCCGTGTCCAGCCATCTTACAGCCCTTGTTTAGCAAAAGCTCAACAATCTTCTTTTGTATATAAAGTGAACCATGACAAGAGATTTCAATAGTGTCTTCGCCAGTATATGATTTGCCGCTCTTGAATACAGAGCAGACAACATCGTCTATAATTTCTTCGCCGTCCTTTAGGACGCCATATTTCATGACATGCGAAGGACAGTCTGCAAGTTTGTTTGTACTGCTGAAACTGAAAACACTGTCAACTATAGGGAAAGCGTCAGGCCCAGAAACTCTGATTACAGCAATGCCTCCAACTCCTGCGGCGGTACTAATGGCACATATTGTGCTGTCTCTGTCTATCATGATTTTGTTGGGAAATTAAGCCAATTTGTATTCTGCGTCGAAATGGAATCCTCTAAGGAAATCCTCTACTGCCAATCGCTTTTTGCCTGGCACCTGGATTTGTAGCAGATGCAGATAACCGTCCTTAGTTGCAACTTTTAGGAACTTCTTTCCGTCAGTCACCAAAGTGCCTGGAGTCAAGCTGTGCGCGGAAACTTCCTTCTTTGTCTCATATATCTTCATTTGCACATCCTCCTTGCCATCGGCTACAAGGTTAGCCCATGCGGCAGGGTAGGGAGAAAGCCCACGGACAAGGTTGTGGACATCCTCGGTAGTGTTGTTGAAGTCAAGGTGACAGGTCTCCTTGAAAATCTTAGGTGCTGGCTTTAAGTCGGATTCTGAAGCATAAAGCTCCTCTTGAGGTTTAGGTTTGATTGTTCCACTGATGATGTTCTTGACTGTATCGAGAACAAGGTCTCCTCCCATAATCATCAGTTTGTCGTGAATAGTTCCGACATTATCTTCGTCGTTAATCTTTATTTTCTCCTGCTGGATGATTTTGCCGGTATCAATCTCGTGAGTTAGGAAAAATGTTGTGATTCCAGTCTCTGTCTCACCATTGATAACCGCCCAGTTCAAAGGTGCTGCTCCACGATACTGAGGAAGCAGAGAACCATGAAGGTTAAATGTTCCAAGGCGAGGCATACCCCATACAACCTCTGGGAGCATACGGAAAGCAACGACAATGAACAAGTCAGCATTCAACGAACGAAGCTCGCTGACGAATTCTTCTGCCTTGAGCTTTTCAGGCTGCATGACATGAAGGTTGTTATCGACAGCATACTGCTTGACAGGTGAGAATTGTAGCTTGTGGCCTCTGCCCGCAGGTTTGTCTGGCATAGTAACCACACCGACAACATTGAATTTGTCTTCCACTAATCTTTTCAATGGTTCAACCGCAAAGTCGGGTGTTCCCATATATACAATTCTCAATTCTTCCTTAGTCATGCTTTTATGTATTTTATGGTGAGGTTATTTCTTTATTAGTACTTTCTCTGGTCGCTTCCCCACATAAGTTTCTCGCGCAGAGTCGAGAAGAAGGAGTGCCCTTCCAATCTTATTGTGTGCATAGAGAAAGAGGCTTTCTTTATTATAAGTCGAGTCGATTCATGGAACACGTTGCTTCTTCCGTCAAGGGAAATAAGGAAGTGCTGGTTTCGGCTCTCTACCTTCAACTCTATTTCACAGTCGTCTGTAAGCACCAACGGACGCATGCTCAAACTATGAGGAGCAACTGGAGTAAGGATAAAGTTTGCTGCTTGAGGTACAATAATTGGGCCTCCGACACTCATTGCGTAGGCAGTGGAGCCGGTAGCAGTCGCAATAATTAGGCCGTCGGCCTGATACTTTGTAATATACTCCCCGTTGATTTTTGTGTTGATGGCAATCATTGAAGCAGTGTCCTGTTTAAGCACCGCTATTTCGTTTATTGCATAATTAAAGTCGTTAAAGCAATGGTCGTCAGTCTTTAGTTTCAGCAGAGGCCTGTCCTCCACCTTATATTTGCCGCTTGCAATTCGTTCGACAGCCCAACCTATTTCGTTTTCTCCGGAAACATCTGCCAAGAAACCAAGGCGTCCTGCATTGATTCCCAATAAAGGAATGTTCATTTTTCCAATCTTGGCCACGGAACGTATGAAAGTTCCGTCTCCTCCCACGCTGAAAGCTATGTCCGCTATAGGTTCGCCATTGTCTGGCACACAACCTACCTGGGCAGTGTCAACACCTTGGACATGCAGGAACTCCACAAACGAAGATTCGCACACAACCTGAATGCTCTTGCGGTGTAGCTCTGTGATGAGACGGGCGGCATAATACGCCACTTCCTTTCTCTTGATATTTCCGAAAACTATCGCTTTCATTCTTTAGTGATTAAAGATAGGAGAAAATTTGAGTGCAGGAATTCAAAACAACAAGAGAGAGACATGCGTATGCAAGCCTCTCTCTTAAATGTCTCTTGTACCTTACTTGAGTAAGTGTGTTTCTTACTTCTTGTTACGGTTACCGTACTTGTTAAGGAACTTATCTACGCGTCCAGCTGTATCAACCATCTTCTTAACACCTGTGTAGAAAGGGTGAGAAGAACTTGAGATTTCTAGCTTGTACAAAGGCAACTCCTCACCATCTACTACGATAGTGTCCTTTGTTGCTACTGTAGAACGAGAGATGAACTGATCTCCGTTTGAAAGGTCCTTGAATACTACAGGACGATAAGCTGCTGGATGAATATCTTTCTTCATTGCTATCTTATTATTTTTTAATTTTCAACTTTAAACCTATTACTTTTTTTGGTAACTATTGTGCAATCGGCGGTGCAAAAGTAATTATTTTTTTCTTTTTAGGTAATCTTTTATTAAAAAAATGTGATTGAAACATGTTTTTTTCTTTACTTTGCACTCGATTTACAATAAAAATGAGCAAAACGATGAAAAAATTATTAGTTACTTTATTCATAATCATGGCAGGCATAGTTTCTGTGCAAGCCAAAAAAATTAAGCAGACAATGGTTAAAATCGAGACTGAGTACGGCAACATCGTTGTCAAACTTTACGACGAGACTCCTCTACACAGGGACAACTTCCTTAAGTTGGTTAATGAAGGTTTCTACAACGACCTACTTTTCCATAGAGTTATCAAGGATTTCATGATTCAGGGTGGCGATCCAGAGTCAAAGGGCGCTCCTGCAGGCAAGAGCCTTGGTGCTGGTGATGTCGGATACACTATTCCTGCCGAGTTCGTTTACCCTAAGTACTACCACAAGAAGGGTGCTTTGGCAGCTGCTCGCCAGAGTGACGAAGTCAACCCAGAGAAGAAGTCTTCGGGATGTCAGTTCTACATTGTTCAAGGTAAGAAGTACAACGCCGCAGAACTTGTTCAGATGGAGAAGATGATGGAGAACCAGTACAAACAGTCTATTTGGGACAGCCTAATGGTTCAGTATAAGGCTCAGATTATGGACTTGCGCCGCAACCGTGACCAGGCAGGTCTTTCTGCACTTCAGGACAAGCTTATCAAAGAGATGGACACTATTGCTGCAGCCAAGCCAGCTCCTAAGATGCCAGAGGAGGTGAAGAAAGACTACATGGAAATAGGTGGTACTCCTTTCCTTGATAACCAGTACACTGTTTTTGGTGAGGTTGTAGAGGGATTGGACGTTATCGACAAGATTGCTGCAGTTGAGACTGCTCCTGGCGACCGTCCTAAGAAGGATTTGAAGATGAATGTGAGTATCGTTAAATAAATTCTATCTTTGAGGAAAAGTAAGGCGTACTTCGGTGCGCCTTATTGTTTTGACCTTTGTAACGGTATTCGCAAATAGACACTTTAACGCTTCCAAAAATCAACAATGAAAATAACAATTAAAGCACTCTCTGCCGCACTTTTCTTTCTAACAGGTTGCGAGTGGGTGGACTATCATCCTTATTCGGGAGACTACGAGGGCGATAGTCATCTTACTGAATTCAACCTTGAGCGCATCAAACGACTCAACTTGGGCAGTGAATACACTTTTGCCTTCATCACTGATACTCAGAGGTGGTACGACGACACTCACGATGCCGTCAACAACATAAATGCTCGCGGAGACATAGACTTTGTACTTCATGGAGGGGACTTGACAGACTTTGGCGCAATCCAGGAGTTTGAACTGATGAGGGACGAACTCTGCAGACTTAGAATGCCGCACCTTACTGTCATCGGAAACCATGACTGTCAGGCAAGTGGTGAGCATGTCTATAATATAATGTACGGTAGGAGCAACTACGCACTGACTGTCGGCAACACTCGAATCATTGCTATAAATACTAGCGCACTGGAGCACGACTATTCCGCAAATATTCCTGACTTCAACTTCCTGAACAACGAAATCAGCTACTGCAGTGCGACAAACCAGACTAAGGCAGACAGCATAACCCATACAATAATGTTCATGCATGCCAGACCGAACGACGACCAGTTTAACAACAATGCATTAGAGCTGTTCAACATGAAACTGGCAAAGTTACCCGGATTCTCGGATGATTCTCCAAAAATTGAGTCTGAAGATCCTGTAATGAACGGCTCACGCAGAGACGCATTCTGCTTGTGTGGACACTGCCACTCTACAAAGGTTCTTAATCCTTTCTATGATGGCAAACTATTCTTCCAGTGTGCGAATATAGAGAAAAGGACATATCTTGTGTTTCATATAAAGAAGGAGGGCTACAGCTATGAAGTGGTTAGGTATTAGTGTAGCATTACTGCTGTCGTCATTTCTTTCTGCCGCAGCACAGACATTGACCGCAGACAGCACAAACAAAACGGACAATGATGAGCTCTTCCTTCAAAAAATGGAGAGGCGCAAGGAGGTTTGGTCTAATTTTATCCCTAACTCTGCAATCGGACAGTTCGCCGGAAACATCGGACTTGTGGAGGCTGGAACGGGATGGAGCTATGGCAAGCACGACAGATGGGAAACGCAGTTTCTGTTGGGCTATGTTCCAAAATTCAAGAGTGGGGAGAACGACTTCACTCTTACTCTAAGGGAAAACCTTGCTCCTTGGCAGGTAGGCAAGAATAACATGAAGTTCATTCCAGGAGTTTTCTCTTTGACTTTCAGCAGTATTTTGAACGACAAGTATTGGTTCAGAATGCCAGAGAAGTACCCAATGGAGGGCTATTACTGGCTAAAGACACGTCTTCGCACACAGATTGGATTCGGAGAGAGACTAACCTTCGTGAGGACTAGTGAGTCAAGAAGAAACATCGAGGCTGTTTCTATATACTATCAGCTTGATTTGGATGACATAGGAATACTTAGCGCAATTCCCAACAAGCAGGTAACACTGTATGATATCGTCCATTTTGGATGCGGTGTGATATTTCACCTGAACAACCATACGAAACGCAGGTTCTGACAAACAAGCAATGGGTGTGTGCCGCTAGTTTTTAGTCTGGCGCACACTCCTGTTGCCTTTGTTCAATAACGAGTGGGTAAGTTTGTGATATCGACTATTTCCCTGTCTGCCTGTCAAAAAAATTGCATAAATCGACTGACAAACGGAAAAAAACGATAATTTTGTCCTCAGTAGATGATGAGGTGTCAAACGTGGATTTACTTTAATACAAATGAAAATAGAGGAAGCTATCGTTTATGTGATTGCTGAGAGAAACGGTGGTATGACTACCGAGCAGATTGCTGAAGCCATCAATGCACAAAAACTGCATGTCAGGAAAGATGGCAAGCCTGTGACAAGTAAACAAGTCTATGCTGTAATCTGCAAGTTTCAGGGAATGTTCTCTAAGGAAGGGGGCAGAATAATGTTAATGATATAGAGATAAAAATGATAAAGAATTTGATTTTTGATTTTGGAAAAGTGCTTGTCGATTATGATTTTGAGGCTTTTTCCCGTAAATACATACCTGATGACAAAAGACGTGAAGCATATACTCAAGTTCTTATAAAGGAAGACATTCAGGCGCAGGTTGACCGTGAGTCTATTCCTTTTGACGAGATTCTTGACAATGCAATCGCCAGGAACAGGGAGTTCGAATATGAAATAGGTATTTTCAAAGAGCGTTATCCTGAACTCATCACCAATGAGATAGAGGGAATGAAGGAACTTATTACAAAACTCAAGGCAGAGGGATACAAGATATATGGTCTTTCAAACTGGTGCAGTAAGGTTTATGTTACAATGGCGCAGTTTGACATATTCGACTTGCTTGACGGATATGTCGTTTCATGTGAGGAAAAATGTGTCAAGCCGGAGCCTGAAATATACCATCGACTTTTCAACAAGTTCAATCTCAAGCCAGAGGAATGTATCTTTACAGATGACAGGGAAGACAATATAGAAGGCGGCAAACAAGTCGGAATGAACGGCATAGTCTTTCATGACGCAAAGCAGTATGAGAGGGAACTTCGTGAAATGTTGGTTGGCTGCAGGCAATAATAGTTTTCTGAATCAGATAAGAGAACCAATAGGCTGCAGGTATTTGTCTCTGACTAATACCTGCAGTTTTTCGTTTTGTTTTTAGAGTTTTCTTCTATGATGTTCGTAAAAATGCAAACTTTTTTGAAAAAGTTGTGAAAAAGCTTTGTGCTTTGAATTAGTGTTCGTATTTTTGCGACCAGTATAAGATAAAAATCTGTTTATGGCATCAAGTGATTATTCAATTAAACAGGAGTTGCTAGCTAAATTTGCAAAGGCACTCGGTCATCCTGCCAGAATTGCGATTTGCGATTTCCTGGCTAAGCAGGAAACTTGCTATTTTGGAGACATTAACGAGGAGCTGCCTATTGCGAAGGCGACTGTAAGTCAGCATCTTTCCGCCTTAAAGGAAGCCGGACTGATACAGGGTGAGATAGAAACCCCGAAGGTTAGGTATTGCATTAACAAGGAGAATTGGAAACTGGCTCGTGAACTTTTTGCTGAGTTCCTAGGTCAATGTGTATGCAAGACTGGTAGTGACTGTTGCGGAAAGTAGTGTTCCCGCTACATGTCGCTTAAAAACTGATTGATGAAGTCAGGGGAAGTTATACTTCAAAGTTCTTCCCCTTTTCTTAAACTAAATATGTTCGTTGTTTTACGAATTATAAACAAATTTATTAAATTTAATTAAAGTTCGAGTATGAAAGAAATTAAAGTTCTAGGTACAGGTTGTGCAGGATGCAAGGCATTGTTCGCAACAGTGGAAAAGGTAGTGGCTGACCTTGGTATGGATGTCAATCTTGTTAAAGAGGAGGACATCATGAAGATTATGGAGTACAATGTGATGTCTCTGCCTGCTCTTGTTGTGGATGAGCAGGTAGTGGCTAAGGGCCGCTTGTCATACGAGCAGGTTAAGGAGATTTTGGGTAAATAATTACAGGAAGGAGGAGTGATGAAGAAGTTTATTTTGATGATGTTTTGTACTTTTGCAATGAGTACTGCATTATCTGCTCAAGATGTAGAGGTTATTTATTTCCACGGCAAGCAGCGTTGTCCAACCTGTCTGGCTATCGAGACGGAAACAAGGACAACTGTAGAGGACGAACTCGCCAAGTATGTAGAGGATGGAAGCTTGAAAATGAGTGTCATTGATTATTCCACTGAATCCGGCAAGGAACTGGCAAAGAAGTACAAGGTTACTTTCTCTTCTCTGTTCGTTGTTGCCAATCCGGGACAAAAGGACGAATCTGTAGAGGATTTCACGCGTTTTGCCTTTGGCTATGCAAGAAGCAATGCAGTTGTGTTCCGCGATGAATTAAAGAAAAAGATTCTTGAAGCAATAAAATAACATGCTATGGAATTTTTGCAGAATCTTTTGGACAACAGCCAGTTGCCGGTTTTTACCGCGTTCCTTCTTGGACTGCTGACTGCGGTTAGCCCATGTCCTTTGGCAACAAACATTACTGCAGTTGGATTCATTTCTAAAGGAATAGAGAGCCGTAGCAGAGTGTTGTGGAGCGGTGTTCTGTATTCTTTGGGTAGAGTGGTTGCATATACCATGCTTGGAGCAATACTTATCTACATACTTAGGAAAGGAGCTGATACTTTTGACATTCAGCAGTCTGTAAGCGAATACGGAGAATTTATTCTTGGACCGGCTCTGCTGATAATCGGCGTATTGATGTTTGTCGCAGAGTTTGTTGATTTAGGTGGCAAGTTCGGATTTCAAGGCGGAAGCTGGGCAGAGAAGCAGAACGGTTACATAGGCTCTTTCATCCTTGGTGTTCTTTTTGCTATGGCTTTTTGTCCTTCTAGCGGATTGTTCTATTTTGGAATGCTTATACCTATGTCTGCCGAAGCAACAGCTGGGTATCTGCTTCCGTTGGTTTTCGCCATTGCAACAGCTTTGCCTGTGTTGGTAGTTTCTTGGTTACTGGCATATAGCGTCCAGTCACTTGGGAAATTCTTGGGCAAGATGAAAATTTTCCAAAAATGGTTTAGCCGAATAGTTGCAGTGCTTTTTATAGTCGTAGGTGTGAATTATTGTTATAAGTTTATTTTGTAGAAAAACAATGAAAAGAATACTAATATTGTGTACAGGAAACAGTTGTCGCAGTCAAATGGCAATGGGCTATCTGCAGTCTATTGACTCAACTCTTGATGTTCATTCGGCAGGTACAAATCCCACATCATCAGTAAATCCTTATGCTGTTAGGGTTATGTTTGAGGATGGTATAGATTTGAGTAGTGCGAAACCCAAGAGCGTGGAATTGTATCTTGACCAGGAGTGGGATTTTGTGATTACCGTGTGTGGGGGAGCAAATGCTTCTTGCCCAGTATTCTGTGGAAAGGTAAGAAAACGTATGCATTTGGGGTTCGATGACCCTGCGTCTGCAGTCGGAACAGAAGAGGAAATACTTGATGAGTTCCGCAGAATTAGAGATGAGATAAAGGCCGGGATGCAGAACTTCTACATTTCGGAAATTATGGCAAATAAAAATTGTTGTGTATGATAAAAGCCTTTGCAGATTGGCTGATATATGACCTGTTTGGATTGGATGAATCAACAAGGTTAGGTGAAGCGCTCAACTTCTTCGTTTATGACTCGCTGAAGATTGTGATATTGCTTCTTGGTATCAGTATTGTTATGGGAATAGTCAATGCCTATTTTCCTATAGACAAATTGCGTAATTTCCTGACATCAAGAAGGCTTTACGGGTTCCAGTACTTGTTGGCGAGTGTATTTGGTGCTATTACGCCTTTTTGCTCATGTTCTTCCATTCCCTTGTTCATCGGCTTTGTCAAGGGAGGAATTCCCCTGGGTGTAACATTTGCTTTTCTGATTACCTCTCCATTGGTTAACGAGGTTGCAGTAGCTATGTTTCTTGGTACGTTTGGTTTCAAGGTGACTGCCATATATGTTGTTTGCGGAGTTCTTTTGGGAATGGTCGGTGGCTTTATTCTTGGGAAGATGAATCTTGAGAAATATCTGTCTCCATGGATTATTGAGCTTCAGCAGAAACAGATTAAGGCGTCGGAAATATGTGAAAAGGAGCACATTCCGTTTTTGGACAGACTTCCAGGTATAATGTCAGAAGCCATTCGAATACTTAAGGGTGTGATAGTTTACGTTTTTATCGGTATTGCCATTGGCGCAGGAATGCACGGATATGTTCCCGAAGGATTCTTTGCCGAGTTCATGCAGAAGGCGGGCGTGTTCGGAGTCCCTGCAAGTGTTCTTGCTGCAGTTCCCATGTATGCGAATGCTGCAGGTATAGTTCCAGTTGTCCAGGTCTTTGTAGCAAAGGGAATTCCATTGGGAACAGCGCTGTCCTTTATGATGAGTGTTGTGGGGTTGTCTTTGCCCGAAGCCACTATGCTCAGCAAGGTTATGACTTGGAAGCTCATAGGAATATTTTTTGGAACAGTTGCCCTTATGATAATGGCTATTGGGTGGACATTCAATGCTATATTGTGACAGCTTTTCTAATGCCATAGACTAAAAACTGGGCGCATAATTATATACATGTCTTTATTGTTTGAAAAATAAGTATTTATATGAAGGATGTAAAGATAACAGCAGTTCGCAGAGTCTCTCATGACGACCTTGTTGCCAAGTACGAGAATCCCATCGAACACACTTGCGATGTAGAGGAGGGCATGACCTGGGTAAGCAAGGACGGTAAATGTCCGCAAGGTCTATGTCCAGAGGCGAGGAAGACTATGAAGGAGTTTGTTGAGGCTCTGGCCCGTGGAGAAGGAAACTTTTATGATGGCTGGATGAAGAATCCATACAGTGCAATGATAAGCTGCAATGATGGGTTTCGTCCTGTAAGTTTTTTGATTGAGGCTCTATGACAAAATAATAGGGAGGTACACAAAACTGTGGGCCTCCCTATTTGCTTAATATTTTAGAATTGCAGATTACTCAGCAAAATCAACCTTTCCAGTGTGTACATTGTAGTATGCACCAACGATAGAAAGCTCGCCCTTCTCTACCTTCTCCTTAACCTCAGGATTAGCAAGAATACGCTCAACCTGCTTCTTAGTGTTAAGACGGATAGCCTCGTCGATTTGATCCTTCTTGCCATAGAACTCCTTGACATCGCTGCGGATTGTTGCAAGCAACTCGTCAACCTTGCTGTTCTCTACAGCCTCCTCCGGCTCAGTCACTGCACCTGTTACACCACCACAAGACTCGTGGCCCATAACGACAACAGACTTAACCTTCAGGTGCTCGATGGCGTAGTCAACGCTACCCATAACAAGGTCACCGTTTACAGAGTTTCCTGCTGTACGGATAACGAAGATGTCTCCGATTCCCTGGTCGAAGATGTGCTCAACTGGAACACGAGAGTCAGAACAAGCAACAACTGCACAGAAAGGAGCCTGATGAGGAGCTGTCTCGTTCAAGCGCTGGCTGTTGTCGTGTGGATTTACTGCCTTGTCCGAAGAGTAACGCTCATTACCTTCCTTCAAACGTGCGATAGCCTCAGCTGGAGTAGAAACCTCCTTTAGCTCAACTGTCTCAACTGTAGTTGTCTGCTCTGCCTGTGCAGTAGCAACCTCTGCCTGCTGCTTGCAAGATGACATTGTCATTGCGATTAGAGCTGCAACAGCAAAATAAAATTTCTTCATTGTTATTATGTATTGTTTTTTATGTTTCCGTTTTTGCGGTGCAAAATTACATAAACTAACTTTAGAGTGTTATTTTGAAGTGCCACTTTATTCATTATAGTAAAGTATTTTTTTCTTGAATAAACATTGCAGAGCCTTAGTTCATTTGGTTGATGTTAGAAAAATACTGAGCATAATCTGTTAAAATATGTTAAAGCATTGACTTTATAATTGAAGAAAAGATCACTTTGCTATGAATTTTTATATCTTTGCCGAGAATTATTTTATATCATCATGAACCAAATTGCAAAGACAATTCTACTGCTTTTCGCAGTCATGTTCTGCTCCATAGCAAGCGCAAAGTACAAATACTTCCCCAAGACCAAAGAGGAACTACAGGAAGCTATAAAAGCCGAAATTGCCATACACGGAAACTCTGCAGACCTGAACTGCATAAACACATCGGAGATCACCGACATGTTCAGATTGTTCGACCACAGCCCTTTCAACGGCGACATCTCAAAATGGGATGTGAGCAACGTGAAGGCCATGCACGACATGTTCTTGGAAAGCCAGTTCAACGGAGACATATCTAAGTGGAATGTGAGCAAGGTGACTGACATGTCGGGAATGTTCCACAACAGCCAGTTCAACGGGGACATATCAAAGTGGGATGTGAGCAACGTGACTTTCATGTCGGGAATGTTTTCGGGAAGCCAGTTTAACGGGGATATATCAAAGTGGAATGTCAGCAACGTAAAATACATGATCAACATGTTCTGGGAAAGCCGGTTCAACGGAGACATATCAAAGTGGAACGTGAGCAGCGTGACTGACATGGCCTACATGTTCCACGGAAGCCAGTTCAACGGCGACATATCAAAGTGGGATGTCAGAAACGTGACTAACATGCACAGCATGTTCGATGGATGCCCTTTCAACGGAGACATCTCCAAGTGGAATGTGAGAAACGTGACTAACATGCACAGCATGTTCGATGGATGCCCTTTCAACGGAGACATCTCCAAGTGGAATGTGAGAAACGTGACTAACATGGCCTATATGTTCTACGGAAGCCAGTTCAACGGGGATATATCAAAGTGGGATGTGAGCAACGTAAAATACATGACCAACATGTTCTACGGAAGCCGGTTCAACGGAGACATCTCCAAGTGGAACGTGAGCAGCGTGACTGACATGGCCTACATGTTCTACGGAAGCCAGTTCAACGGAGACATATCAAAGTGGGATGTCAGAAACGTGACTAACATGTCCGAAATGTTCTACGGAAGCCCATGCGAGATACCCGCATGGTACAAAACTAATCACTAATATTGTAAAACTATGAAATACAGTAAAATTTTTTTAGGCTCGCTTTTCGCATTAGTCCCTTTCGTGTCTTTTGCACAGACATCTCAAGAAACTGTTTCCAAAAAGGCAGATTTGGATGTTTATTCACTCAATTTCGATAAAGTCGCACCAAAGATTGACCAGTTCATTAACGAGAACTCTTTGGTTGTAAAAAGGAAAACTCAAAATTACGAAAAGATATATTACGACCTAGTAATGACAACCTCTCAATACAATGATGTAAAGAAGAATCTTGAGGGTTGGAAGTGTGCTATTATCAATTCCGAGGAGACTACACAAGACTTGGGTAGCAGTATAAGCAGACTGAAGTCCGATATTAAAAGTTGTAAGGATGATATAAATGCCCTTGAGAAGCAAATTGAAGCGACTCAAAATGACTCTGTCATTAAATATTTGGGCGGTAAATTGGAAAGAGAGAACGAAAGACTGAACAGCAGGGTTAATGAATATAACAAGGTTTGTTCAGAGGTAGGTCTTGTTACTTTGAAACTTGACATCATGCGAGACGAGACTACGCCAAGACAGACCAAGGTGCGTTTCGTGAATATGCCCGGCTTCGAGTACGACTTCCTGATAATTGGAAATCCCAAGCCAGGTTTCTCGGCAAAATACTATAACGGTTATAATTTGAAATACTTGTTCACAAAGGGTAAGACATTTGTTAACCTTGGAGTTTACAAGGCAATGGATGTTGCCAAGACTGATTCAACAACTTTGACAGATGCATTTAACGTAGCCTTTGGTCAGGACTTCTATTCACGTCATTTCGGACGAGGCTCAAGAAAGTGCTTCAATTTCTACTCTGGCTATAATATTGGTTTTATGGCGTTCAGAGGCGAAACAACCTCTACAAAAACTTTCTATGTAACGCCTACAGTGGGTGTTGAGCTGCTCAAGAATCGCTTTTTGCTATGGGATTTGAGAGGCGGCTACTATCTTCCATTCAAGCATAACTATGATTTGAGGGGATGGCAGATTTCCTCGAATATCAACATAGCGTTCTAGTTTATTCATAGTTGAAGTTATTGAAGGTGTGTCAAGTTGGTTTGATGCACCTTCTTTTTGTTTTTGTATTCATAAAATCATTATCTTTGCACGCAGTAATTTAGAAAATAGTATTCTATGGAGGTTATACCATCATTTCAAGTTGACCATACTGGTTTGAGACCAGGTATTTATATTTCAAGACAGGACAAAGTGTCTGACGATGCGGTGTTTACAACCTATGATATTCGTATGACAGCACCTAACCAAGAGCCTGCCATAGCGCCTGCCGCTATTCATACTATCGAGCATTTGGTTGCCACTTATTTGCGCAACCTTGACGGATGGAAGCAGAACATCATCTATTGGGGACCAATGGGCTGTTTGACAGGTAACTACCTTATTGTCAAGGGCGCTTACCCATGCGAGGTTATTCGCCAGCTGATGATAGAGGCTATGCAGTTTGTTGTTGACTTCAACGACGTTGTTCCAGGAACTACACCTGACGCTTGCGGAAACTACCTTTTGCATGACCTTCCTATGGCTAAGTGGGAGGCAAAGAGATATATCGGCAGACTAAAGAACGAGTTTTGCTGCGAGTACAAGATGCTCGAGAGACCTGATGTTGCCGGCAAGGCCTTTCATGACGCATAGAATATAGTTTCAAAGATGAGTGCCGCATATAAAATCAAACTGCTGATACTTCCGAAGTTCGACATCGGACCTTTGGGCAACGGTGTGTGTGGAGAGGGTGAACTGTTCTATCAGGAGTTTCTTGCAGGTGGTGATGTGTACGATGTAAAGGGACTTCTGCCAGGCGAGAAGCTCTATGTTAGGGATGGCATAGCCCTTGCCTTGACTCATGCCGGCAAGGTTAATACTGCGGTGGCTCTAACTTCCATTCTTTCCGATTCCAGATTCGACTGCAGTGGAATGCATACACTTTCGGTTGGTTGCGCAGGCACAAACTATGAGCTTACAGTCATGGGGGATGTGATTCTTGCAAGCGCCTTTGTAGATTACGACCTTGGTCACCATGTCATTGATTCTAAAGGGAAGTTGTCGTGGTTCCCGGACGAAGGAATCTGCTGCTATGGTTGTGTCAAGACTGACCGGCTGATTATCAGTGATTTCTATTCAAAAATCAAGAATATCCAATTGCAGACAACTGACAAGACGATAGCAATGCAACAGAAGTTGTCCGAAGCATTGGGTGAAACAAAAACATCAGACCTTTTGCCTTCTGTCAAAAAAGGTACTTTCATGACATCCGACAATTATTGGAAGGGAAAGGAAGGTCATGAAAACGCAAAGCGAATCAACGAATACTACAAGTGTCCAGACGATTATATGGTTGCCGAAATGGAGGATGTTGCGGTGGCTAGGGTTCTGCAAAGATACAATCTCGATGACAAGCTTCTGGCATTGCGTGTGTCAGTAAATCTCGACTGCTATATGTACGGAGCTACTCCCGAAAAATTATGGAGCGGAAACAGTTTCGAGGACAATATGATGGAGGATGACAATGAAGAGGGTGGTGACATCTTTGACACTGCAATGCACAACCTCTTTGAAGTGGGGAAAGAAATTGTGAATGTAATAATGAAAAAGTAAAGGCAAAATGCAAGAATACACAGATACAAACAAAAAGCCGAAGAAAATAGTTAAAATACTTTGTTTCACTGTATTATTTCTTACCATTTTGGTGTTCGGAGCTGCATACGGATTGGTTGAATATGCATTGGGCAAGGCTGAGAGGCAGACAAAGGAAGAAATCATTTCAGAATTCTCGGATGTGGTGGATTCATATTGGTTGAACAATATCACTATCGAGGAACACAAGTCTCCTGTTTTGGGGAATATGGCGTATAAAGTTATTCGCGGAGACAGTACAAGAAGCAAAGGCAACATAGCAGTGCTGATTCACGGGTACAAGTGCGAGGCTTTGAACATGCTGAAACTTGCATACATATATCACGGCTATATGAACTATGATGTTTATATGCCGGACCTTCATGCACATGGAGACACACCTGGCGACTACATCCAGATGGGTTGGTTTGACAGGCTTGATGTCGAAAAACTGATAGACCAGATTACAGATTCTTATTTGGCAAAGGGCATACAGCCTAACATCGTCATCCATGGAATCTCTATGGGAGCGGCTACGACAATGATGATGAGCGGAGACTCACTTCCATCTTCTGTAAAGTGCTTTGTCGAGGACTGCGGCTACACAAGCGTATATGACGAGTTCAAGGGTGAGCTGAAGAACCAGTTCTCTTTGCCTGAATATCCGTTGATGCCGGCAGCAAGTTTTATATGTAAGCTAAAGAACGGATGGGACTTCAAGGAGGCTTCTTCCTTGGAACAGGTCAAAAAATGCAATAGGCCTATGCTGTTCATACATGGAGACAAAGACAAGTTTGTGCCAACTGAAATGGTTTATGAGCTGTATAATGCTAAACCAGGAGAAAAGGAATTGTGGGTGTCAGAAGGTGCAGCGCATGACCAGACATTCAGCCTTTATACATTGCCTTATAAGGTTAAGGTCAAATCTTTCTGTGACAAGTATATGAATAGTGAAGCACATTAAATATCCAGAGTTGATATGAGCAGAGCGAGAGTGTCGGCAATACTTGTTTCAATGCCCTTTGTTATGTGCAGTTGCCCCGGTGATAATTGTGTAGAGGAAAACGAACCTAGCGGGTATGTCGTTAAAATGAAGAATGACTATACTGACAAGGTTATAGTGCGCATGTTTATTAGTTCTGTTACTAAAGATACGACTTATTGTTGCGAAACATTACAAGGTCATACCATTAATATTTGTGGAGATTATTATTTGCTACATTGTTCTTATGATATTGTAGCATATACAGAAATTTGTTCAAAAGACTGGAATGAAACTATGATGGATTCTATTTCTAATTATATTTTGGATACAAATCCTTTTAGTGAAGTCTATGCTTGTTATAGAAAATATGAGCAAAATGAACTAAAGGAAATAATTGAGTCAAATTCACTAGGTAAGTTGAATAGATTAAAATGAATGAATTTGACCTTGCATAATAATTATGGTGTTCCGTTGCCTGTTTTTTTGTCCGTAGTTTTGCTCTTTTGCTGAAAAAATACTAATTTTGCCAAGACAAATAATAATCCTATATCGTATTGTAACAAAATGAACAAACTTACATCTTTAATGATGGGTTTGATATTGGGGACATCTGCCTTCGCCGAGAAAAAACAGTATGAGGTGAATGGCGTCAAGTTTAATATGGTCTATGTAGAGGGCGGGTCTTTCTCTATGGGGTCGTTAGAGAACGATAAAAATGCTGAAAAAGACGAGACGAAACACAAAGTTGTGCTTACGAACTATTACATCGGGGAAACAGAAGTTACACAAGCGCTATGGTCGGCAGTGATGCCGAAGAATCCAAGCTATTTCAAACGTGATTCGCTGTTGCCTGTAGAGAGAATTTCCTATGCTGAAGCCAAGGAGTTTGTTAGTCAGCTAAATATGTTGACCCACGAGTCCTTCTGTCTTCCGACTGAGGCTGAGTGGGAATATGCCGCAAAAGGAGGGAAGAATCATGATGATTATGCCTATTCTGGGTCTGCGCAGATTGATTCGGTAGCTTTCTATGGAAATTCAAAGGCAAATTTGAAGCAGAACGCAACTGATGCAACGTATCCGGTTGGAACGAAGCAACCTAATTCTCTGGGAATATATGACATGAGCGGAAATGTCTATGAGTGGTGTTCGGACTGGTACTATCGCTTCTATCCGACAGATACAGAGGTTAACCCTCAGGGGCCAGACAGTGGCACTTTCCGAGTAGTCAGGGGAGGCTGCTGGAGTTCCGACCCTAATCATTGCCGAACATCAAAAAGAGTGTATGTGTCCCCACGAAAGAAATATTCTAACATAGGAATGCGTTTGTGCCTTCGCAAGTGAAAATTCTTGAATAACCAATAAAATGAAGGAGACAACTGTTTATGGTAGTTGCCTCCTTTTTTGTTGCGTAGAGCCAGGATGTGGTTGCGAATTTCGGAAAAGTTTTTGTATCTTTGCAATTCCTTAAGATAAAACAACGTATATGAAAATAGCGATACCAACGCGTGACGGTGTGGTTGACGACCATTTCGGACACTGCGCATACTATACAGTCGTGGAAACATCAGACAACAGGGTGTTGTCTTCTTCTACGCTGGACAGTCCCGAAGGCTGCGGATGCAAGTCGAATATAGCAAGCAAGATGCAGGAGATTGGTATTACTGTAATGCTGGCAGGCAACATAGGTGAAGGAGCAATAAACAAGCTTTCCAGCCACGGAATAGAGGTGATTAAAGGATGCAAGGGTGATGTCATGCAGCTTGCTCAGGACTACTTGGACGGGAAGATTGTTGACAATACGCAGGTGTGCAGCCACCATGATTGCCATACTCCCACATTCAAAATGGACATAAAGTTATAGAAATACGATATTTATTCGTATTTTTGCACCTGAAACGTAATAAAAGAGAATATTATGATACAGATTTCGGACAAACAAAAGAGCAATGTGGTATTAGTACTGCAGATTCTGTTGGGTATATTGTTTACTTTCAGCGGATTTGCTAAGGTTATTGACCCTCTTGGCGGCTGGTACAAAGTGGATGACTACCTTACAGCTTTCGGTTGGGATTTCCTTAAGGTTTTAGGTTTTGTTGGAAGTGTGGCATTGAGTATTTTCGAGTTTGCCCTTGGTATATGCCTTTTGTTTGGAACAAGATCAAAGCTTGTTGCTCTCGGTGTGTTGTTAATGATGGCCTTCATGACTCCGCTTACGTTGTATATAGCAATCTTTAATCCTGTTACAGACTGCGGTTGCTTCGGTGAAGCGTTGAAGATATCCAACTGGGCGACTTTTTGGAAGAACATAGTGTTCTCGTCTATGGCGATTCTGCTATACGTATGGGCAGAGTACAGTACTAGAGACAATTCATGGAAGAGATTCATTACTATTGTGACATACACAACTTTGTTTTTGATAGGTGTGACAATTTATTGTTACAAGAATCTTCCAATCATTGATTTCCGCCCATACGCTATCGGTGTGAATATTCCGAAGAGCATGGAGATTCCTGAGGGTGCGCCGTCTGACAAGTTCGAGACTTTCTTTACATACGAAAAAGATGGCGTTAAGAAGGAGGTCAAGTTTGAAAGTGATGAGTATAAGGCTGTCTCAAAGGATTCCACTTGGACTTGCACAGACTCAAGAAGTGAATTGGTAGAAAAAGGTTACGAGCCACCTATCCATGACTTTACTATGGAGGATCCTGAGGATGGCGACCTTACAGAGGATGTAATGGCAAACGAGGGATATACTTTCATTGCAATATCATCCAAGGTTGAGAAGGCTGACTTGGAACTTGCCAAGAAGCACAATGATGTGTTTGAGTTCGCTCAGGCTAACGAGATTCCTTTCTATATGCTGACTGCAACAGGACTTGGTACTGACGAGTTGGCTGCCTACAAGGAGATTACAGGTGCAGAGTACAGGGTGCTTAACGCTGACGAGATTACGCTAAAGACAGTCGTGCGTTCAAATCCGGGTCTTGTACTTATCAAGAACGGTAATGTAGTGAATAAATGGGCTGTCAAGAACATTCCTGATTTTCAGAAACTTTTGGATGAGGCTAATGGAGATTTGTCGAAGGTTAAGGAGATGCAGATGGATGTCCCTAACAATTATTTGACAGCATTCTTGTTCTTCCTTTTGTTCTTCGTAGGTTTGGTTGCAGTAATCAAGGCTGTGGACAAGATTGTTAAGTAATGTTTCCAAAGTCAAAAATACACTATAATCTTTTTGTATTTTAAAAGTTTTTTTAGAACTTTGCATAGAATTTGAATTTTAATAATCAATAATATATTTGAACAATGGCAAAAAGTGCATTGCAAATCGCAAGAGCTGCATACCAGCCAAAGCTTCCAAAGGCTTTGAAGGGTAACGTAGCTATCAAGGAGGGTAAGGCTACTGAGTCTGTAGCTGATCAGGCAGATATCAAGAAGCTATTCCCTAATACATACGGTATGCCTGTAGTTACATTCGAGGCTTCTAACACTCCACTTTCATTGAAGGATATGAACGTAGGTGTTATCCTTTCAGGTGGACAGGCTCCTGGTGGACACAACGTAATCTCTGGTTTGTTCGACGGTCTTAAGTCAATGAACAAGAACGCTAAGCTTTACGGTTTCCTTGGTGGTCCTTCAGGTCTTGTTGATCACAAGTACATCGAGCTTACAGCTGACATCATCGACGAGTACCGTAACACAGGTGGTTTCGATATCATCGGTTCTGGTCGTACAAAGCTTGAGGAGACTGAGCAGTTCGACAAGGGTATCGAGATCTGCAACAAACTTGGTATCAAGGCTATCGTTATCATTGGTGGTGACGATTCAAATACTAACGCATGTGTACTTGCTGAGTACTACCTACAGAAGAATACTGGTATCCAGGTAATCGGTTGTCCTAAGACTATCGACGGTGACCTTAAGAACGACGAGATCGAGACTTCTTTCGGTTTCGATACTGCTTGTAAGGTTTACTCAGAGGTTATCGGTAACATCATGCGTGACGCAAACTCTGCAAAGAAGTACTGGCACTTCATCAAGTTGATGGGCCGTTCAGCTTCTCATATCGCTCTTGAGTGTGGCCTTCAGACTCAGCCAAACATCTGTATCGTATCAGAGGAGGTTGAGGCTAAGAAGATGACTCTTGCTCAGATCGTTAACAACATCGCTGACACTGTAGCTGCTCGTGCTGCTAAGGGTAACAACTTCGGTGTATGTTTGATCCCAGAGGGACTTATCGAGTTCGTTCCAGAGATGAAGGTTCTTATCAAGGAGTTGAACGACCTTCTAGCTGAGACTAACGGTGATGTTCCTGCTGCTGTTAAGAAGCTTTCTTCTAACTCAGCTTCAGTTTATGCATCTCTTCCTGACTTCGTACAGAAGCAGCTTACTCTAGAGCGTGACCCTCACGGTAACGTACAGGTATCTCTAATCGAGACAGAGAAGCTTCTAATTGAGATGGTTAAGACAGAGTTGGCTAAGAGAAAGGCTGCAGGTTCTTACTCTGGCAAGTTCTCTGGTCTAGGTCACTTCTTCGGTTACGAGGGACGTTGTGCAGCTCCTTCTAACTTCGATGCTGACTACTGCTACTCACTAGGATTCAACGCAGCATGTTTGATGGCTGCTGGCAAGACTGGTTACATGTCTTTGATTAAGAATACAACAGCTCCTGCTGATCAGTGGATTGCTGGTGGTGT
>JAKSKX010000037.1 GCA_024401535.1 Paludibacteraceae bacterium | reverse complement strand
CCGGTAGGGTTAGAGTTGGAGATTTCATAGAGTGTGATGGAGTGAGAGGAAAAGTTGAGTCAATCACATACCAGAGTACACAGTTAATAACTCTTGATGGTTGTGTAATTGCGTTCCTTAACTCAACACTGTTTACCAAGACTTTCAAGAATCTTACTCGTAATCATGGATATGAGTTGGTGAAGATTCCTGTTGGCGTCGCATACGGAACAAATGTGAATGAAGTTCGTACAATCTTGGAGGAAAGACTCCAGGAAATGCGTTCGGGAATGACATCAAGAAAACCAAACCTTGATCCAGAGAAGTCCATTAGTGTCTATTTCAATGATTTCGGTGAAAGTTCTGTTGATCTCTATGTCCTCATGTGGGTGCTTGTTGAGAATAAGTTTGTTATTGTCTCTAAGGCAAAAGAGATTATTTATAATGCCTTGAATGACAATAATATCGAGATTCCTTTTCCTCAGAGAGACTTGCACATCAAAGATAAAATTTAACCCCAAAATGTTTCTTTATGTTCCCGTGAAAATATGAAAAGTATTTTGGAAAGAATAAGGTCAAGAATGTTTCTTGACCTTTTTTATTTTTTGTTTAGTAGGTGTTTGTTTATAATCAGAATGCACTATGATAAATATCTCTGATGTTTTGTGGCAAGGGAAATAGTTGTTGAAATGATTTTATATCCTTTTGTATAAAAAATCTTTTTATAGTTTCCAAGTTGTTAATAATTGTTAAATAGATAACGAATTTAGATTTGGAATATAGATAAATATCTTCAAAATTTCTAATTTTGCATAAATAATTAGAATGTAAATAAAAAATAAGAGTATTTAAACGACGATGCAGGGTGTGGCAGTAATACGCAGAATTTTTACTTTCCTTTTCTTTTATCTTTTTTCTATTCTTGGACTTTATGCCCATGAATATGCAATAGGAGATATTATCGAACAAGATGGTATATCTTACAAGGTTTTAGTAACATATTTAGTGGTCGATAAAGTTGAGACGCCAGATACTGTTCACGGACCTCAAGACTTTTATTGTTCAGGAGAAGCTATGGTTACTAAGGTTGATAATAGCTTGAAAGATGTGGTTATCCCTCCTGCCATAAATAGATTCAAGGTGGTTGGCTTGACAGATAGCCTTTTCTATGAGCATGAACATGATAGAATTTGGCTTCCAGATTTGTTGTTTGCAGGGAATGGATGTTTTGCAAAGTTAAAATTAAATAGTGGTGCTTTGGTCTTGCACAATATTTCAAATATTGGAATGGGAGCATTCGACGAACTAAATGCTGACTTGATATTTGATGTTACAAGAGAAATGACTTGGCAAAGAACTTTTGAAAAGCAAATAGATGACTCAACCTTTGTATCAAGCAAACCTAGTAAGTTGATAAAGATAAATACAAGGAATCTTAAATTTGTGCGTAAGTCTCCTATTTACGAAGATTGTTTTAGTGCAGTAGATAAAAACTATAACAAATGGATTTCTAAGGCTTTTTTTGATGATGATGAGTTTATGAAAAAAGACCTTACTGATAAAACTGCAAAATTTAATAAGAAGCAATACTCTACGACTCCGTACGCAGTGAAGAAAAAAGGTTTGACTATTACAGCAAGTGCAGTAAATGTCAAGAAACTTGGATATACTTGGGGTAGTTTTACTCGTGATTATTATCGTCAAGCTAAGTATGGTGTCTATAGCAAGAAAAAGAAAACGACAATATACTATGAAGACTTTATTCCTGTGGCTGATGCTACTTTAAAAGAGGGGTGGTATGTGAAGTTCGTGGGAGAAGAAGGAGAAGTGAAATATACTTTGAAAGGTAAAAAGATAAAAAAATGAAAAAGATAATATTCTTGTTGCTCAGTTTAGTTTCTTCGCTCAGTTCTTTTGCTACAGGAAGGAGAGGAGAAACTTTCGAGAAAGATGGAGTGATATATACTATTATTTCTGAGTTTCTTTATCGAGGTTACGATAACGAAAATCAAGTACGTAAAGGTAGTAAAACATTACTCAATCGTGGAGAAGTATATGTCAGTGGAGTAAGTCCTACGCTTAAAGGTGTTGTTAGAATCCCTAAGACTGTTAAAAATCCTTCTTCTTATTGCAGAGTAAACGAGGTTGTTGATGCAACATATCTTGTTTTGGGTATAGGCGAAAAAGCTTTTGAAGGAGCTAATTTCCAAGATTTAATTCTTCCTGGAGGTCTGAAGTTTATAAGTAAAGAGGCTTTTCATAATTTGAAACTTGAAAGTGAAGTTTTGGTTGTTCCCAGACCTGTGGTGATGAAAGCGAATGTGTTTGATGGTTTGAATACAAGAGTTTTATTGAGTGGTTCTTCTAAGTATGAGCAGACATTCCAGAATGTAGATAGTATTCCAGAGATCTATGTTTCTCATTCGGATTATAATTTGGATTTCCAAGGAATGGATAAAAAACTGTTATATACAGTCGGTGAGAATGCTTGCTCTAAGTGGGTGCATAAGGACACATTAAGAAATAGGTATCGTAATATACCTCGTCCTTATGTTCGTCCTTATGATAAAGTATTTCCTAATCTTCAGTTTTCCTTTGTTGATGGAGGTGTTGATTTTGGTATTTGGCCTGCAAAGAAGTATGAGAAGTTGGGTTCGGACTTAGATTTAATTGCTCCTGCAGAATATAGGTGTTCGAATAGTTATGATCAAGATAATAAAGTTTTTCAAGAGTTGGTTGTAAACGAGACTATCTATAGAGGCAAGAATGGAGATAAGTATTTTTATTATGCTCTTGATGGTAAGCCAATCACAGATGTTTCGAGTTTAGTAGATGATTCAGGTAAAGACCCTTTTGGTTTACAAGTGTTCTCTGCCGAAGAAATGAAAGCAAAGAAAGCTGTGAAAGAAAGAGAGCAGAACCTAAATAAGAAGGTTAACAATTTGAAGAATTTGTTTGGAATGTAAAGACTAATTCATAATTCAATAAAACTATGATAACTATGAAGAATTGGATATTTGGTGCTATTGCATCGTGTTTATTATTTAATGGTTGTAATACATCGACCGAAGTAAACGAAGCAATAAAAGATTGTGAGGACTATATCTATACTGATTCTATATCTAAGGCTCCTGTGTATGGTTATGTGAGCGATATTGAAGGTAATGCTATAGAAGGAGCAATGGTCACTACTGGTAAAGATACTGTTTTTACCTCTGAGACAGGTTTATATACTTTTGCTAATTGTCGTGCTGTAAATGGACGAAGTGTCATAAAGTTTGAGAGTGCAGACTTCTTTTCTGTTGTTCGTACTGCGCAAATCGAAGAAGGCGAAACAAGAGTTGATGCACTTCTTATGCCTCAGGATTCTAAGGAAGGAGTTACCGAGGTGGCTCGTTTCCAAAACAGCGTTGGGTCAACAATCAAAGTAGGCAATATGTCTGTTTTTATACCTGCAAATTCTTTGGTTTATGAAGGTAGCAATAAGGAGTTTAATGGTTCAGTATTCGCAAGTGTATATTATTTGAATCCTAACTCAGAAACATTCACTAAGGAAATGCCGGGTGGAGATATGAGTGGAGTAACTGCAAGTGGTAAAGAGGTAATCCTTTTGTCATACGGAATGGTTGAGGTTACGCTTAAAGATTCTGCTAACCAAAAACTTCAGTTAAAGGATGGCGCAGAGAGTTCTCTTACTTTCCCTGTGCCAGAAGGTTTCTCTGAAAAGCAACTATATGATAAAATTCCTTTGTGGTACTTTGATGAGGAGAAAGGAACATGGGTCGAGGAAGGTGTCGCAACAAAGAATGGCAATACATATTCGGGAAACATCAAGCACTTCTCTTGGCATAACCTTGATTGGCCTTCTGTGAGGGCTTCTATTTGTGGTCGTGTGACTAATAAAAAAGGTGATCCATTGCCAGGTGTGTTGGTAACAATCTCTCAGACAAGTGCTCGTACAGATGCGAATGGAAACTATTGTGCATATGTGCCTAATAATACGCCTGTATTCGTAACTGTTAAGCCAAGTGATTACGCAGGTTATACTAATTGCCCAATCTATAAGGTAGATGGATTACCTGCAACTACTACATATACTCAGGATATTGTTCTTCCAAATATGCTTAGAGTTCACGGAAAGGTAACAGATGAAGATGATAATCCTCTAAGATATTTCGAGGTGACTTCAAATAAATCGACAGTTGCTACTGACAGATACGGAGAGTATAGTATGTACATTAAGGGCGATGAGCGTGTCTCTTTCACTGTCGGTAAGAATGGAGTCTTGAATGCACCAAAGTATAAGACATATACTTTCGATGACCCGATGGAAATTGATGAGAATGAAAGTTATGACTTTAAGGTTCAAAGACCTATAAATGTGTATGGTTATGTGGCAAATAATAACAGAAGACCACTGAGAAAAGGTGTGCGTGTAACAGTTCTTGTCGATGGGAAAGAGTATAAAGTTAAATCTACTGATTGGTGGAGTATTTACTCATTCCGTGTAGCAAGAAACACAAAAGATGTTACTACTTATGTTACAGCAAAAGATGGTACTGGCTTGGAGTCTAACAGGGTTAGTTGTTCTCTTGCTAACAAGAAATATAATTGGCAATCCTTGTCAACTATCTATTTGCCATCTGCAATCTGTATTACAGGTTCTGTTTATAACACTTGCGGACCTTCTAAGATTAAATCAACTATTGTAGTTGGTAGAGGAAAGGATAAGCAAGTATATACTAACTATTCTAATTTTGGCTATATAGATCTAACTCTTCCTTTGAGTATGAAAAATTCTAAGGTAAAAGTTAAGATTGATTGTATGGGCAAGAGAATAACTAAGAAGGTTGATTTGGATAGCGAGGATATTGATCTTGGTAATATAGAAGTTTGTTCTGGTGAGAAGCCTGATCCTAATTGCATTTATGCACTTATTGGAGATAAGACTATAAAGTTTGATACTAGGAAAGATTTGTACACAGAGATGTATCAAAGAACAGGTCCTGATCCAGTGAAGTACTCAAATGCTGTTTATAAATATCAGGCAATCTATAAGAATAAAGAAAATAAAGAAACTTTGGTGCTTGCTATCGAGCCTACTAAAGATAATAACAAAGTTCAATTGACAACTTCTTTAATTTCTGATAAGTTCTTGACTGACAAGAAAAGTGTGAGAGTTCCTTACAAGAAAGATAGTATTTATACTTTCAAAACTGATTTCGAGTTGGATTCACCTAACGAGGAAGATGAAATTTATATTTATGGTTCGGCAGATATAGTTTTCAAGAATTTTAAAGATAATATTGATAGAAGTTTCTTCTCTGATGGTGTTTATCGAGAGTCAAATAAGATTACTGTCGGTTCTTCTAATGATACTAAATTCTATACAGTTTCTTGTCCAAATTCACGACTTGTAGATTTTGAATCTGTAATGAAGAAGAAAGGTTTGAAGGAGAAGACAACTTTCTTGAATGATGAGCAGATGGTTTCTTCAATCTTCGTGGGTGATAATGCAGAGGCCGTTATTAACAGAAGTAAGGATCGTTATTCGGAAGTAACTGTTTTGTTCCGTGAAGGTATTGGAAAAGAGCCTCTTTATAGTTGTTGGAAAGTAGATTTCAGAAAATCTTCCCTAAAAAACAAAGGTAGCAACATAGATTATATGTGGAAGAACGAAGCAGATATTGCTCATCTTGTAATGTTTGGACCTTTGATGGGAATAGAGTTTACTAAGACAGATATTAAGGAGAATAAATGTGGTTGCACAACAGGGAATGGTCCTACTGTTGCTAACTAAAAGGTTTTTTATTAGTATTTAGGGCTCCAAAAGTTTGTTTATTGGAAAATAACATTAACTTTGCAAGCATAGATAACATAAACTAATAAAGTATAAACTATGGATTTGATTATTTTCCTTCTTGTCGGAGCTTTGGCTGGTTACCTTGGTAGCAGACTAATGGGAGGTGCAGGTAACGGACTACTAATGAACTTACTTATTGGTATCCTTGGTGGTTGTCTTGGTGGTTGGTTGCTAGGTGGACTATTCAGTGGTCTTCCTTCTATCGGACCAGTTTCACTTGGTGGTATTATCACTGCAACACTTGGTTCAGCTTTGCTTTTGTGGATTATTTCGTTAATAAAGAAGTAGTCATCGAGTAAGAACGATTCATAAGGTGTGTCAGACTTTGTTTGGCACACCTTAATTTTAATTGATAGAAAATAATGAAGTTAATGAAGTTACTCTCGTTACTTTGTTCGTTGCTCCTAACGCAAATAGTGTCCTCTCAAGAGGATGGCTTTCTTTGGAGTGTAGATAATGTAACAGTATTTGATAACAGAGAGGGTAGTCAAGCTCATGCCCCTCAGGGAACAATTTTCTTTAATCGCTTCTCTCCAGAAATTGGAGTGAGGTTTTTAAAGTATCACGAGCTTAAAGGAGGAACAAGTTATATTCAGCCTATCGGTATAGGTTATGAAAAGACAAAGTTCGTGCCTACATTCTATTATACATATACTCAACCAGAAAAGAGGGAGTGGAGTGTTAGCGTTGGTATGATTCCTCGTCATAAACTTCACGAACCTTTGCCAAAGATTTTGTGGAGCGATTCGATGTCATATTATAACCCAAATATTCGTGGCGTATTGTTGCAGTGTGTCAAGGATAGTTTTTTTGCTGAAATCATACTTGACTGGAGAAGTCTTCAGTCGGAAACTCAGCGTGAAGCTTTCAATGTTAATGCTAATATCGAAGGCAGAGTCGGTAATCGTTTCTTGATTGGAGGTCATGCTCAACTTAACCATCTTGCAAAGCAAGAGAACGCACCTGCTGGTCAAGGAGTGAATGACGATATGTTTATAAATCCGTATATTGGTTGGAACTTAAAAAATGGAACTGCGCTTGATAGTTTCAAAGTCAAGGTTGGAGGCTCGTTTATGTTCGACAGATGCCGTGCTATCGGTAATTGGGATAACGCCTTCGGACTTTTGATAGATGTTATTGCTCAGTATAAGAAGGTAGGAATTAAGGAGACTCTATATGTTGGTCAGGCTTCTTTGCCTTTAATAGATATGTATGGTAGTCTTTTGAATATGGGTGATCCTCATTATCATTCAAAGGTTTATTCCTATACAAGTATTTATTCGCCGATAGTTGAGAATCAATTTGTTAATTTTGCAGCTGCTCTTGATTTTAATATTACTAAAGAGGGTGTAAGTTCTTACCAAAAAATACTTTTGCGTGTAAATATAGATAGCGATAAGTGGAAACAGAGAAGTTCAGGGCAAAAGATTCTTAACGTCTATTAGTATTTTTTGAAAAAATTATTAACTTTGCCCCGAAGTAAATTCTTCGGTGATATAATGGTTTTATCGACGATGCGTAACGTGTTAAGCGTTGTTTGAATCTCGTTATAGGCGGTTTTTAATAGCTTTGTCGATATATAGATAGAGAATAATATAAATAAAATAATTTATGCAGTTCGGACATTTCGATGATAAGCGTAAAGAGTACGTTGTAACCAATCCAGCTACTCCAAAGTCATGGAGTAACTACCTTGGTGATACTCGTTATGGTGCAATCATCACAAACAATGCAGGTGGATATTCATTCTACCGTTCTTCTGTGCAGGGATGTTTCCTTCGCCTAAAGTTTAATACAGTGCCTAACGATCAGCCTGGTCGTTACATTTATCTTCATGATCTTGATTCAAAGGATTACTGGAGTGGAAGCTGGCAGCCAATTGGCAAGCCTCTTGACAAGTACAAGAGCGAGTGCCGTCATGGTTCTGCTTATACTATCATATCTTCTGAGTACGAGGGGATCAAGACAGAGACTCTTTACTTTGTGCCACTTGGTCAGGAGTTTGAGGTTTGGAGAGTTAAGGTAACAAATAACTCAGGCAAGAAGAGAAACCTTCGTGCATTTACTTACGCAGAGTTCGCTTCTAACTGGAACATGCACGATGATAGCAATAACTTGCAGTACACTCAGTATATCGTAAAGACTTCTTATGCAGATGGTTTTATCGATCATGGTAACAACCTTTATATGCCAGAGGAGCCAGATAACTTCCAGAACAAGGATCAGGCACGTCACTCTTTCATCGGAGTTGTTGGTCAGCCTGTAACTGGTTACGATTCTGATCGTGATAAGTTTATCGGTCTTTATCATACATACGCTAATCCAGAATCTGTTGTTAACGGAAAGTGTGGTAATACAGTTACTGAGGGAGACAATGGTTGTGGTACACTTCAGGTTGATTTGACACTTGAGGCAGGAGAGACTAAAGAATTTACAGTAGTTCTTGGTATCGGTAAGGCTTGGGTTGAGGGTAAGAAGGCAGCTGATATCGTAGCTTCTCCAGCAAAGGTTGAGGCTGAGTACAAGAAAGTTGTTGATTACTGGCATGGCCGTATCGAGGGACTTTCAGCTGAGACACCAGACGCTGATTTCAACTCAATGATCAATATGTGGAATCCATTCAACAACCTTATCACATACGCATGGAGCCGTGCAGCTTCATTGATTTATCGTGGTGAGCGTGATGGTATGGGTTACCGTGATACAATCCAGGATATGCTTGGTGTTGTTCACAACATTCCAGAAGAGGTTGTGGAGAGACTTGAGCTTATGTTGACAGGTCAGAACTCTAACGGTGGCGCTATGCCAGTCGTTAAGCCTTTTGCACACAATCCTGGTCATGAGGCTCCAACTCCAGAGAACGAGTTCCGTTCGGACGACTGTATGTGGCTATTCAACACAGTACCAACATACGTTAAGGAGATTGGTAACATGGATTACTACAACAAGGTGCTTCCTTACTCAGACAAGGGTGAGGGTACAGTGCTTGATCACCTTCGTCGCGCTATTCAGTTCAACCTTGATCGTCTTGGAAAGAATGGTCTTCCATGCGGTTTGAAGGCAGACTGGAACGACTGCTTGGTACTTGGTGCTAAGGGTGAGACAGTGTTCGTAGCAATGCAGCTTCGTTACGCTTTGACAGTTTACATCGATATCTGTACACGTCTATCTAAGCTTGATGAGGTTAAGTGGGCTGAGGGTCATTTGACTACTCTTTCTGCTAACATCGACAAGGCAGCTTGGGATGGCGAGTGGTACGTACGTGCTATCAAGGAGGACGGTTACGTATTCGGTACAAGCAAGAATCCAATCAAGGAGGGTAACATCTGGTTGAATCCACAGTCGTGGGCAATCATCTCAGGTCAGGCAACTGGCGAGAGAGCTGAGATTGTTATGAACTCAGTTGAGAAGCACCTAGCTATTGAGTACGGTCTTGTTCTTTGTGATCCTCCTTTCGAGAAGACAGAGGCAAGCGTAATCAAGGCACCTTTGTTCATCAAGGGTATGAAGGAGAATGCAGCAGTATTCCAGCACACTCAGGGTTGGGGAATCATGGCAGACTGTATTCTTGGTCACGGTAAGCGTGCATTCAAGAACTACAAGAACTACCTTCCTGCAAATTACAATACTCGTGCAGAGGTTCGTCAGATTGAGCCATACGTATATGCTCAGACAACTTGTTCAACTTACAACATGCGTGCAGGTCAGAGCCGTTGCCCATGGTTGTCAGGTACTGCATCTTGGGCATACTTTACTGCAGCTCAGTACATTCTAGGTATTCGTCCAGACTACAACGGATTGCTAATTGATCCATGTATCCCAGCTTGGGAGGGCTTCAAGGCAACACGTCGTTTCCGTGGCAACACTGTAAACATCGTTGTTAAGAATCCAAACAAGGTCGAGAAGGGTGTTAAGAGCATTACTGTAGATGGTAAGGCTGTTACAGGTAATGTAGTGCCAGCAGACATGCTTTCTAACGGTTGCAACGTAGAGGTTATCATGGGTTAATCTCTGCTTAGACTATAAAGCAAGAGGAGTCGGAAGTGATGCTTCCGGCTCTTTTTTTGTTGTATGTTGAAAACAGAAATTGAGAAAAATAAATTAAATAGTGCTTTTTTGAAAATAATGTGTATATTTGCATTCGTGTGCCGTAAAAAGCATTAAATAGAACATATATTTATCAGCGTTTGCTATTTGTCGAATACATCGGGAACCTAGGAAATTCAAGTAGTATTAAAAGACAATGTAAGGAAAGAGCAACAGCAAACGTCCACGTTTGTGGGCGTTTCTTGCCTTGTCCTTACCAGCTTTCCTAGGGCTGCCGATGTGGGTGTAGAAATGCCCATATTTGGTTTCTCTAGGATTCTTGTTTTTAGGACTTTGGCAACGCATAATTGCAAGTGCTAATGAATCGCTTTACTGAGTTAAGTATCGATTTGGCGAATCAAAGGAATTATCTTGATATGTTATTTAAGGTTTATCCTTTGGCTCCTGATTCGATTAGAGAAATTGATTCTAGTTTATGGAATTCGATTGAAAGTAGTTTTAATTCTTCCAGCAATGTTGAATTATTTAAGGCATTGTTGAAGTTGGATTTGTTTCCTGTTAAAGACGGGTATGTTCCTTATTTTAGAAGAGATCCTTCTGCAATAGAAAGGAATCCTGCTACAGTTAACAGAATTTGTGGAAGAATAAGAGAGTTAGGATTAGACAAATTGTATGAAAAATGTACCCAGCCTAAAGAAACGAATAGACAAATGGGACCGTTGTTTAAGAATTGGGTAAATAGTGGAGTGTTGGGATATTTTCCAGTAGATTATAAAACTTTTGTATCGTCTAAAGATAATGCTATTTTGTTAGGTTCAGATGCTGATTTAAAAAATGCAGCATCAGAATTAATTGGTTACGATAGGAATAAAGGTCTTGATTTCTTTGCTAGGTTTAATGGAACATATGTTATAGGCGAGGCAAAATTTATTTCGGATGAGGGCGGTCATCAAAATGATCAGTTTGAGGATGCTTTATTAACTATAAAGTCAGATACGAAAAAACAAGTTAAGAAAATAGGAATACTGGATGGTGTTCTATATATTAAAGGGAAGAAGAAAATGTATACGGCAATTACTTCTTCCGATGTGCCTGTTATGAGTGCTTTGCTATTGCGAGATTATCTAAATACATTGTAATGGAGAAAAATTTACTAATACATGGAGATAATCTTAAGGCAATGCAATGGCTGTTAGATCATGGATATGAAAATTCTATAGATTTAGTATACATTGACCCTCCATTCGCAACAGGAGAAAGCTTTTCAATAGATACATCAGGAAGAGTTTCTACAATAAGCTCTTCTAAAAGTGGAATTGTGGCTTATAATGACACTTTAAAAGGGAATGATTTTATTTGCTTTTTGAAGCAAAGGATTTTACTTATACATAAGTTGTTGTCTGAAAAAGGTTCTTTATATCTTCATATAGATTATAAGATTGGACATTATGTTAAGGTTATGTTGGATGAAGTTTTCGGAATTGAAAATTTTAGAAATGATATAACAAGAATTAAATGTAATCCTAAAAACTTTGACAAAATTGGATATGGTAACATCAAAGATGTAGTGTTCTTTTATACGAAAAAGAAAAATCCAGTATGGAACAATCCTAGGATTCCTTACACAGATGAAGAAATAATTAAGTCATATCCCAAAATAGATTCAAAAGGGAGAAGGTACACTACGGTTCCAATCCATGCACCTGGAGAAACAAAAGGAGAAACAAGTAAGCCATTTAAAGGTATACTTCCTCCCCCTGGTCGTCATTGGAGATGTTCAGTTGAAGAGTTAGAGTCATTGGATAAAAGAGGTTTGATTGAATGGTCTGCTAATGGTAATCCTAGAAAGATAAATTTTGCAGATGAGATGTTAGGGAAAAAAGCTCAAGATATATGGGATTTTAAAGATCCTGTATATCCTACTTATCCGACTCAAAAGAATCAAGATATGTTGGATTTTATCGTAAAGGCATCGTCTTGTTCAGAATCAATAGTGATGGATTGTTTTTGTGGCTCTGGTTCTACATTGCTTGCCGCAAATACTTGTGGAAGACACTGGATAGGAATAGATCAGTCGGAAGTGGCTGTTAAAATAGTTAAAGAAAATCTAGAGAAAAGCGGAGTGTCCTCGTTTGAATATGAAACATTGACTATTTAGTTCTTCTTATTTCTAAAGTTAAAAAATAAAATGTGCGGTTTCGGTCGCACTTTTTTTGTTTCTGCCATTGTGTATAGCCGCTAAAAGTAGAGTAAAAAAGGCAAAAAGGAGAGTGAAAATATCAAAAAGTCTCTAATTCTTGGGCAATCTTGTAAATTGTTTGTATCTTTACCCCAAATTTAGTAAAATAATAAGGCTATGAAGATATTAAAGGATTTGGCACTTGTTTCATTGGGTGCATTTTTAGTAACGATGAGTGCGTGTACAGGCACATCAGATAATCAAACTCAAAATAATGAGCCTGTTGTAAAATGCTCTAATGTAGATACTGATTCTATTCACGAAGTAACATTGCTCGAGGAGAATATCTCTTATTCTGCTTGTTTGGATTGTAATATCCTTGATGATAGAAAAATGGAGGTGTGGGGACCTAATTTTGTTTGCAGAGAGTTCCAGCGTCCTGTGGTTATGTTCGTTCCAAGTATGAGTATTAAGTCTGTTGAGGAGTTTGTTCGTCCTTTGGTAGAGAATGGCTATGTCGTTGCTGTTCCTAAGTGTGCGAATATCAAGAACGAAGCTAATAAAGACAAGACTTTGGATGGTTTGAGATGTGGAGTTAATGACTTGACAGATGCAATTAGAAAGGTTAAGCTTAATCATGAGAAGTATGGTGCTGATACTTCAAAAATCTTCCTTGCTGGTGTCGGTTCAGGTGCAGAGATTGCTTTAAATTATTGCTATATAAAAGGTCTTTATGATAAGGTTGATATGGAGGGTATCAAGGGTGTTATTGCTTTGGGACCTAACGCATCATTAAATTTTGAAGATTTAGAGAAGAATGAAGATTGTAAACTTCAAACTCTTGTTTTGATGGCAGAGAATGAAACAGAAGAAGTTAAGGATGCAGTTTCTGCAATTCAGCGTCAGTTGGGTAATTTAGTTAATGTGAAAGTGATGCCTGTTGTAGATCCAACTACAACTCTTAGCTTCTCTGATACGTTGCATGTTCAGTCTGCTAAGTTTATTCAGTCTGTTTTGAATTAATAATATTCATACGTCAAAGGCATGTTGATAGTAGGAGAAATGAATACTCTCGAGGTCAAGAGAGTTTTGGAGAATGGTTACATCATCTTTGATCAGGAAGATGGTGAATTGTTCCTTCCAAGATTCGAGAAGCCAGAGGGTTTGAATGTTGGTGATGAGGTGAGTGTGTTCCTTTACAGAAACGCACGCAAAGAGATTGTTCCTACTACCATGCAACCATATGTGATGCCTGGTGAGTTCGGTTTCCTTGCTGTGGATGAAATATCCAATGCAGGTGCCTTACTTGATTGGGGATTGACTCGCCAGCTGTTTATGCCTTCGCGCGAGATGAAGATGAAGATGTACCAAGATCGTGAATACCTTGTGTATGTGTATTACGATGCGGTTACTCAGCAGATCATTGCTACTGGAAGGATTGACAATTATTTAAATCTTTCTGCTCCTTCATATAAGTTTAATCAGGAGGTTGATATTCTTGTTGCTTTCGCTCATGAACGTGGTTTCAAGGTTATTGTTAACAATGCTCATTGGGGTATGATTTATGAAAGCGAGATTTTTCTTGATGTTAATGTCGGTGATAAGCTTATAGGATTCGTCAAGAAGGTTAGGGAAGATGGAAAGATTGATATAGCTTTGCAACCGCAGGGTATTCATGTTGTGGATTCCCTTTCAGAGCAGATACTCGCAAAGTTAAAGGCTAACAATGGAACTTTGGATGTTTCCGACAGATCAGACGCTGATGAGATTGCATCCATGTTTGGTTGTAGCAAGAAAAGTTTTAAGAAAGCTATCGGTACACTCTTTAAGATGCGCAAGATAGAGATTCACGAACATTATATTTGTTTGGTATGAAGACGTTATTGATTAAGGGAACAACATTGAACGGAAAGGTTGTCGATGTGCTTATCAAAGGCAATAAGTTCGAGGATATTGCTCCAAATATAAATACTATAGCAGACGAGGAGATTGATGCGCGTGGTACGGCAATTATTCCTCCATTTTATAATGGCCATTGTCATGCAGCTATGACTTTGCTTCGTGGCTATGCAGATGACCTTCCTTTGGATGTTTGGTTAAATGAACATATTTGGCCTGCTGAGGATAAGATGGTGCCTCGTGATATCTATGTTGGCACGCGTCTTGCAGTATTAGAGATGATAAAGTCCGGTACTGTATTCTTCAACGATATGTATGGCATGGTCGAGGAGAGTATCAAGGCTTGTGAGGAGATGGGTATTCGTGCGCAGATTGGCATTTCCCTAATGGACAGAATGGGAGAGAAAGACATTAACGGCAGATTTGAGTTCCTTCATTCCTACAAGAGGAGCGAGCTTGTAACTTTGTCTGTAGCTCCTCACGCACCATACACAGTGTCTAAGGACTTGTTTAGAAGATGCGTTAAGGAAGCGGAAAAGGCAAACGTGATGATTCATACTCACTTGTCCGAAACAAAGAAAGAGATTGACGATTGCATGGCTGAACATGGAGTTTCTCCAGTTGAATTGCTTGACAGTCTTGGAATACTTACAGAGAAGACTGCTTTGGCTCATGTTGTTCACACATCGGATAGCGATGCAGACATCCTTGCAAAGCGTAAGTGTGCTATAGTTACTAACCCGGCTTCGAACATGAAGTTGTGCAGTGGAGCATTCAAGTTTGACCAGCACGTTTCAAGAGGCAGCAAGGTAATTATCGGAACTGACGGAACATCGTCAAACAATAACCTTAGCATGATTGAGGAAATGAAGTTCGCAGCTCTTCTTTCTAAAGTTAATGACAAGCCTACTACTGCACCTGCAGAGATGGTTTTTGATATGGCTACGAAGCGAGGTGCTGAGGCATTTGGTATTGATGCTGGAGAAATCAAGGTCGGAAAACTTGCTGATGCGTTGCTTCTTGACCTTAGTAACGAGAGACTTGTCCCTAACTTCAACTTGATTTCAAACATCGTATATTCCGCTGATTCACGTTGTATTGACACTGTAATCTGTAACGGACAGGTCTTGATGAGAGGTGGCAAGGTCAAGGATGAGGATCAGATAATCGCTGATGCAATAGAAATAAGCAAGAAGTTCATTTGACTCGCTGATAGATACATCGTCGATTTTTAATTCGTAACAGAAAGTAATATTATTATATATATGATTTTATTCTTCAAAAAGGAAGATGCCGGATATTTAGCAGTAGGCACTTCCTCAAACTTAAATGAGGCAGACATAAAGAAGCTCACTTGGGCATTCAGTGGTGCTGAGTATGTCAACATTCAGTCTATAGACGGACGTTTCGTAGGTCCGCGTCGTGAGATGATCACTCCATGGAGTACAAATGCAGTGGAGATCACTCAAAACATGGGTATTAAGGGCATTGAGCGAATCGAGGAGTATTTCTCAGTTTCGGCTGACTATAACGACCACGATCCAATGCTTCAGCGTATCTACAACGGTCTTGATCAGGAGATATTCACTATCTCCAAGACTCCAGATCCAATCGTTTATATCGAGGATATTGAAGAATATAACAAGCAGGAGGGCCTTGCGCTAAATCCTCAGGAGATCGAGTATTTGAAGGGTATCAGTGCAAAGATTGGCCGTAAGCTTACAGACAGCGAGGTGTTCGGTTTCTCTCAGGTGAACTCTGAGCACTGTCGTCACAAGATTTTCGGTGGTAAGTTCATCATCGACGGTCAGGAGATGGAGAGCTCTCTATTCGCAATGATCAAGAAAACTTCAGAGACTAACCCTAACAAGTTGGTTTCTGCATACAAGGATAACGTAGCATTCAACGAAGGCCCTGAAATCGAGCAGTTCGCTCCTAAGTCAGGTGACAAGCCAGACTTCTTCGAGGTTAAGAAGATCAAGTCTGTAATCTCGTTGAAGGCAGAGACTCATAACTTTCCAACAACAGTAGAGCCTTTCAATGGTGCTGCAACTGGTTCTGGTGGAGAGATTCGTGACCGTCTAGGCGGTGGTAAGGCTTCTTTGCCTATCGCCGGTACTGCGGTTTACATGACTTCATACCCAAGAACTGCTGACGCTCGTCCTTGGGAGCAGATCATGCCAGAGAGAAAGTGGCTTTACCAGACTCCTGAGCAGATTCTTATCAAGGCTTCTAATGGTGCAAGTGATTTCGGTAATAAGTTCGGTCAGCCGCTTATCTGTGGTTCGCTTCTAACTTTCGAGCATGAGGAGAACAACAAGAAGTTCGCTTTTGACAAGGTTATCATGCTTGCCGGTGGTGTCGGATTTGCAAAGATGAAGGATGCAATGAAGGGACACGCAGAGTCAGGCGAGAAGGTCGTAGTTATGGGTGGTGACAACTACCGCATCGGAATGGGTGGTGGTGCTGTTTCCTCTGTAGAGACTGGCCAGTATTCCAACGCTATCGAGCTTAACGCAGTTCAGCGTGCTAACGCAGAGATGCAGAAGCGTGTGTCTAATGTTATCCGTACTCTTGCCGAGAGTGACTCTAACCCAATCGTCTCTATTCACGACCACGGTGCAGGTGGACACCTGAACTGTCTTTCTGAGCTTGTAGAGGAAACAGGTGGTAAGATTGATATGGATGCGCTTCCTGTTGGTGATGTTACCCTTTCTGCTAAGGAAATCATTGGTAACGAGAGCCAGGAGCGTATGGGACTTCTTGTTCACGAGAAGGATATCGACCTAATCAAGAAGATTGCTGACCGTGAGCGTGCTCCTATGTACGTTGTCGGCGAGACTACTGACGACCACAAGTTCGTATTCGAGAAGAAGAACGGAGAGAAGCCTATCGACCTATTCATGCAGGATATGATTGGTAACCCTCCTCGCACAATAATTACAGACAATACAGTTGTCGAGACTTATACTGACGCAGAGACTTCTGCAAGCAAGGTTGACGAGTACATCAACAACGTGCTTCAGCTAGAGAGCGTCGCTTGTAAGGACTGGTTGACTAACAAGGTTGACCGTTCCGTAACTGGTAAGGTTGCTCGCCAGCAGACTGTAGGAGAGATTCAGCTTCCTTTGGCTGACCTTGGTGCTGTAGCTCTTGACTACAGAGGTAAGTCAGGAATCGCAACTTCTATCGGTCACGCACCTATCGCTGCACTTGCAGACCCAGAGGCAGGTTCTGTACTTGCCATTGCCGAGGCTTTGACTAACATCGTATTTGCTCCGCTTGCAGAAGGTCTTGACAGCGTTTCCTTGAGTGCAAACTGGATGTGGCCTTGCAAGAATCCTGGTGAGGATGCTCGTCTATACAAGGCTGTTAATGCTGCCAGTGACTTCGCCTGTTCGCTTGGCATCAACATCCCTACAGGAAAGGATTCACTTTCAATGACTCAGAAGTACGGTAACGAGAAGGTTTATTCTCCTGGTACTGTAATCATTTCAGCCGGTGCTGAGGTTTCTGACGTTAGAAAGATTGTTAACCCTGCATTGGTGAACAAGAAGGGAACTAAGTTGATTCATATTGACTTCTCTTACGACTCGTTGAAGCTTGGAGGTTCTGCCTTGTATGCTTCGTTGAACAAGGTTGGTTCCGAGGTTCCTTGCGTTTGCGACACTGAGTACTTCGTTGACGCTTTCAATGCAGTTCAGACTCTAGTCAACAACGGACTTGTACTTGCAGGTCACGATATTTCCGAGGGTGGTCTTATCACAGCTTTGCTTGAGATGTGCTTCCCTAACGTAAGCGGTGGTTTGTCAGTGAACATCAAGGAGCTTGGCTCTGACGTAGTCAAGTCATTGTTCGCAGAGAACCCAGGTGTTGTACTTCAGGTTGAGAAACTTACTGAGGTTGAGAAGGTGCTTCACGAGGCAGGTGTACAGTTCGCTGTTATTGCAGAGACTACTGACAGCCGTGAAATCAAGGTTACTAACGGTTCTGACTTCACTCATACATTTGCTATCGACGCTCTTCGTGACGTATGGTTCAAGTCTTCATATTTGCTTGACCGCCGCCAGAGTGGTGAGATGTGCGCTAAGCTTAGATATGAGAACTACAAGAATCAGCCTTTGCGCATAGCATTCAACCCTAGCTTCACTGGTAAGCTTTCTTCTCTTGGCATCACAGCCGACAGAAAGGGAGAGAGCGGAATCAAGGCCGCTATCATCCGTGAGAAGGGAACTAACGGTGAGCGCGAGATGGCTTACTCTATGTACCTTGCAGGTTTCGATGTCAAGGATGTACACATGACAGACCTTGCTACAGGCAGAGAGACTTTGGACGATGTTAATCTAATCGTGTTCTGCGGTGGATTCTCTAACTCCGATGTGCTTGGCTCAGCTAAGGGATGGGCAGGAGGATTCCTATACAACGAGAAGGCTAAGGCAGCTCTTGACCGCTACTATTCACGCCCTGACACTTTGTCGCTTGGTGTTTGTAACGGATGTCAGTTGATGGTTGAGCTTGGACTTGTTTATCCAGAGCACGAGCAGAAGCCTCGTATGCTTCACAATGATTCGCACAAGTTCGAGTCATCGTTCGTGTCTTTGACAATTCCACAGAACGACTCAGTGATGTTCTCTTCATTGTCTAACTCAAGTCTTGGTATTTGGGTTGCTCACGGAGAGGGTAAGTTCGACCTTCCATACGCAGAGAACGAGTACAAGATTGTTGGTAAGTACGCATTCGACGGTTACCCAGCTAACCCTAACGGATCTAAGTATGCCACTGCAGCTATCTGTTCCAAGAACGGTCGTCACCTTGCTATGATGCCACACTTGGAGCGTGCAATCTTCCCTTGGCAGTGGGCTCACTATCCAACAGACAGAAAGAATAATGACGAGGTTTCTCCTTGGATTGAGGCATTCGTCAATGCTAAGAAGTGGATTGAGAAGAACAAGAAGTAAGTTCATTTCATAGTTCTTAATTCATAAAGCAGCGCGTCAAGTTTCTTGATGCGCTGTTTTTTTGTCTTATGCGATGAATAGTTCTCATATTCTTCGCAAAATATGCGGTGAATAAGAATATTTTTCTCCGCATAAGTTGTTTTTATTTGATAGTCATGTTATTTTTGCGCATTCCGAATATGATAAAATAGACTGTAAAAATATTTAAAATTAAGGCTTATGACAAAGATAGAAACAGAGGAACAATATAAATGGGCGTTAGCTAAAGTTGAGGAATTGCTGCCATTGGTTGATGATGAAACATCGGAAAACAATCCTTATTTAATTGAGTTGAAATTGTTGTCAAATTTGGTGGCTGATTATTCTGAGGAACATTTCTCTATAGGAGAGCCTTCTTTGGCCGACGTTATGAAATTGCGTATGTATGAGATGGGGTTAACGCAAAAGGCTTTGTCAGAGATGCTAGGTGTTAGTCCTTCAAGGCTCAGTAATTTCCTTACAGGGAAAAGTGAGCCAACATTTCAGGTTGCCCGAACAATATGCAAGCGTTTGAATATCGATGCCAATATAGTGTTAGGAGTTTGATGTATAATTATTTATGTGAAAGGGTGGAGCTATCCATCCTTTCTTTCGTACATTCCCAATAAAATCTACCCTGAATTAGGGTGAACAAGTTTCAAAGTCGTCCTTGTTTTGTTTTTGCCGGAAAAAATATCTTCGGGAGTGGAAGTTTGCTGAAATGTCAGGCCAAAATAATTGTCAGGAGGCCTCTGCAAATGTCGGTTCTTCGTCTTTTATTCTTGTTTTCGTGTTCGATTTCATTGGCAGAGAAATATTATGTTCATTTTTGATTACTAATGTTTTTTTGCTTCTTTTTTAATGATGAGATTTGCTTGCAGATTTAATTGAGATTGATTTTGACGGAAAAATGGGGGAAAAAACGGAGTAAAATGTTAATGTTCTGATTTTTTGACTACTTTTGCAGTCGATATAACAATTTTTAATAACAAAAGGAGAAAACTAGAATGAAGCAGTTCCTACTATTTATGGCAATGATGCCGTTCTGCGCTATGGCGACCTCGATTACGGGAATCAAGGCAGACGGAAACACAAAGGTGTTCAACCTTGACGAGGTGTCGAGCATCAAGGTCGATGGCGAGTCAGCTTTGGCAGTCAACACACGCAGTGGCGAAGTCAATGGCGGCTACCAAGTAATCAAGTTCTCCGAGACAATCTCAAAGGCAGAGGCAAGCAAGTCTGACATTGCAGTCAAGGTTTACCCCAACCCGGTAAAAAGCGTTCTTTACCTAGTTGGAGCAGATGCGGACACAAAGTTTGAGGTCGTCTCGACAACTGGTAAAGTCGTGATGAAAGGACAAGGCGAGAGCGTGAACGTATCAAGCCTAGCAAGCGGTCAATATGTGATTGTTTGCGATAACAAAAGTGTGAAATTTATCAAGGAATAAACTATGAAGAAGTTTTTACTTTACGCATGTGTGGCTCTACTTTCGTGCATTGCCTTTGCACAAAATGTTGTAGTGGTGTTAAAAGACGGCACAGAGGTCAAGTACCTTGCCACAGACATTGACAGCATCAGAATCAACAAAAATGAAGGTTATGATGCAGTCGTGGTGTTGAAGGATGGCACAGAGGAGAAATATGCAGCCAAGGACATAGATAGCATCAAAATTGAGAAGGATGCACATGTTCCTGCCGAAGAAACAGACTTAACGTTTGAGTACGATGACGCAACAATGACAGCAAGTGTGACTGGAGTTGAAAATAAGGAAGCGACTTTTATAAAAATAGGAATACCTTCAAAAGTATTGAATGACGGCAAAGTGTATGTTGTTACTTCAATCGGCGAGTACGCATTCCAAAAATACGAAAGTTTAGAAAGCATCGAAATCCCTAACTCGGTAACTGAAATCGGAGGTAGTGCATTCTCTGGTTGCAGCAGCCTCACAAGCATCGAAATCGGTAACTCGGTAACTGAAATCGGAGGTAGTGCATTCTCTGGTTGCAGCAGTCTCGAGAGCATCGAAATCCCTAAGTCGGTAACTGAAATCGGAGGGTATGCATTCTATGGTTGCACAAGCCTCACAAGCATCGAAATCCCTAACTCGGTAACTACAATCGGAAGTCGGGCATTCTTACATTGCAGCAGCCTCACAAGCATCGTTGTCGATAAGGATAATAAAGTTTTTGATTCTCGTAATAATTGTAATGCAATCATCGAAACAGCAAGCAATACACTTATCGTAGGTTGCCAAAATACAGCAATCCCTAACTCGGTAACAACAATCGGAGATGAGGCATTCTATGGTTGCACAAGCCTCACAAGCATAGAAATCCCTGAGTCGGTAACTTCAATCGGATATCGTGCATTCTATTATTGCGAGAGCCTCGAGAGCCTCGAAATCCCTAACTCGGTAACTAGAATCGGATATACTGCATTCGCTGGTTGCACAAGCCTCGCAAGCATCGAAATCCCTAACTCGGTAACGGAAATCGGAAGGTATGCATTCCAGGGTTGCACAAGCCTCACAAGCATCGAAATCCCTAACTCGGTAACTACAATCGGAGAGTATGCATTCGAGAAATGCACAAGCCTCACAAGCATCGAAATCCCTGAGTCGGTAACGGAAATCGGAGAGTATGCATTCTATGGTTGCACAAGCCTCGAGAGTATCGTAATCCCTAATTCGGTAACTGAAATCGGAAGGTATACATTCGGTGGTTGCTCAAACCTCACAAGTATCGAAATCCCTAACTCGGTAACTAGAATCGGATATACTGCATTCGCTGGTTGCACAAGCCTCGCAAGCCTCGAAATCCCTAATTCGGTAACTGAAATCAGAGGTAGTGCATTCTATGGCTGCAGCAGCCTCACAAGCATCGTTGTCGAAAAGGATAATAAAGTTTATGATTCTCGTAATAATTGTAATGCAATCATCGAGACAGCAAGCAATACACTTATCGTTGGTTGCCAAAATACAGTAATCCCTAACTCGGTAACATCAATCGGTAATCAAGCATTCTCACTTTGCGCGAGCCTCACAAGCATCGAAATACCAAGTTCGGTAACTACAATCGGAGGGGAGGCATTCGCTTTTTGTACAAACCTCGCAAGCATCGAAATCCCTAACTCGGTAACGGAAATCGGAGAGTATGCATTCTATGGTTGCACAAGCCTCGAGAGTATCGTAATCCCTAATTCGGTAACTGAAATCGGAAGGTATACATTCTATGGTTGCGAAAGCCTTACAAGCATCGAAATCCCTGAGTCGGTAACTACAATCGGTCGTAGTGCATTCGCGGATTGTCAGAACCTAAAGACAGCACGTGTGCCTGTAAGTCTAAAGGGTAAGATACCTTCAAACGCTTTCCCATCAACTTGCGAAATCGAGTGGTACTAAACAATGCACAATGCATAATGCA
>JAKSKX010000036.1 GCA_024401535.1 Paludibacteraceae bacterium | reverse complement strand
CCATCGAATGTAGAGGCAGGGACAATGAATCCACCCGGACACATACAGAAGCTATATACACCTCGTCCATCTACCTGAGTAACAAGGTTATAGGCAGCAGGAGGAAGATACTCTCCCCTTTCAGCGGCATGATACTGAATCTTGTCAATAAGTCCCTGAGGATGCTCCACACGGACTCCCATAGCAAAGCCTTTAGCCTCCAACTCCACACCGTTTCTCTGTAGCATTTCATAGACATCACGAGCAGAGTGACCTGTTCCAAGGACTACTGCCGGAGACATAATCTTTTCACCGCCTTCAAGGACAACACCCTTAACAGCCTTGTTTTCGATGATGAGGTCAGTGACTTTGGACTGGAAACGAATCTCTCCACCGTTTTCAGTTATGGTGTTCCTCATTCGCTTGATAACCTCGGGCAACCTGTCAGTACCGATATGAGGATGAGCCTCTACGAGTATGGAGTCCTGCGCACCATGATAGTGGAAGCACTTCAACACCCTCTCGCAGTTACCTTTTTTCTTGGAGCGAGTGAACAGCTTTCCATCCGAGAATGTACCGGCACCACCCTCTCCGAAGCAGTAGTTGGACTCCAGATTAAGTCCATTACCACGACAAAGGTTAGCAATATCCACCTTTCTGTCGCTGACAGCCTTACCGCGTTCAAGGATAATCGGCTTGAAGTCAAGTTCAATGAGCCTCAACGCAGCAAAGAGACCTGCAGGACCAGCACCGACAACTACGACACTTCGACAGTTAGACACATCATGATAGTTGAAGTCGTACTTTACAGGCTCCGGCTTGGACTTGTCAGTATATACGTTAACTGTAAGGTTAACCTTGACCTGCACCCTAGAACGAGCGTCAATAGACTTTCTGACGATTTGAATATCGTTGATTCTGTCAGCCTTGACCTTGATGACCTTAGCCACCTCGTCCTTCAACAGGTTCATTTTCATTGAAACCTTAGGCAGTACAGTCATATTTAATTCATAATTCATAATTCACAATTCATAATCGTTATTCAATTCATAATCCTTTATAATTCACAATCCTTTACAATGCACAATTAACTCACTTCGTATCGTTAAACGTTGTTTTGACTACGTCGAACTTCGTTTCATAATGCATAATTAGTTCATAATTAACATCATATAGTGCAACAGTGCGACAATATTACAATTAAAATTCAACCATAATTAACGTACCAAGCACGCTGAATTATGAATTATGCATTATGAATTATGCATTGAAAGCACGTTCTTGTTCTGCTTGCTTTCATATTTTGAATAAGCATCGACAATCCTCTGGACAAGTTCGTGGCGGACAATATCCTTAGAGGTAAATTCTACACGACCTATACCCTTGACATTTTTAAGGACCTTTAGAGCCTCGCCAAGACCGGAACGCTGGCTGGCAGGCAGGTCTATCTGAGTCATATCTCCGGTCACAACAATCTTTGAGTTCATACCCATACGAGTAAGGAACATCTTGATTTGTGCAGTAGTTGTGTTCTGAGCCTCGTCAAGTATAACAAATGCATCGGACAATGTTCTACCTCTCATAAAGGCAAGAGGTGCAATCTGTATAGTTCCGTTCTCCATATATTCACGAAGCTTTGAGCCTGGAATCATATCCTGGAGCGCATCGTAAAGAGGCTGAAGGTACGGGTCAATCTTTTCCTTCATATCTCCCGGCAGGAAGCCTAGCTTTTCACCAGCCTCAACAGCGGGACGGGAAAGGAATATGCGCTTGACCTCCTTGTTTTTCAAGGCTCTGACAGCCATAGCTATAGCCACATAGGTCTTACCACTACCGGCAGGACCGATGGAGAATATCAGGTCGTTAGTCTCGTACAGCTTAACGAACTTCTGCTGATTGGGAGTTCTGGCAGAAATAGGCTTGCCGTTGAGACCATATATAATCAGGTTGTTGTCCTTCTTGACTTCAGGCTCAGCACCCTTGACAATATCAATAATAACCTCCTCGCTGAGTTTGTTGAATGTGGCGCAGAAGTTTTCAAGCTTAGCCATCACCTCTTCGATGACAACCATCTCCTCCTCACTGCACATAACCTTTATGGCATTACCACGCGCAACAATCTTAATCTTTGGGTAAAGGTCCTTAATAGTTCTAAGGTTAGTGTTGTTCACTCCAAAGAAAATAGTTGGGTCAGCGATTTCCAGTTCGAAAATTCTTTCTATCATAAAAAAATAACAATCAAAATCAATTCATAATTCATAATGCACAATGCACAATTAGTTATCGTCTTTATGCTTACAAATTGATGTTAGCAATTTAATCAGTTCAGTACAATCAGCATTTATACTTTGATACTGAACATCTGTAATATAATTCGTCTCATGTAGAAGGTCAAGCCAATATTCCGTTTCCGAAGCTTCCTTTAACGCAATGCAAAACTTTGAGAAGAAGTCTGCTTTTGATTGACCTCTTACACCTTCTTTTACGTTTGCTCCAATACTTGTTCCGCATCTCAGCAGTTGTTTGGACATTACATATTCATTTTTTTCACTGCACAAGAACTTATAAAGGTTAATGCACCTAATAGCGAAGCTTCTACTCTTTGTCAGTATGGCATTATTGTCTTGCTCTTTCATGAAATTATGAATTATGAATTATGAATTATGAATTGTAAAGCTCTTGAACGCCATATCGTTAGGCAGATACCCGAACTTCATCTTCATATATACCTGAGCCGTAGCCTTGACATCCTTTTCGCAGTACGTTGCTATTCTGTCATAGTCCTTCTCCTCATAGAACACTCTGCGGACTTCACTGCCGTCAATATCATCCTTTGGCGTAGGGATACCGAACAAAGCGCAAAGCAGTTTCAATGAAGCGAAGTGACGGGAATCACCGAACTGCCACATAGACATAGTGTCAATCCAGTTAACCTCCCAAGGCTTGGCACCATCCTTATATATGGATTGCGGAACATTCAAGCCGTTAATCAACAGCCTTCTGCAGATGTATGGCATATCAAATGACTTTAGATTGTGTCCGCAGAAAGAAATGCTTCCATGATTATGGACCATACTTTCAACCATAGCAAGGAAATCGGAAAGCAAAGCCTTTTCATCAGTACCATAGAACGACTTTGTATTAAGCACAAGAGTTGAGCCTTCCATAGTCATAACACCGGCGGAAATACAGACAATTCTGCCAAATTCAGCCTGAAGTCCTGCGTTCAGGAACTCATCCTCTGCGGTAGCTTTGTCTTGCTCTCCTCTACTGGAGTTCAAGCGCTCCACCTTGTCAATCCATATATGCTGCAAATCCTCCGACATCTGTGAAAGGGAGTCGGTCAATGGCGCAGTCTCTATATCAATAAAGATAATAGGCTGTAGAGCCTTATAACTGTATGCATCCATAAATCTTAGTTTAATAGCAAATAATTAAGGTTCATAACAAATCACTTCTTAGGAATCTTCTTCCACGCACCTTCATCGTACTTGCTCTCTAGTTCATGCTGAACATCCTTAGGCAAGTTCTTGAAGAAGTCTATACCGGTAAGCTTCTCCACTTCATCCACAGTAGCAGTATAATGGAAGATATCATTGTCCGAACAATCCTTGTTAGGCATTACAAAGGCTATCATCTTCATATTCTTTTCATACGAACAGTCAAAGATAATCTTGTAGTAATAATCCGGCAAAGTTATACGAGTCTGCTGTTTAGTACCATCCTTGAAAGTCTTTGTAAGCTTGTTGTTACAGCCCTTTAGCACAGGACCAGTCACAACGTATATTCTGTTGTAAGCCCTTGCAAGGTAGCGCACATAGTTCTCCAAATCGTTCCAAAGTCCAGCGTTGAAGGCATGAAGCTGCGGAGACATATTGCTCATATAGTAGCACTCCTTCTGAGCCACAGGGTCGAAACGCATATCTGCACTCGGAGCCATGTGTCCCTTGTCATATCCCGTGTATTTGTAGTCAAATGGCTGAGCCGACTTGGTCTCTATGATTGGGTCCTCAAAGAATTCAGTACTCTTGGCGCAGTTGTTACTGCTGACTTCCTCGTATGTCACTTCATAGGCAACCCATTCAGCCTGTTCGTCCTGTTCGCTATAGGACAAGACGTAATTGTTGTGATAGTATATCTTTCCGTTATATGTGGAATGAGAGAAAGCACGGTCACCTACACCGGCCTTCTTTACAGCCTTGGCTATTTCCTTCATATCAACAGAATTGCCGGTATTGGCACTTGGTTTAGAGTCCGTAGCACGAGGATTCTGCAACAAGGTATTAGACTCGCCACTATTCTGCTGAACAGAACAGGAGCAAAGGCAAATGCTGATAAATATGTATAAATAATGCAAATATTTCATTTTCTAGTCAGTTATTCCATATACTAAGACGAAATCATTAAAGATTCTGTAGCGAAGGAGATACTTTCTGCACTCCTCGGTTCTATCCTCATAACACTTCATAACACCGCATATATCTAGCTTTTCATCGTATGACGAAGAATTACTATCACCCATGCTCTCTATATGCAGATGGCGGTTAAACTCTGTGTCTGAGTGTCTCATAATCTTATAGAGAGTCTCTTTGGCACACCAAAGCAAATGGAGCTGGAGCAACATTATTTCATGATCAGAGGAAAGCATAGAAGTCTCCTTGTCAGTAAGGAACTTGTGCATAACACGTTCAACCTTCACTCCCCTGGTCTCTATATCAAGTGCCACACGCTTGTCCTTGTGCATGGCTATAGCAACATAGTCCTTGGTGTGAGATATATTCATCTCTCTGGAATACGTTGACAAATAAGGTCTGCCAGATTCCTCATAAAGGACTGTGTGATCATCGTTCACAGCCATTCTTAGCAAATGACGGGCACATAGAAACTCCAGCTTTCGTTTGGAGTTCTTGAACTTCTCCAACTCCACCTGATACAATTCAGCCATCTGCGAAGGAAACATTTCAAGCATCTCCTCTACAGTTTCGTCTGTACGCCAGATAAAGATTTCCGGCATATCCTGGGAACTAGTCAGATAGTGTTTATAGAGCATACAGCAACTACTTCTTTTTAGAGATCACAAGGTTTGTCACATATATAAAGATGAAACAAACCGAGATAAAATATAGCACATCTCTACTGTCTATCACTCCTCTGCTCATACTCTCGTAGTGACTGTTTATTCCAAGAGATGAAACAAACGTCTGGGTATTTCCGTCAGTACTCATCGAGGAAAGCAAATCAAAGCCGTAATAGAACACGAAACACAAAACTGCAGCAAGTATGAAGCTGATAATCTGGTTGTCTGTCAAGCTTGAAGCAAAGACTCCTATTGCCACATAAACCAAAGCAAGAAAGAACAGTCCGATATACGAACCCCATATACCTCCTGTATCAATGTTTCCGCTCGGATCTGCCAACACCCAAAGGGCAAACACATAAACAAGTGTAGGCAACAGAGAAAACAACACCAACAGAACACCTGAAAGGTACTTTGCTGTCACTATCTCTATCTTCTTTATCGGATGAGTCAACAAAAGCTCTATAGTACCAGTCTTTTTTTCCTCAGCGAACAAACGCATAGTGATTGCAGGCACAAGGAAAAGATACATAAGCGGAGCAATCATAAACAGACCGTCAAGGTTAGCATACCCTCCGTATATGATATTGAAATCTCCTGGAATCACCCAAAGGAAAAGACTTGTCATCAAAAGGAATATACCTACAACTATGTAGCCGATAGGTGCTGCAAAGAATGTGGCAAACTCCTTGAATAGTAAATGAACCATAATCTGAATATTGTCTTATCAATGAACACGCATTACTTCCTCGATAATCTTTAGGACATGCTTCCAAGTCATCTCTACAGTGTCAATCTTCACTCTTTCAGCAGGTGAATGATTACCGATTATTGTAGGTCCAACAGAAATCATGTCAAGATTAGGATACTTGTTAATGAACAAACCGCACTCCAAACCTGCATGAATAGCTCCGACCTTAGGTTCAACTCCGAACAGCTGCTTGTATGTCTCTACGGCAATATCCTTTATCTTTGAATTGATGTTAGGCTTCCATCCAGGATAACCCTCGTCACAATAAACATTCTTGGAACCGGAAACCACGAAAGACATCATGACTTTCATGCGAATCTTTTCCTTTTTCTCCTCATCAGAACTACGCTGGCTAGTCTCAATCAAATAGACACCTTCGCCCTGTTTCTTGATAGAAGCTAGGTTTGTCGAAGTTTCAACAAGTCCAGGCATATCCTCGCTCATACCCTCAACACCATGAGGACAAAGAGACAAAGCGGAAAGGATATTGTCAGTATCCTTTAATGATATAACTTTGGACTGTTTGTCTGCACTCTCCAACTCAAGAACAACCTTTTCCTCATCACAGCACATTTGTTGTGCTAAATCATCAAAAATATTAACTTGGATTCTAACCTTCTCTTTGTCCTTGCTCTTGACAGCTATTGTTGCTCTTGCTTCACGAGGGATGGCATTGTGCAGATTTCCTCCGTCTATATCAACAAGGTACATTGTCTCGACGTTTGCCTCGATAGTACGAAGAAGTTCAGCAAGAACCTTTATTGCATTACCTCTGTTCTTGTCAATATCTGCTCCTGAATGACCACCTATCAAGCCACCAACCTTTATGTTCAAAAAGAAAAGATCAGATGTGGCATCCTCCATTTCACACTTATACTCTGCGAAAGTTCCGACACCACCAGCACATCCTATACAGAACTCTCCTTGCTCTTCGGAATCTAGATTGACAAGATATTTGCTTGTAATCCAATCTTTCCTCAATACGTGCGCACCAAGAAGTCCAACCTCCTCATCAACAGTAAACAGACACTCGATAGGTCCATGCTGCAAGGAATTGTCTTCGAGCAAAGCCATTTGATATGCCACACCAATGCCATCATCAGCTCCGAGAGTAGTACCTTTGGCCTTAACCCATTCACCATCAATATATGGCTCTATTGGTTGAGTCTCGAAGTCAAACTTAACATCAGAATTCTTTTCGCATACCATGTCGATATGGGACTGGAACAATATGCTTGGAACATCCTCATGACCTTTAGTTGCAGGCTTTCTGATCAAAATATTGCCGTATTCGTCACTAATTGTCTCTAGGCCCAATTTTTTACCGAAATCAATGATATACTGACTCATTCTTCCTTCTTTCTTTGAAGGATGAGGTATAGAACAAATATCATCAAACTTTTCCCAAACGCACTTTGGCTCAAGATTTATTATTTCACTCATTTCTGTAATCTTTTTATTCAATTATGCAAAGATACAATTTTTGATTCACATAAATACTCATAAAAACAAAATAAAAGCGGACAAGCCTGAATGACTTGCCCGCATTGTATGAATTACATTACTAAATCAGTGAGAAACTAATTATTTTGTGTATCTCTTGTTCATATCCTCAACAACAATCTTTGTAATGTTCAATCCTGGCTTAGCCATAAGGACTGTACTGGCAAGAGCGTTGTTTGCAATGATAATCTCGTATCTTCCTTCATCCATATACTGCTTCAATACTGAATTCAAGCTGTCACGAAGACGCGCATTCATTTTGTTTGTTTCAGCAAGCATCTCGTTTGTAAGCTTCTGGTCAAGCTGGTTAAGTTCCTGCTCGCCCTTCATAAGCTCCGACTGAGCAGCCTTCAAGGAAGCCTCTGTAAGGAACTTTCCGTTTTCATAGTCTTTCTGGAAATCCATAGCCTTCTTCTGCAAAGACTCCTGCTTTCTGACAATGGAAGCACGTGCCTTGGACTCCTTAGACTTCAACTCCTTCTCTAGTTCCTTAGCCAAATTATAAGCCTTAATCACTGTGTCTAGATCCACATATACAACCTGTGCTTTCTGCAAAGGCTCAGCACCTGTAAACACAACAGTATCAGTATCAATAGTATCAGTAACAGAAACCTCTGTAGTATCAGTATTTTCTGTCTTGGAATCTTTCTTCTTGTTGTTACATGAACTCAAAGAAAAAACTGTAGCTACAACAGCAACTAATGCAAATATCTTCTTCATTATCAAATAAAATTTCAAATATGATGCAAAATTACAAAAATAATTCACATACCAACACAAATAAGTATAAATAACGAACAAAGAAAAGCATCAAAAACAATTATTGTTCCTCTCTGAACTTCGTAGCCGTCACTCCGAATAATTGCTTGAAAATACGAGCAAAATATCTCTGGTCAGAAATTCCAACAGCGTAAGAAATTTCTTGGATTGACATGTCTGTAGTTTTCAACAATTCCTTTGCTTTCTTCATTCGCATATCCCTGACAAGTTCTACGGGAGTCAGGCCGAATAATGTCTTGCACTTTGACGTGAATGCCAAGCGCGACAGATTCATAGCACTGCAAAGAACATCCACGTTCAAATCTTCATCGGACATCAGTTCATTTATCTTGTCTGCGATAGTCTTAGCCTCAACAATGGAAGCGTCTTCATTTTCTGCCTCCTGCTCATCCTCGACAATTATACCACGGAAATGTTTCTTTAGCATTTCACGCTCATTCAGTATGTTCTGTATTCTGGCCTGCAAATACTCGATACTGAAAGGCTTTGTAATATAGTCAGTTACACCTATTCCCAGAGTATCTATCTTGGTCTGCATATCATCTTTGGCAGTAAGCAAAACCAATGGGATGTGAGAGTAATTGGAATCTGACTTAACCTTTTCAGCGAACTTCACTCCATCCATTTCTGGCATAATGATGTCGGAAAGAATCAAGTCGGGAATACTGTTTTGAATTAGCTCCAAACCAGCAACACCATTCTCTCCACTCAAGATATTATAGAAAGGTTCAAGCGAGCCAATCAGAAACTCCCTTAAATCTTTATTATCTTCCAGAATTAGCAGAGTTGTACCCTTGTCGTGGACTGAGCTAACTATTTTGGAATTATTTGAAGTTCTGGAATAGTCAGAAGCATAACGAGGGAGTGAAATAATTATATTTACTCCTTTACCCTCTTCAGAAACGACATCCACAGAACCGGAAAGATTGGTTGCAATTCTCTTGACTATATTCAAACCTATTCCTGAGCTGTTTTCTCTTTCACCTGTAGTAAAGAAACGCTGGAACATGGATTCCTTTTCTGATTCACCCAAAGATTTTCCGCTGTCATACACAGAAATGACAGTCTTGTCACCATCAAAACAAGCACTTAGCTTTATTTCACCATGTTTAGGCGTAAACTTGAATGCATTGCTTAGCAAATTTATTATGGCTGTCTCTATTTGCCTTGCGTCTATATCGCACGACTCTCCATTAGTTCTATCATCAACTATAAAATTTATGGAATTTCTATCAGCCTCTTGAAGGAACAATTTGCTTACCCTTTTCAGAATAGGCTGCAAACTTTGGCCTATGATATTGTTTTCAAAGTGATCCGATTCCAAACGACTATAGTCAAGAAGTTCGTTCACCATAGACTTCATTCGCTCGGAATTGGCCTTAATGACCTCAAGCATCTTTTCTTCTTCTGGGCCAAATGATTTCCTGCTGAGAAGACTTTCTATTGGAGCAGATATCAAAGTCAAAGGGGTTCTAATCTCATGAGATATATCTGTAAAGAAATTAAGTTTCATCTGGTTAAGATGATCCTCCATTTTTTTCTTGGTTGACCTTTTATAGTAAATTAGGTAGGACCTAATGGCAAACCAAACAGCTCCTAGAGCAATCAAAACGAACAAAACTCTCGCCCATATAGTCTCATACCACGAAGGGAGTATCTTTACTTTTATTGTCTTTACGATGTCACAATTATCCGAACTCAACTCAAATACATAATCCCCGTGAGGAACATTGGTAAAAGTAGCTTGCGGCAGTAAAGTATATGTATATTTTTTGTTAAGTCCCTTTAGTCTATACTTATATTTGGACAAACCAAACAACAAGTCAGAGTAATTGATAGTGAAGCTATTGTTTGCCTTTGTCAAATAAATAGTGTTTTCCTCGAAATCGACCTCCTTGTTATTTGAAACTATTCCGGTTATTACATAATTAGGAGTTAGATTGTTCCTATTTATATTCTGTAAATCCACTTCTAGGTAACCGACTGACGAAGGTATGAGTACATTATTATTATGAAAAGAAATCTGTCTGTTACGGAAAGACGCCCCTTTGATCACATCCATCATAAACTCGTCACATTCGCCAGATTTAGTATCGACTCTCAACAAGGAGTTTGGAGAAAGTATAGCCAAAGAAGAAGATCCAACAGGAACTACCGATAAAAGCACTTCTGTTTGAGGTGTTTCAAACTTCTGCAATTCAAGGGGTTCTCCGAGGAATCTGTCCGAAGAACAATGATACAATCCTCCTCCGATACTTGTGAACCATATTTCGCCGTTGGAATCCTCAGCAATATCTGTAATATGACTATATATCAAATTCGTAGTTTCTGAGTTGTAGAAAAAGAAACGTATGCTCTTGTAGTCATTCTGTTCACTGCTGAACATTGTTACTCCATCAGTACTTCCTACCCATATTACGCCTTTACTGTCTTCATAAAGACAATTTATTGACACAAAACGAGGTGGATAACTTGATTTCCACTCGTCATGCATTGTCATAAATGTGCCATCTGCATTCAAAAGGTAAAGGCCGTCATTTTCTGTGCCTACCCAAACCCTTCCATGAGAATCGACTAGGATATCGCTCACTTGCGCATCTTTTTGTGTCCTATAGGTCAATACTTTGAAGGCATTGCCTTTAGGTATAAGATGAAACAAGTTATTCTTTCCACCTAGATACAAATCTCCGTCCTTACCTTTCTTGATTACCTTAATTCTATGGAAATCTATTGGATCTTTTTGCAGAGAGCCATTCTTGCTCAAATAGAATGTTTCATCTCCCTTTTTGAAAACAATCTGCTTGTCTTCGTTGCTTAACACATAATCGAAAGATTTTTCCAACGGAAGCAATGAATGAATATCATCGACTTTCGAGTATCCGTGTATTATCTTTTTACTTGAAATCTTGTTCAATGTTACATAGTCGTTCAAATGAACAAGTTTAACCAATGCGCCGTTGTCAATAACCCACGACACATGCTCTGACATATTTGACTTGTCCTTGTCTGAAACTATGTCAGGACTGTTTAATCTGGAATATGCAACTGTATCGTAACCCAAGACTAGACATCTGTCCTCACTTGAGCACATATACAAAGAATCATTCTTTACTTCAATTCTTTCTATATATATATAGTCATCGCCCACATTATCCTGAGGATCTGGGTATAAATAAAAATGATTTCTGTTTATGTCAAATACAAATGTTTGACCTCCAAGAACAAGCAGAGCCAAACGGTTATTAGGCAAAGGCTTTATATCTGTAACATTGTTAGATATAGCGGTATGATATAGCAAAGGATTGGCCTTATAAGTCTTGAACTCATATCCATCGTACCTCACCAGCCCGTCTTGAGTTCCAACCCAAACAAAACCTACGCTATCCGTACATACACAGTTTGCGGAAGACGGCAACTGGTTGTTTTCTTCGGAATATACGGCAGATACGAAGTAATCCTTAGCTGAAACAGTCCTAGCAAAAGCGAACAAAAAAAATAGGATGCATATAATGTACCCTTCCATTTGTTTCATAAACACGCTCTTGCAACTATTCATATATAGACTGGTATTCCAATAAAAAAGGTTTCCACTTGAACCAAGCGGAAACCTCTATTTGAATAAAAATTACTCTCTGTTGAACTTAACAGCAGTACCCCTTACAGAGTCATCCAACACACCTTCATTGTAAACCAACTTTCCGTTTACGAATGTATAGATAACCTTGTACTGCAAAGTCTCACCCTCAAGTGGAGACCAACCGCACTTGTACTGTAGGTCCTTCTGCTCAACCTTATATGGGAAGTTTGGATATACAACCACGATATCAGCATAATATCCCTTGCGAATGTAACCTCTCTTCTCTATATTAAAGATTTTGGCTGGGTTGTGACACATCTTCTCAACTACCTGCTCTCTAGTGAATGCACCGTTCTTAGCAAGCTGAAGCATCATTGGCAAAGAATGCTGAATGCAAGGAATACCGCTTGCTGCAGTCAATGCGTCACCCTGCTTCTGGCTCAATAGATGTGGAGAGTGGTCGCTGGCAATAGTATCAATGATTCCCTTCTCTACTGCAGAAAGCAAGTTCTCTCTACTCTTCTCTTTCTTGATTGCAGGATTACACTTGATCTTAGCACCCAATCTTGGATAGTCTCTATCATCAAACCAAAGGTGGTTAGGAGTCACCTCTGCTGTAATCTTCTTGTCCTCGACATTCTTCAACTCATGCTCGAACAAAGCGATTTCCTTTGCCGTAGAGATATGAGCGACATGAAGCTGAGTGCCGTACTTCTTAGCCAAATCAATAGCCAAAGATGTACTCTTGTAGCAGGCGTCAGATGAACGAATGAACTCATGCTCAGATACTGGAACTTGTCCCTCTGGATATTGAGCCTTGTACTTCTCTACATTTGCTGCAATCATCTTCTCGTCTTCGCAGTGTGTTACAACTGGAACCTTGGCATTCTTGAACAACTCGTCAAGTTTAGCCTTGTCATCAACAAGCATTCCACCTGTCGAACTTCCCATAAACACCTTGATGCCGGCAATTCTGTTCTTATCTACGGCTGTAATCTCGGCGATATTATCATTAGTTGCACCAAGACAGAATCCATAGTTTACGCGGCTCTTTGTCTGGGCAATCTTCTCCTTCGCCTCAAGAGTCTCAATGTTTGTTGTCTGAGGCTTTGTATTAGGCATGTCAATAACAGTAGTCACACCACCCATAGCGGCAGCCTTAGACTCAGTCTCCCAATCACCCTTCTCGTCCAAACCTGGCTCTCTGAAGTGAACGTGAGTGTCAATCACACCTGGCATTACCCAAGCACCGTCAACATCAATCACATGAGCTGTTCTCAAAACATTGTCTGGTATATCATCTCTGAAGATTTTGGAAATCTTCTCTCCCTCGATAAGCAAAGAGCCCTTGTATGAAGTGCCGTCATTGATTATCTTTGCATCCTTTATTAGTATTGTATCCATTATGCTTGTGTTACTTAATTGTTAGCAATTGATTTCTGAGGGTATTTTCTAAAGAAGCTTCTCCACTTTAGCGAGATTACGCCAAACAAAGCCTCTGAAAAGATTCCACCGCTCATCTTACTTGTACCTAGAACTCTGTTAACGAAGATAATAGGCACTTCATTTATATTGAATCCACACTTGTAAGATGTGAACTTCATTTCGATTTGGAATGCATAGCCCTTGAACTTAATCTTGTCAAGTTCGATAGTCTCTAGCACCTCGCGTCTGTAGCAAACGAAACCGGCAGTAGTGTCTGCCACATTCATACCTGTTACGAACCTCACATACTTGGAAGCGAAATACGACATCAGCACTCTGCCCATAGGCCAGTTCACAACATTCACTCCGCTTACATATCGGCTTCCAATAGCTACATCAGCACCTTCCTCGCTGCAAGCCTTATGCAGTTTCAAAAGATCGTTCGGGTTATGAGAAAAATCGGCATCCATTTCGAACACATAATCATATTTATTCTCGATAGCCCATTTGAAACCTGTGATATATGCAGTACCCAACCCCTGCTTACCACTTCGTTCAATGATATGAAGTCTTCCTTTAAATTCCTCAGCCATCAATCCCTTGACGATGTTGGCAGTTCCGTCAGGAGAGCCATCGTCAATAATCAACACATCAAAAGGAGTAGGAAGCGAAAAGACTGCTCTAATTATCGCCTCTACATTTTCCTTTTCGTTATATGTAGGAATTATTACTACACCACTCATCGTTTAATCGTTTTTTGTCTTGTCTGTCAGTCACCATAGAATCTATGATAACACAATGCAAATATAAACAACTTCCCAAAACTTTTAGGCAAAAATCATAGTTTTTTTATTGTTGTTGCTCTAAAACATATTTTGTATGGACGCTAGCTATTCAACAACAGATGCCAACATACATGATATGAGTGTAATATAAAAAACAAAGAGCAGAACTACACTGTAATCCTGCTCCTTCCTATATTTATTTGTAATACTCTATTTTGTTCGTCAGAATTCTAACTAACTTGCCGTCCTCGAAAACCTTGGTTTCAATAACATTCCTATGTTTGTCATACATATATACTTTCTTTGTAGCCAAAGAATTGTCAGGACCTATTTCTAAATATTCAATCAGATTCCCCTGCTTATCATAAATGTATTTGATTGAATAGTCAACCTCTTTTGTTTTTTTAGAGGAGAAGGAGTCAAAAGGATTATTGGAACGCTTATTATGTTCATATTCATAAAACTCAATCATTCTACCTTTTGAATCATATTTCGTAGATTGTTTTCTTGTCAATTCTGACTTGCCATACTCGCAAGTTTCTATAATATTCCCTTTTTTATCATATACCTTGGTTATTTTGTTATTCAGAATACTATCTCTGTCAAAAGTGCAGTATTCTATCTCATTACCTTTCTTATCATAGGCATACACCGAGCTATACTCAAATCCTTTTTTGTTATACTTACATTTCTCTATTAGCTTTCCTTTTTTGTCATAAGTAAAAGTTTCCTTTGAATCAAATTTATCATATTTATCGAACTTGATTGCTTCGATAATATTGTTCTTGGAATCATACTTGTTCGAAACCCTTCCCGAAAAGACACCGTATGAATCATAATTTTTATGCTCTACTTCATTACCATGTCTATCATAAACATATACAACCTTTTGAGCCATATAATAGTACTGTTGCTTCTGTTCCTTGTGCGCTACATCATCGATAAATAACTCTATCAACTTTCCTTTTTTATCATACTTCCAAGTTTGACTTTTACTTAAAGTTCCATCTGACTTGTAATGATTTTCCTCAAGCTTGTTACCCTTATTGTCATAAGCATAAGTATATTTATATTTCAAAGAATCACCAGCAAACCCTATAAACTCTACCAAATTGTTTCTGTCATCGTATGTATATGTATATCTTATATCGAAAGAAAGTGTTTTATTGTTCGTTTGTCTTATTTCATTTCCGCTTGAATCTCTGGAAATAATAGAAGAACTAATAGTGTTTTTTGCATCATAGTAACAATATTCTGATAGTCTGCCTTTTTCGTCTGCCGTATAAGTAATTATACTTTTCAAATCACCATTTTCATCAAATGTTATATGCTCTTTTATCTCTCCTTTCGAGCCAAAGGTGTAGCTGTATTGCAAACGTGAATCAGACTCCCCCTCTGAAATGTAACGTTTATATTCCTTTATTTTACCTTTAATGCCCAAATCTTCAGCATTGGGAATTTTAAAATCAGGATTCTCTGCGTAAACAAGGCAAGTACAAACACTAACAAACAGTGTTGCCAATACTTTTGACACAATATTCATATTCAAACCCAATTTATATAGTTACTAGTTACGAACAGCGAAAATACAAAAAAACATAGTCAAAACCTAATTTTTGTTCATTTTTAATCATAGACATCTGCAAGCTCAGACAAAAAACATCTTTTAGAATGAAAAATTCATTGGAACTCAATTCAAAAAAATTTTTTGGTCAAGCAGACAAACAAACATTGAAATAAAAAACATTAATTGGCCATCAAGACACATAGCACACAAAAAGGAAGAAAAGAAACACACAACAATCTTTCTATAAATACAAAAACAAAATGTGTTTTCGTATCAAATAGTAATGGCAAGACAATCTTAATTTAACAATCGTCTCTTGACTAATATGACATCAAAAATGAAGAATAAAGCCAGAAAAAAGCGAATAATCCCATTTTTTGCACGGTAGCGAGCATATTTGTTTTTTTATCAAACAAAAACATGTAAATTTGCAGTCAGAAAGTAGCAGGAGGGTCTGTCGCTTGCATTCTTGTGGTGCAAGAGGAAAGTCCGAGCAACACAGAGCACCATGCTTGCTAACGACAAGTTCTCGGCGACGGGAAGTTCAAGGCAACAGAAAGTAAACCGCCAGAAATGGTAAGGGTGAAACGGTGAGGTAAGAGCTCACTCGGCTAAGTGGTGACATTTAGCGTCAAGGTCTGACCATGGGTTGCAAGATCATGTAAACCAACGCTTGAAGGCTGCTCGTCTGATGTTGGAGGGTAGATTGCTAGAGATGCTTAGTGATAGGCATAGTAGATAAATGACAGACACCGCTTCGGCGGCACATAACTCGGCTTATACTCCTGCTGCTTTTTATTTTATTTCTAAAACGAGACTAAAACTGAATGTTGCCATTATCTGAATACATTTCCACTCTGAGTATATGGAAAATCAAGAAGGAAGATGAAAAAGGTGTCAAGGGTTTCTTTATCAAGTGCCTTAAGATTCTGCTTCTCTGCATATCCCACTTCCTAAAGAAAGACATTGACCGACTTGCTTCGGCCCTAACATTCTATGTTATAATAGCCATTATACCTATGCTTTCCTTTATGGTGGCTATAGCAAAGCTATTCGAGATAGACAAAGATTTGTTTGTTTACCTCACAGATTCTTTCAATGTTGCCCCGCAGTGGGTGGATGCAATTCAATCGCTTATCACGAACTATCTGGACGCAGCCAAGGGCGGTGTCATTTTGGGTATAGGCGTTGTGTTCCTGTTGTACTCGCTAATCTCCACTTTCACATCTATAGAACAGACATTCAACAATATATGGGGAATTACTAACGGCAGGGATTTCATAAACAGATACACAAACTATTTCACACTGTTTGTGACTATAACAATAATCATAATCATATCTTACGGCATAGAGGAATTTGCAGAACAGTCCAATTACGGAATAGTTCACGCCATATTGTATTTCAAGGGATTTATTAGTGCATGGGGATTGCTAAGCCTTGTGTATATTGTCATGCCGAACACAAGGGTAAAGTACAGGAATGCAATTATAGCAGGCCTAATCGCAGCAATAATTTTCATCTGCTTCAGATGGGTGTTTATAGAAATCATCAGCAAGCTGTCAAGCTACGAAAAAGTTTATGGAGGTCTAGCCGCAATACCATTGACTCTATTCTTCATCAAATGGACGTGGACAATTACATTACTTGGCGGAGAGTTGAGTTTCTCTATTACTACACTTCGCCAGCATGAATTCGCCTATGATATAGACAACATGTCTATGACTAACAGAAACATGGCGGCTTTCTATATTGCAGCGATTATATACCACAACCACAAGTATGTAAAGGGGAATGCTCAACACCTTAACACAGAAGAGATTAGCATGACATATAACCTTCCAATCAGACTTGTGGCAAGCTGCACTAAGGAACTGCAGAAGTACAAAATCATAAATATGCTCAGCGATGATTTGAAGTATCAGCCGGCTGAGGATACAGACAACGTAACAGTGGCAAGATTCTTTGATATGCTAAGAGGTAGTGAGGAATCCGGATATTCAATCAAGGGACTTCATTCTGACAAGGCAATAGAAATATACAAGGACAGAATAATCCGCATGAAGGAAATCCATAACGATATACTGATACGTGATTTGGTCTAATAACAGTTAAAACGATTATATATGGGGAATGACATTTTCCAAGTGATTGACAGAGTTCAATTTATCGAATCAATTATAATCACCATAGTTTTATCGGCAATCCATACGCTCAGTATAATTGGTGCTATACGAACTCTTTCTTCACAGGAAGATGGCAACAAGGTGGTCAAAACTTTTTGCATAGTAACTATAATAAACAGTTTTTTATGCGGACTTACATTATTTAGAATACGAGCATATAACGATTTTTTAATTAGCAGTAGGTTCTGGGCATACTTGTTCTTCGTTGTCCCTTTTACACCATTCATATATATGGTATTACATTATTATAAGAAGTACAAGTTTGACAAACTGCTGACAATAGCAATGTTCATCTGGATAGCAGACTTAATTTGGATGTATCTGCTACGCGACATAGTCATTCCCTTGTTTTTCTAACAGAAACTATTCATGCTAAACATACCTAACATTCTTAAAGATGTTCTAGAAAAAGAACATATAGGAGTGTATTTGTTTTGCGTTTGTAGGGCTAAAGTACCATTTTAGCGAATAATTGTTGTATAATATCACATTTTGTGTTGCAAATAAACACAAAATAGCTAATTTTACACGAAATTTCAAAAAGGTACTTAATACTTTACTATGAATAATACTTACAAGTCATTACGAACAATTATTGCCTGCTTCGGTGTATTGTTCAGTTGTAATCTTTCAATATCAGCACAAGACTGCGAAAGTGTACTTGGATGGACAGATTTTGAACCAAGTGCTAAAAATTCACATGACACAATAACATTCTATTCGCTGGACGGAATGAAGAACACATATCCATCTGGCGCACTGGCTGATGCCGCTGGAACAAATGTTATAGACAGTCTGCCGCAGTTTAGCGACGGAAAAAGTTTGGTATGGGCGGTTACTTCAAACCCTTCAAAACTGAATTCAGAAGGCAAAGGTCAGTTTGCAGACATTGACGAAGACATGCTTGTCATTCAGTGTGCAACCGAGCCGATGAGCAAATTGTTTGAATACTCTGTTTTCGATGCAAAACCTGGAACTACTTATAAGGTAAAGGCTACGCTCTATAATATCATGGACCCAGACAGTTCCATTGCACAAGCATGGCCAACATACGATGGCTACAACCCGTATCAATTGGTTGTGGGAAAGCCTCAACCATACGGCAAGGACATGGAGTCTGTAACAATAAGTTCCAAACAGCAAAAGGTAGAGGTAACTTACGAAGGTGAAGTCGGACCTAATGAAAGTTCCATCACTTTCGGAATTTGGGCAGCCTACAACTGCTTGAAAAACATCTCCCTTGGTATTGGAAAAATAGAAATTATTGGTTGTTTGAATCCTAGAATTAAGTCCGGACAAGGAACTAAAATCTGCCGCGGAGAGCAAACTTCATTAACTCTGGACAGAGATTATAACGCAAAATCATACAAGTGGGAGAAATCAACAAACGGAGGAGCTTCGTGGGAAGTAATCTCTACAAAACAAACAGCATTGGACGAGGTAAACAACGCCACTATGTATCGCTGCTTCGTAGATGGAGAGGAAAGCAATGTTATTACTGTTGAACCTGAAACATGTTGCGAAGTAAATGGTAAGCCAGCTTCTCGAAAGACTGTATTCCACGAAGATTTCGGATACTTCAAAAACTCGCGCACCTACGTAAACAAGGACGGAGACGAAAGTTCAATACCTGCTACAAATGTTGACTTCAGAACATCGACTGGCTTCAACATTCCTAAACATACTGTCGATTTAACAGGACAGATTAACGATGACACTTATGCTGTAGTTGTTCCAACTGAAAATGGTTATGCTTTGCAGGGAAACGGACAATTTGCAACATGGATGAACGGTGTAACCAAAGACCATTCTTCGGAAATAGACGGACGAGACAATAGCGCATGTCTATTTATCAATGTTAACAAAACAATCCAATACAAGGGACCTGTGTTCGAGGACAAAATCAATGGTCTTTGTAAAAACAAGGAATTGTATTTCGAGTGCTATATTGCCAATATGTCTGGCGGAGAAAATCCTTACGTAACAATTAAACTTCTTTCTACAGATGGAAAAGAGCTAGGTGTTATGGAAAATGTTGAGGCTACAGCAGGAGGTGGATGGATTCCAATCAAAATTCAAGACATTGTAACTCCTGAAACTTCCGTAATTCTGCAGGTTATTGCCGACTGTGGAACAAAATGCCAGTATCAAAACTATTGGGAAAAAGGAAACGATTTGGCAATAGACGATATTAAGTTCATGACTTGTTCGCCTCCATCAGTTTCAGCATATCTGGACATGGAATCTCTTTCTCTTGATACTACTGTATGTTCGGATGTAGATTTGAAAATAGAAATGCCTATTTCAAAACTTCTTGACGACTATTTCGGAGGAGGACAACATTACGTTCTTCAGTGTAGTGCTGATGGAAAGACTTGGAAACATGTATCTACATCGCTATCTTCCATAATAAAGTTCAATTCGGACGATATGATTGAACTTTATCCGGATGCAAAAGTGATTTATGCAAGAGTGATTGTTGCAAGTCAGAGTGCGGCACAAGAGTTTGAAGCTAATCCAAACTTGGCAAATGCCGACGACGATTGTAACGACTACTCTATTTCAGATCCGTTTACAATCACTATTGATTGTCCGACTTGTACCAAGAGCGAGGAAATAAATATCGAATCTACTGCAGAGATAAAAATCCAAAACAAGTTAAAATATGTTTACTTGTGTCCTGGAGAATCAACAACTTTATCTGCCGCAGACGTAAAGACATTAAAGGAAGACAAAAGTGACATTTACGACAACTTCACCCTTACCTGGTATGCCGATGACGTAGAAGTTTCCCACGTATCGCAAACTTCAAAAGCAGAAGACATTACAGTCTCATACGATGATGTTACCGAGAAAGGTGTAGAATACAAGCTTCAAAGTTTTGACTATGACTACCCTGGTCAAAAGGACTGCATGCAGGAAGATATTGTCATCGTTGCAAGATACCCTGAAGTAACCAAGACACTAACCGACCCTGATCCGTTCTGCGAGGGCTTGGGAGCAGGCAAGGTAGTATCGACGATCAGCGGCTACAAGATCCACTGGTTCGAGGACGCAGACACGTTGAAGAGCCTAAAGGCGGACGTTCCGGGCTCATGGTTCGAGGGCAAGGAAGGCATGAGCGAGCCGTACGAGTACTACTACTATCTCGAGGACACGAAGTCGCACTGCATTGGCGAAGTCAACAAGTTCACAGTTGACGTTCGCGAGATACCTGAGGCGCCGAACGACACGGTCATCAACATGGTTGTGACAGGCAAGAAGGAGCAGCTTGAGGAGTGGGATGTTCCTGAGGAGCTCACACAGCTGTTCTACGACAGCAAGACAAGCACGAGCGGAACAGAGACATACCCTTTGATAGACAGGACTAAGGAGGGCACGGTCACAGTTTACAGGACGTTCAAGAGCAAGGGCGGATGCGAGAGCGAGAAGGCCGAGGTTAGGATAGAGATATCGGCCGCACCGGACCCTAACGTGAAGCCGTACGACGTATGCGAGGGCAAGGGCGTTGACGCTGCGACTATAGAGAGCCTTGTCGAGAAGACAAAGGACTTCGAGCTTGTATGGTACACGGACAAGGACGCCGACAAGGAGGACTTCTCTACGGAGATACCGTCACTTTCCAACGCCACAGTCGGAGAGCACAAGATATATGTAGCCAACAGAGGAGTCAACGAGCCGAACCCTATCAGCGAGAAGTCTGAGATCGTCATCACATGCTGGGGCGTCAAGGATCCGGTGGTCAAGCCTCTGCAGTACTGTGCTGAGGACGAGGCATCAGAACTTGAGTTCACTAAGGTTGTTGACGTGAAGAACTACTATGACGCCAACGGCTTCATCTGGAGCTCGGGAGAGATAGACCTTTCTCCGAACCGCGCCCCAACACCTGACACAAAGACATTGGTCGAGGGCGCCACAACAGTCTCTTACGACGTAAGACAGACATTGGAGCTCAAGTACAGCAAGGATGTGTGCGAGGGCAACAAGTCTAAGCTGGACATCACCATAACAAGAGTGCTTGCACCGGACGGAGAGCTGAACGTAAGCTACGTGAAGTCTGAGGGAGAGGCGCTTGGCAAGTTCACTCAGAACCTTGTCGAGAAGAACCCTAACGTGGTCAAGGCTAAGGCTGGACACACGCTTCTATGGTCTGCGGAGAAGGACGGCACATACAAGGCAACTGTTCCGACTCCTCTTTACAAGGCGGGCAGCGACAAGCCTGTCGAGACGGAGACATACTGGGCCAGATGGCAGGACGACGCGAGCGGATGTATGAGCGACCCTACGGAGATTGTGGTGACAATCACATCGACACCTAGTCCGAAACCTGCAATCCTTTCATACTGCGAGGGCGAGGACCCTACAAATACAGAGTTAGGTTCTTCTACTACGGTCAATACTACGAATCTGCCAAATCCAGGAGACTACAGCCTGTATTGGTTCAGGCCACAGGACAAGTCGATAGCGGAGGGTGCGTATTTGGATAGAACAGGAGCATGGAAGAGCAGCGCCTCTCCGGCGAATACAGCGCCGACTCCATCTACATACACTTTCCCTGCCAATTCGACAGAGACAGTGCATAAGGTTACATATTATGTAGTTCAGAGTGATATTGCTGTTAATCCGGCAGGTCCGACCACATCACCTGCAAGCGAGATCACCTTGATGTTCTATGCGAAGCCAAGGCTTGCTATCACAAACCCTAAGCCTGTCTGCGAGAAGACGGTTGACCTTACAGCCAAGGAGTGCTGGATAGTGGAG
>JAKSKX010000035.1 GCA_024401535.1 Paludibacteraceae bacterium | reverse complement strand
AGACTTTACTGCAGACTTAACACCCTCTGTGAGTTTTGATTCAATGCTCATATATAGATTTGTTTATTCGTTATTCAGTTTATATGTCGTGCAAAATTACAAATTTCTTTCAAAAGAGACTTTTGATTATTTGAAAATTTGGCATTTCGCTACATTTATGTCGCAAAAAATCGAAAAAAAGTAAAAAAACGCTCAAAAAAGTTTGGAAAATAAAAATTAAGCACTAATTTTGCGTCGCATTTCAAGAGGAGATGCCTAAACGTTGCGGAAATAGCTCAGTTGGTAGAGCACGACCTTGCCAAGGTCGGGGTCGCGGGTTCGAGTCCCGTTTTCCGCTCTCAATTTTAATGATTGGTCTCCATCAGGAGATATCAAGGTCGCCTCGATGGTGGAATCGGTAGACACGCGGGACTTAAAATCCCGTAATCATTGCGATTGTGCGGGTTCAAGTCCCGCTCGAGGTACTACCAACCTAACAATCTTTCGAAACTAGAAATACAAAATGGTGCCATAGCTCAGTTGGTAGAGCAAAGGACTGAAAATCCTTGTGTCCCCGGTTCGATTCCTGGTGGTACCACACAGAAAGAAGCAAGTGATTTTGCTTCTTTTTTAGTTTTTATGCAAGTCTATACGCAACACCATGAGAAACAAAACACTGACTTTTTTTCTTGCATTATTCGTAAGTTTTTTGACAACTTCAAAAGCGTACGCCACACCTCAAATATCGGAACAGATAACAATAGACGGTAAAGATTATTCTTTACTTACTTGTCCTTTGGTTTATTGCGAAGAAGCTTTTGATTCATTACTCCTAGACAAATACAATGTATCAGAATGGGAATGTACTGCACTTTGGAGAAATTATAGAGGCTTTTGGAGCATAGAAAATGATAAACTATATTTGGACAGCATTCAGGTGGGGTTCGAAGGTCCGATAATTAAAGCTCAGGAAGAAGATATTTTCAAGAACTACCTTGACAATGGGAAAATATGGGCTAAATGGATGAATGACGAAATAAAGGTTGGATCTGAAAGACTACTTATAGATTATCGTGGCACCTACGAACATGAAGATTTCTACAAGCTCGAGAATGGAATAGTAAAATCTCATAGGAGAGTTGAGAACAAACTACTTCTCACTTCTAATCTTGCCGAGAAAAACAAGGAAGCCATAAACAAATGGAATGAATTTGGGAACACACTACGCGACAAGTTTCCAACATTAAAGGGCAAGTTCCTTGTAAGAATAAAATATACAGGCTGCCAACAAAACGGACTACCAACAAAAGTAGAAGTTGAATTAGTAAAGTACGACGAGGGAATAAATACAGACAAAGAAAGTCTAAAGTCACTCAGAGAGGCAATATCACAATACTCGCTTGAAAACATAATGTCAAACATATACGAAATAAACGGGAAGATAGTATCCTTTCCAATGACATACCCAATTATGCTGACTAAGGAAGAACAATAAGGCTCAAAATCAGCATAATTAAAATAAATGTAATTTTTTTTGTCCGTACTCAGTAATTTATTTATTATCTTTGCCGGACATTCTAAGGAAAAGAATATTAATAAACAATAATTCAATAAAGTTATGGCATTTTTAACTAACGAGAAGCTTGTTATCGTAGGTGCTGGTGGTGCAATCGGCTCTAACATGGCACAGTCTGTACTTATGCTTGGTCTAACTCCAAACATTTGTCTATATGATATTTTCGAGCCAGGTGTTCACGGTGTTGCTGACGAGATGGCACACTGCGCATTCCCTGGTGCAAACATTACTTGGACAACTAACCCAGCTGAGGCTTTCACTGGTGCTAAGTATATCATTTCTTCAGGTGGTGCTCCTCGTAAGGAGGGTATGACTCGTGAGGACCTTTTGAAGGGTAACTGTCAGATCGCTGCTGAGTTCGGTGACAATATCAAGAAGTACTGTCCAGACGTAAAGCACGTTGTTGTTATCTTCAACCCAGCTGACGTTACAGCTCTTACAGCTCTTATCCACTCAGGTTTGAAGCCAAATCAGTTGACTTCTCTTGCAGCTCTAGACTCAACTCGTCTTCAGCAGCAGTTGGCTATGCAGTGCGGTGTTCAGCAGGATCAGGTAACTGACTGCTACACTTACGGTGGTCACGGTGAGCAGATGGCAGTATTTGCTTCAAAGGCAAAGGTTGCTGGCAAGCCACTTTCTGAGTACAACATCCCAGCTGACCGTTGGGCAGAGATCAAGACAGCTACAATCCAGGGTGGTTCTGCAATCATCAAGCTTCGTGGCCGTTCTTCATTCCAGAGCCCAGCTTACCAGGCTGTTAAGATGATCGAGGGTGCTATGGGTGGTGCTCCTTTCACATGGCCTGCTGGTTGCTACGTAAACTGCGACAAGTGCGGTTACAAGAATGTAATGATGGCTATGCCTACTACAATCGACAAGGATGGTGTTCACTTCACTGCTCCTTCTGGAACAGCTGAGGAGATGGCAGATCTTGCTAAGTCTTACGAGCACCTACAGAAGATGCGTGATGAACTAGTAACTCTAGGTATCATCCCTGCAGTTTCTGAGTGGAAGACTATGAATCCAAATCTATAATCTAGATAGGATTTATTCCTAAAAATTTAAGGGAGGCTGTATCAAGCAATTTGATACAGCCTCTCGTTTTTTATTGCCCTCAACATTCACTATTTTTTGCGTAATAATGAATAATTACATATAGACAAATGTATCATTTCTAGTACTTGTTTTGCACATAACGGATATAATAATTGTTTTTTTTGTTTTCGATACATAACTTTGCCTTCACTTGATCTAATACTAAAAATATTTTTTCTTATGTGTAAGTTTCTTTTAGCGTCAGCATTCTGTGCGTTATCTATGGGACTTTATGCAAGTACCGAGACTAGGATTAGCACAGAATTAAGGAGTGGAGAGACAAAGTCTTTCACGCTCAACGAGACAGGGCAAATGTCCTTCTCTGGCAGGAACCTTCTTATTCAACAAAAAGAGGACGAGAAGGTTGAGTCAATCAATTTATCTGACATAGTGAAGCTAAAGTTCACTAATGTTGATGCGTCATCTCTAGACCAATCCGTCAGTATTCGACTAAACATCTACCCTAATCCTGTGGTGGACGAGTTGACAATCGAAACAAATGAGCCAACTAATGTTCAGATAATTGATGCATCTGGAAAGGTTGTTGTTTCAACATCTATTTCGCAAAAAGAAGTAGTTGATATGAGAGCCTTATCTTCTGGCACTTATATCGTAAAAGTTGGTAGTTCAACATTTAAAATTGAGAAGCTATGAAAAAACTATGTGTTTTATCGGCGGCTTCGTTCGCTGCCTTTATGCTTTATGCACAGGACAAGATGAATATCTACATAGGCAATTCATCTGAGAGCATCTCCATTGAGGATATAGAGAACATAAAATTCAAAGACGGTGTAATGACCATCTCTGGAAAGGAAACAAAGAGTATAGATGTTCCAGCCATAGAGTATGCAGACTTTACTCTTGACGAGGCGAAATCAGATACTGTTTTTGTCACTTTCAACAACGAATCTGTTTCCGTTAACGACTACACATGGGACAAGGTTTCCTATACTGCCAATGGTGCAAACATCTCGTTTTCTTCTTCTCAAAACGAGAAAGGTATTGTATATTACTTATCTGGAAGCTCTACTAATGGTTCATTTACAATCACTCCGGACCGAGCATTCACTCTAGTAATGGACAACCTGTCGCTTTCGAGTTCCCAAACTTCTCCTATCGTGATAAACTTGGGCAATGACGGTGACTCCTACGCAACAAATATAGAACTTGTCGGCAAATCGGAGCTATCAGATGCATCTTCCTCTTCATATAAAGGATGTATTTATGCCAAATCAAAACTGAAGTTTGGTGAGCTTGGTGCTAATGGAGAGTTATCTATATCTGGCAATACAAAGCATGCCATCAACTCTTCAAAGAAAACGGAAATTTATGCCGGTACAATAAACATCACCTCTGCAGTTAGTGATGGTTTGAACAGCGACGGATTGAAAATGTACGGCGGCAAACTCAACATCAGTGGCGTGTCTGGTGATGGAGTGGACGCTTCAGAATCTATCGTTATTGAAAACGGAGAGTTTGTATTCAACTCTAACGCAGACGATGTCAAGGCATTAAAGTGCGACTCTGCATTGACAATTACGGGAGGTAAAGTTGACATCTCTATGACTGGTGCTGCCGCAAAAGGTCTAAAGACCTCTTACAACGATGTTATTATTAGCGGAGGTGAAGTGGTGATGAATATCAACGGCACATCAATCATTGCTGATGGAGACACATCATATTCTGCGGGAATAAAGACAGATGCAGGTGTACAGATTCTTTCTGGAAACATCGACATAACTCTTGGTTCCAACGCAATCGCATCAAAGGGTATCACCGCAGACAAAGATGTAACAGTTGATGGCGCAATTTTAAAGATTACTAATAATGGTGGCTATTATTCGGGAACTACAACTACCACGTCAACGGGTAATCAGAATTTTGGAGGAAGACCTGGAAGTTCAACCACCACTACAACAACAACCTACACCGAAGGTCGTTGCATAAAGGGTTACAATGTTCACCTTAATTCCGGTGAAATAACTCTAATAACAACTAATGGAGCAAAGAATGTCAAGGCTGAATCTGACCTATATATTGGAACAGAGAACAGAGACAATTCTGCACTTGTAATAAACGCAACAACAGGTGGCACACTTGTTTCTTCCTCATCATCTTCTTCTAGCAGCAACCGACCTGGTGGAATGGGTGGAGGAGGAATGGAAGATGGCAATTCCATATCGTACGCAGGAAATCCAAAGGCTTTTGTTGGCAACAACATTATTGTAAATAGTGGAACAATTACCATAAATGCCAAGGATGATGCCTTCCATTCAAACAGTAATCTCACTATCAACGGAGGAAATATTACAATAGACTCGACTGATGATGCACTACACGCAGAGTCAAACCTTACTTTCAACGGTGGTTACATCAGAATAAAGTCTTGTTATGAAGGCTTTGAAGGAAACAATATCACTGTAAATGGTGGCGAGTCGCTTGTAACTTCTTCGGACGACAGCTGGAATGCCAAGACTTCATTAACTTTCAATGGTGGAGTTCACATGGCAAATGCCGCTTCCGGCGACCACGATTGTCTTGACTCCAATGGTACATTTACAATAACCGGAGGTGTAGTTATTGCTTCCGGCAATGAAACCCTTGACACAGATGGAGCTCAGTCACAAACAGGCGGTGCGCTACTCCTTCTTGAACCTTCTGGTGGTGGAATGGGCGGAGGAATGATGCCTGGAGGTAGCAGCCAAGTTCTTTCTAACCCTCAAATAGAGTATTCGAACAGCATTTCACAAGGCAATGTAATAACTATTTCAAGCGGTAGTGATGTAAAACTTTCTGTTAAACTTCTAGCAGGTGCAAGTGCAGCAAAGTTCTATTGCCCTGACGCATCTGGTTGGAACTTGAATGTTTCTACAACTTCATCTGTAACACTCAACCAGTTAGAAAATAATGTATATCAATCAATATACTAAAATAATGTTTATTCCATACAAAACAAGAGAGCAACTTTGGTTGCTCTCTTGTTGTATTATATAGAATTTAAGAGTATCTTTGCAAACAATAAAACATATAAAATAACAGATATGAAGAAAACTTTATTAAGTATCATAGCAATACTTGCCTTTACCATAAACATAATAGCAGCAACAGTAAATTGCAAGACAACCATCAAAGATGTAACAGTGTACAAGCACGGTGCTATGGTTAACCGTAGTGGTTCTTTTAGTGTACAACCTGGACACACAACTCTACAAATCACTGGTCTTACAACCGAATATAGTCCAACTTCTGTACAGGTCGGATTCAGTGACATGGATATCATTGTCTATTCTATAGATCACAAGACTGAGTTTGTTAACAAAGATACTAAAAGAGATTCGATAAAACTTTTGGAAAAAGAAATCGCAAACCTTCAGGACTCTTTATCCATTATGAAAAATATGCCTAATGCTCTTCAGGAAGAAAAGAATATGATTCTTGCTAACAAAGATATAAAAGGTAACGACAAGACTTTGAGTGTAGAAGAGTTAAGAACAATGAGCAATTTCTTTCGTGAAAGACTAACAGAGATAGACCAAAAATTGTTTGAATGCGAAACTCAAAAGAAAGTCCTATCTAAAGAAATTTCAATTCGAATGCAACAAATCAACAACATAATGATTAAGAATGAAATCCCCTATAATACCATTGTTGTTGAACTTGAAAGCAAGAAGGCGACTACAAGCAAAGTTGACCTAACATATTTTGTATCAGACGCTTCATGGATACCAACATACAATACTCGAGTACATGATGTTGATAAGCCCGTTGTCATTGAGTCTCGTGCTAAGGTTTCTCAAAACTCAAAAGAGGACTGGAAGAATGTAAAGTTACACCTTTCTACGGAAGATCCATTTATAAGCAACTACAAGCCAGCTTTGTCAACATACAAACTCCCAATAGACAGAAACAATAATGAAACAGACAAAAATGTACCATTTGACTCATACACACAGACACGCAAAATCAAGGGTATAGTTAGAGAAAAATCTGAACCTTTACCTTTTGCCGTTGTTATGATCGAAGGAACATCTAAGGAGACAACAACTGACTATGATGGCAACTACGAAATAGCAGTAGAAACAGGCCAAACCTTAGTATTCAGCTTTGTTGGATATGAAGAAAAGAAAATTAAAATAAATCAATATTCGCCATCTATTCTAAATGTTACACTCGATGCCCAAAAATATGATGATAATGTTGTTGTCGCCTATGGTGTTTCAAAAAAATCTAATAATATAAAAAATAGAATAGGGAAGAGAAAACTATATTCTGAGGAATCTAAGGTTCTTGAAGAAAAAACCTCAGGCATAAAAGTTGCTAACAAAGAAGAACTTATTATTCCTCAGGCGTCGTTCTCTAACTATAATGCAGACATAGAACTACCAGCAACAATCCCTTCGGACGAAAAAGAACACGAGGTAGCGATTAAAGAAGAAAAAATTAACTGCAACTATATATATTCTGCTATCCCTAAACTATCAGAGCGAGTTTATCTTATGTCAGAGATTCCAAATTGGAGTTCTCATCAATACCAAGATGGTAAGATGGCTGTATATATGAAGAATGTATATCTTGGAGACTCAAAACTGAAAGCCGAAGAGATTACAGACACAATGAGAATCTCGCTTGGTGCGGACAGAGACATCAAGATCAACAGAACAGAAGTAAAGAGTCTTGAAAGCAAGCAGTTCATCGGAACAAACAGAATGGTAGAAAAAACTTGGAAGATAACACTTCAAAACCGCAAAAACATTGCTGTAGAAGTAAATGTTGACGATCGGTACCCTATTGCTACAAACGAAGATATAAAGGTTGAGCTTACTGATAACGGAGGAGCGGAAGTAAACAAAGAAAATGGTTCGCTAAAATGGAAAGTCATTCTAAAACCAGGAGAAAAGAAAGAACTGAAGTTCACTTACAAGGTCAAATATCCTAAATCTATGGGATACCTTGTCGTAGAATAATAGAATAAGAAACCTCTTAACAAAATAATTATTGATTAAGAGGTTTTTGTTTTTGAGTACTAAACAAAAAAATGCAGAGTCGAAAAAGACAACCTAAGCAAAAAAACTTTAACTTTGCACAAATATTAGATGATAAAGAACACATAATACAGAATAATTATGGCAGAGGAACTTGATTGGTCCAACATTGGTTTTGGATACAGAAAGACAGATTATAACGTAAGATGCTACTACCGTGACGGCAAATGGGGTGAGATTGAGGTAAACTCTGAAGAGACAATCAACATCCACATGGCAGCTACTGCACTACACTATGGACAGGAGGCTTTCGAAGGACTAAAAGCATATAAGTGCAAGGATGGAAAGATTCGTATCTTCCGCCCAGACGCAAACGCAGAGCGCCTTCAGAGCACATGCCGTGGTATATTGATGCCAGAGCTTCCAACAGAGAAGTTCATCGACATGGTAAAGAAGGTAGTTAGCATGAACGAGCGTTTCATTCCTCCTTACGGAACAGGTGCTTCTCTTTACATCCGTCCAGTAATGTTCGGAACTGGTGCACAGGTGGGTGTACGCCCTGCAGGTGAGTACGTTATAATCATGTTTGTTACACCAGTAGGACCTTACTTCAAGGGTGGTTTCGCTGCTACTCCATACGTTGTAACTCGTAAGTTCGACCGTTCTGCACCTCTTGGAACAGGTATCTATAAGGTAGGCGGTAACTACGCTGCAAGTCTTCAGGCTAACAACTGGGCACACGAGCAGGGTTATTCTTGCGAGTTCTATCTTGACGCAAAGGAGAAGAAGTACATCGACGAGGCTGGTGCAGCTAACTTCTTCGGAATTAAGCACGGCGTTTATGTAACTCCAAAGTCAACATCTATCCTTCCTTCTATCACAAACCGCAGCCTTATGCAGATTGCCGAGGATATGGGTATCAAGGTAGAGCGCAGACAGATTGCCATCGAGGAGCTTGAGGATATGGAAGAGGCTGGCGCATGTGGTACAGCCGCTGTTATCAGTCCTATCTCTCGCATCGACGACCCTGAGGTTGGAAAGAGCTACGTCATTGCTAAGGATGGCAAGCCAGGTCCTATTTCAGAGAAACTTTACAATGCAATCCGCGCAATCCAGCTTGGAGAAGCAGAGGACAAGCATGGTTGGGTTTTGACTCTATAATCAGGATTTTTATTCTTAACATAAAAAGGACAGCATCGCAGATAATGCGGTGCTGTTCTTTTATTCATGAAAAGGCCAAAATCTTAAACAAAACTAAAAGAGAACACGGATACTTGAATTTTTTTTGACAATTCTGCACTATTTATGCACGAATTTAAAAAATATTTAGTTACTTTGCATTTTGTATGCGTATAGTAACTAACTTATCAAAACTAGATAGCATATAAAAAGGGGATAACTCCTAAAATGGACTAATTGTTAAGAAGAAAACAAATAACTATATGTTTGATTTTACAAAAAAATTAACTTTTGCTTTATCTTTAGCATTTGCCTTCGTGCTTAATGCTTTTGCTATACATGAAGAATTCTCGGAGGGCTACGAGTTTTCAAGCTCTATAGCCAGTTCTAAAATGCAGGAGCGACCTATGTCCCTTTACAAGGATGGCAAGGTGGTTTTCTTTAAAGGTGACAGTGCATTCATCGCGACTATAGGCGACATGTATGACCTTATCGACATACAGCCTTGCCCTGAACTACAGGATTTGGGTATTGAGGGAACTTTTGCATACGACCAAAAGAGAAGGACCATTTATTTCGCAAAGACTGACGAGGTTGGAAATTCCGACCTTTACCAGTCAAAATGGGTGGATGGCGCATACTCATATCCAACTAAACTTGAAATCGAGGGACTAAACAAAGTAAGAAAGCCTATCAGAGGTAGTTCTACTGTTACAGCAGGATGGACATACAGATATAATAGAATATCAGGTTTCTTTAACCCTACAATCGCAAAGAACGGTAACCGTATTTACTTCTCAGCCGACTTCCCTAAGAAGAGTTTCGGAGGACGAGACATTTGGTACATAGACAAAGCACGTTCTACTGACGAAGTAGGCTGGAAGATGCCAGAAAACGCATCAGACTCAATCATCATCATGAACTCAAACGCTCGTGACGATTATGCTTGGTGCTATGGTGACACACTTCTTTACTTCGCTTCCAACAGAAAGGGAGGATTCGGAGGTATGGATATCTATGTATCTCATTTGAAGACAATCAAGAGAGAGGTTACAGATACAACTACTGGAAAAACTTCCGTTATCGAGAAGGAAATTTGGGACGAGCCTATTCACCTTGACTCTGTATTCAACACAAATGCAAACGACTACAACATTATCGGTAGTCCAAAGATTTGTTTGCTAATGAGTAACAGACAGGGAGGTAAGGGTTCTGATGATATCTATCGTCCAGCTCCTTTCCAGGCAACACGAGAGCCAGAGCTTACTCCTGACTTCCCACTTGACGAGCCACGCGGATTCCACTGGGTGTTGATGTTCTTCGACTTCAACCAGACACAGATGAAGCCAGAGTACGAGGCTCAGCTTGACGAGTTGGTAAGCGCAATGAACGAGTTCCCTGGAGCAATCTTCGAGGTATCAGGACATACCGATGCCCGTGGATCAGACCAGTACAACTTGAAGTTGTCAGCTAAGCGTGCCGACTACATCAGACAAATGTTGATAAGCAGAGGTTTGGATCCAACCAAGTTGGTTTCAGTTGGACGAGGATTCCACGATCCTGTGATTCCAAATGCACAGACAGAGGCTGAGCATGAGCAGAACCGTAGAGCAGATATTAAGATTTTGAACGAATAAGAGGAGGAGGATAAGATATGAAAACAAGATTTCTAGCACTTTGTGTTGTATTGTTCACTGCAATTTCCGCCTTCGCTCAAAGAGATTTGATGCTTTCCCAGCAGTTCTTCTCTCGTTTGAACTTCAACCCGGCAGCTACTGGTAATACAGACGATATAGACTTCTTCCTTATTGGACGCTGGCAATGGGCAAACGTGGAGAACTCTCCAAAAGACGGAGTGTTTAATGTTTCCAATTATATCGAGAGCGTCCGCTCAGGCTTCGGTTTGACTGCTTCGTACGACGACTTGGGTATTGCCAACAGGACATTGATCATTAAGCCAGCATACGCATATCACGTTAACCTTAACGAAAGTATGTTGCTTTCAATGGGATTGAGCTTTGGATTCCTTTACCATTCATGGGACCCCAAAGACCATAGAATCATAGATCCCGAAGAGGCTGGACTTCCAAGTTTCCCTGCGGATCCTCAGAAAAAGGCACGTCCAGATATGGACTTCGGTATGGAGTTGTCAACTCCTAAGTTGTTGTTGGGTGCTTCTATCTCGCACTTGCTAAACAATGAAGAGGATGTAACAACATCAGTTCCAGGTCGTCAGTTCTATCTATATGCACGCGCCAACATGTGGGTGTCAGACAACTTGAACATCTGTCCCGCTATTGTATTTGCACATCGTAACCACATCAACAAGGTTGAGTTGAACTGTCAGGCATTCTTTAACAGAATGATTTGGGGAGGCGTAACTTATAGACCGGATGTTGGTAGCGGAGCATGGTTTCATTCAAACGATTTGACATTCACTGCCGGTGTAGAAATCAACAAGTTCCGTTTCGGCTACGCGTTCAATTTGGGCATGGGAGACATTGCTAAGTTGTCTAAACAGTCTCACGAGTTGCTTCTTTCTTTGAGAGTACCGAAGACAAAGAAAAAGTATGCTAGATTCTTGGAAGACGATAGCATCTACTAAATGATTCTTTTTTAGATACTAAATAAGGTGCAAAACAAATTTTGCACCTTATTTTATTGATATATATACAACATGAATACTAAGAAAGCTGAAATATTAGACGCTATAGTTGTAGTAGTATTTATCTTAGGCTTATTAGCAGCTTTACTCGATTTATTTCTATCGACTTATATTATTATAGAGAAATACATTCTAATAAGTATTCCATTGATTATTGCAGCGATATTTACACCTATCTTCTATAATGCACTTACAGAAATTGAAGTTAAAAGCCATCCTGACGGATACGAAGGATATGACTTAAACAGTACGCTTGCAAATTCTGCTCGAACAAGTAATATAGCGATGCTATTCATGCAATTCTTTCTTCACACTTTCTCGTCTGGCACAATCATCTTGCTTCTATTGTTGTCAGCAAACTATTTTGGAGCAGGACCAGTCGAAACAATACGTAGCGAATATAACAGAACTGAGGGAAATAAAGTATTCTTTAAACTTGAAGGCTCAGAATATAGTACATATACTGAAGACAAAATAACTATAAACGAACCTTATTGCGACTTAAAAGTTAGGAAAGGTTTATTAGGATACTATGTCTTAAAAGACTAAAAATAAAAAGTGAGGCAAGGATTTCAATTCCCTGCCTCATTCTTTATTATATAGTACTTAACTACTCTTTAACTAAACAAGCATCAAGATCTGCGATAATCTGCTCCTTGTCCATCTTCTGACCGATAAAGACAATCTTTTGCATCTTATCACCATACTTCTCATCCCAATCTTTCAAGATATCAGGATTCTCTTCTAGAATCTGCTTTAATTCATCTTCTGGCGCAGTACAGAACCACTGTCCAGCCTCAACAACCTTCTTCTGGATTCCAGCCTGCTCGAACATATATGACATCTCTGGATTTGAATCAAAGTAGCATACACCCTTGCAACGGATGATGTTCTTAGCCCACTTCTTCGCCACGAACTTCTCGAACTTCTCAAGGTTGAAAGCAGGACGTCGATAGTAAACAAATGTACCTATACCATACTCCTCAACTTCTCCGCCTTCATGGTGGTGATGGTGGTGGTGACAACAGCAGTGAGGGTCGTCACACTCCTTACCATCTTCGTGATGATGGTGGTGGCCGCACTCACACTCGTGATCGTCATCATGGTCGTGGTGGTGATGCTCATGATCATGATGATGCTCGCAGTGATGTTCATGCTCATCATGGTCATGTTCATGGTGATGATGGTGGTGTCCATGAGCATCTTCAAGCTCCTCGTCAGTCAACGGGCGCTCAAGCTCTTTGATCCAGCCAGCAGACACAGCCGCCTTGTCCATAGAGAACTTGTTTGTGTTGATTATCTCGTCAAGATCTACATTAGCATAGTTTGTCTCAATAATCTGGGCATAAGGCTGAAGAGTCTTGATTATAGTGCGAATTCTTGCAAGTTCAGTGTCAGTAACCTCAGCAGCCTTGTTAAGAACAATGATGTTACAGAACTCAATCTGCTGGATAATTAGGTTCTCAATATCCTCGTCATCAATTTTCTTAGAAGTAAGGTCTTCACCACAACCGAACTCACTTTGCAACCTCAAAGCATCAACAACTGTAACCACGCAGTCAAGCTTGCAGACCGCCTGAGAAACATACTTCATGCTCATTTGCTCAATTGTTACAAGTGTCTGAGCAATAGGAATAGGCTCGCATACACCACTTGCCTCGATAACAATATAGTCGAATTTGCCAAGCTTGAGTATGTCATTGATCTGCTCAACCAAATCCATCTTTAGAGTGCAGCAGATACAACCATTCTGCAAAGCAACAAGGCTGTCATCCTTCTGGCCTACAATTCCGCCCTTTTGAATAAGATTTGCATCAATGTTGACCTCGCCTATATCGTTTACAACTACAGCGAACTTAATACCCTTTTCATTTGTAAGAATGTGGTTTACAAGAGTTGTCTTACCACTGCCAAGATATCCTGTTAGCAATAGAACAGGAACTGTACCATTATTCATATTACTATTATAATTAGTCAAAAAACTTCTTTATATCTATATCTGTCAAAAGTTTATAGGTCTTCTTTCCATCAGGAGTTATAGCATAGGAAGAAGACATGAACAACTTTTGGGTCAAATCCCTCATTTCTGCCTCGCCCATCTGTTTGCCGTATGGAACAGACATACATTTAGACAATGCAATAGCTACAATCTCGCCTTTCATGTTAACATTAGCATATTCACCGTTCAATATCGAGTCAACCAATGAAGTGATATATGCCACATGATCGGCATCCTCTATCGAAGTTGAAGGTATTCCTGCAATAGAATATGTTCCCTTTCCTATACACTGAAGGTCATAGCCTACACTTATCAAATCTGGCATCAGTTCGTCCAAAACACCGGACTGAGCAGGGGACAAGATCAAAGTTTCGGCAAACATGCTCAACTGCGAAGAAGCAGACTTGTCGGCAAGCTCCCTCTTGTACTTATCGTATAGCACCCTTCTGTGAGCCCTGTTTTGGTCGATTAGCAGAACACCTTCGGAAGTATTGTACATGATGTATCGTCCCTGAACATTCTGCGGTTTTGCAGTAGGCAGGGTCGCATCGTCTATATATTGAGGAATAGAAGAAAAAGCAATTCCATTTTCGACCGGATTAGTGTTAGCGCCGAAATCTATAGTCAATCCGAAATCATTCTCAAAGGAATCAATTCCCCTGCTTTTTTGCAGCTCTTTCCATGACTTTTCCATCTTGTTCCCTTCTGTAGCGGAAATGCCTATGTTTGACATATCCACATTGAAAGGGTTGTAATTCTTGTTGAGCTTTAGCGTAGGCTGTTTGATTTCGATATTGAGAGTGTCGTTGAACGCCATTTCCGGAGAATTTACATCCACTTCAAAATCCATAGGCTGGGTAACATTGAACTTGCCCAAAACCTCGCGTACTGCAGATGTAATAATCGGAAATATCTGGCTGTCGTTTTCAAACTTTACTTCTGTCTTCGTAGGGCTTACATTCACATCTATTGTACTTGGCTCTACGGTCAAATATATGAAATAGTCCGGAGTTGTTCCGTCCTGAAGCAATCTGTCATAAGCTTGAAGTACAGCCTTGCGGAAATATGGGTTGTCCATATATCTGCCATTCACAAAGAAGTACTGACGATCGTTTCTTTTTCTAGCATTCTCCGGCTTGCCAACAAAACCGTCAATCTTTACTATCGAGGCATCAGCAGATATCTGAATTAGCGTCTGCGCTACTTTGAGCGAGAATATGTTAGAGATTCTTGCCTTCAAGTTTGCCGCTGGCAGTGACAACACAATCTTGTCATTATGGTACAGTTCAAATGAGATGTCCGGATATACCAAAGCAATGCGATAGAAACATTGCTCTATGTTGGCAAACTCTACGTTGTCACTCTTCAAAAACTTTCTGCGAGCAGTGACATTATAGAATATGTTCTTGACCGCGAAATTGGCACCGGTACTGCAGGCTACATCCTCAACACTCTCTACATTTCCGCCAGAGATACATACTCGAGTACCAACCTCATCCTCATCACGCTTGGTAACAAGCTCCACTTGTGCTACAGATGCGATACTTGCCAAGGCTTCGCCTCGAAATCCCATAGTGCAAAGATAATTGAGGTCATCAGCCGAACTGATTTTTGATGTGGCATGGCGTTCAAAAGCTGTAATAGCATCCGAACGGCTCATTCCCTTACCATTGTCAATAACTTGAATCAGATTTTTCCCTGCAGCCCTTATTACTAGCTTTATCTCCGTTGCTCCAGCATCCACAGAGTTTTCCACAAGCTCTTTGATTACCGAACTGGGTCTCTGAACCACTTCACCGGCAGCAATCTGATTAGCCACATTTTCGGGCAATAAATGAATAATATCGCCCATTATACTACATTCTTGGATATATAGTAAACCACACCAACAACAACAGATATTACTATGGCCTTTACCCAGACTCCACCATTCACTCCTGAAGATGCAGTCCTCTGGTTTTTAAGGTAGCCACGCTTGAGCGAAGAACCCGAAGAGTAACCGTCTGCATCACCACGTCTCACCTCGCCCTCCTGCTTCTTTCTCAATTCGTTGGCAATTCGTTCTCTACGCTCCTTCATCTCCTCTTTTTGAGCATCATAATACCTTGGAATGTAGTTGAACTGCCTTATCTCAGGTTTCTTAAACGAAAAAAATATACCCATTGTTCCTCTAAATAACAATTGACTCGCTCTGCTTCGTCGATATAAATATTGTAACTAAATTCCCATCATATGGGCTTTCTTTATCTTCTTGTATAGTTCGGATGCAAACACAAGGTTTTCCAATGCCTCGCAGCCTGTATCATAGATTTCTGTATTGTTTCCCTGCCACTCCTTGCAGCCCTTGTTGATGAATACGATATTTTCACCAATCTCCATCACAGAGTTCATATCGTGAGTATTGATGATTGTTGTGATTCCATACTCATGTGTGATTTCCTGAATCAGACGGTCAATCAAAAGAGAAGTCTTGGGATCAAGTCCAGAGTTAGGCTCATCACAGAACAGATACTTGGGATTCAACACGATAGCACGGGCAATAGCGGCACGCTTCTGCATACCACCACTTATCTCTGACGGGTAAAGATCCAATGCACGAAGCAGGTCCACCCTTTCGAGGCAGAATCTAACTCTCTCCTCCATCTCTGCATTAGACATATTAGAGAACATCTGCAATGGAAACATAACATTATCCCTAACAGTCATTGAGTCAAACAGAGCGGATCCCTGGAACAGCATTCCTATCTCTCTGCGGAAGTGATTACGCTCCTTCTCTGGGAGTAAGTCTATATTTCGCCCATCATAGAGAATCTCGCCTGAATCGATCCTGTGAACTCCTGCTATACTCTTCATCAACACAGTCTTTCCACTACCACTCTGACCGATAATCAAGTTTGTCTTTCCAGTCTCCAAAGTAGTCGTTACATCGAACAGAATCTGCTTCGAATCGAAGGACTTGCATACATTCTTAACCTCAATCATGACAATAGTAATTTAGTAAGCATAACATCGAACAACAACACCAGCACCGAGCTGTTAACCACAGCATTAGTCGAAGCCTTTCCTACCTCTCTTGCTCCACCCTTCACTGTGTAACCATAATAGGAAGAAATACTTGAAACAATAAAGGCAAATACAATACTCTTTTCTATTGTATATTGCACACTAAACGGAAGGAAAGTATATTGGATACCCAACTCAAACTCTTTGGGTGTTATCATATCAGTCATATAAGCCACTCCCATACCGCCAAGCAAACCCGAACAAATAGAAAATGTGACCAAGCATGGGATAACGGCCATGAAAGCAATTATCTTAGGCAAAATAAGATAGTTGGCAGAGTTCACACCCATAATCTCAAGCGCATCAATCTGCTCTGTTATTCGCATTGTTCCGATTTCCGAAGCTATATTGGACCCCACCTTTCCGGCAAGAATCAAACACAAGATGGCTGAAGAAAACTCCAGAATCATAGTCTCTCTTGTAGCATATCCTGTCAACTCGGAAGGCAAAAATGGACTAGCAGTGTTGATTCGCATCTGGATACAAATCACCGCACCAATAAACACTGAAATGATTACAACGATAGGAATTGAATTTAGTCCCTGCTTTTCAAGCTCCCTTAGAAGCTGCTTGAAGAACATCTTCCAGCTGTCGGGCTTAGAAAAGCTCCTCCACATCAACAAAGTATAATCGCCAACTCTTTCTAGCGCATTCATAAGTTCTTGTCTATATTAATATCTGTAAGTGAGTGCAAATATAACTCAAAATTTTGGGTTTTGAAAATGTTTTTATAAAAAGTAAAAAAGAGCAAGATTAAAACAATCTCGCTCCTGTTATCATTTATCTTTCCTTATTCAACATTTCCTTATAAAAAGCTCGCCATTTCTCTAATAGGGCGTGCATGTCATACGGTATGTTTGAGTCGAAGAACATCTCTTCCTCAGTTCGTGGATGAACAAATCCCAAAGTCTTGGCATGCAGAGCCTGACGAGGACACAAGGCAAAGCAGTTCTGCACAAACTGACGGTACTTGCTTGTCCTCTCTCCTCTAAGTATCTCTAAACCACCATATCTGTCATCTGCGAACAAGGTATGCCCAATGCTCTTCATGTGGACACGAATCTGGTGTGTTCTTCCTGTCTCGAGCTTGCATTCCACAAGTGTGACATAGCCGAATCTTTCAAGCACCTTGTAGTGCGTTACTGCGTGCTTGGCGCTTGGATTCTCCCCGTTCGGGAAAGTTGTGAAAAGCATTCTGTCCTTAGGGTCTCGAGCCAAGTCCGCATCTATAGTACCCTCGTCTTCCTCGACATTACCCCATACAAGTGCGTTGTAAGTTCTCTGGGTAGTCTTGTTGAAGAACTGTTTGCCCAGATGGCTTTTAGCGTCTTCGTTCTTTGCAATTATCAATAGTCCGGAAGTGTCCTTGTCAATTCGATGCACCAGTCCAAGACGTGGGTCGGAAGTGTCGAAATCCGGGTCGTCCTTCAAATGCCAGGCCAAAGCGTTAAGCAATGTTCCCTGAAAGTTTCCGAAACCGGGATGCACAACCATTCCAGGCTGCTTGTTCACCAGTATTATGTCTTTGTCTTCGTAAACAATGTCGATAGGAATGTCTTGAGGCACAATCTCGAACTCTGCAGGCGGATAGGCCAGCATTACGGAAATCTCATCAAAAGGCTTGACCTTGTAGCTTGACTTCACCGGCTTGCCATTGGCAAGAATGCTGTTGCACTCTGCCGCCATCTGTATTCGGTTGCGAGAGACGTGCGGCATCACGCCCACAAGGAACTTGTCTATTCTGACAAGCTTTTTGCCTTCGGGCACAGAGAAACGGAAATGTTCATGTAGCTGACCGTCAGAGCCAAGTCTCGGCTCTTCGCCCTCCTGCATGTTTTCTATCTCAAAATCGTCGTCGTTGAAAGCCATATCTCGCTTGAAAATTAATAATTAACAATTAATAATTAATAGTTATGACCTACGTCATTATTAACCATTAACTATTAATTTACAATTCTTTAGTTGTCCCAAAGTCCGTCCTCGGCACCCTCAACCCTTTGAGTTGCTGTGCTGTCAACGAAAACTTCCTCTGGCTCCTCAAGTATATTCTTGTTCAATGACAAGAAAATATCGACTCTTGTGCCAGCTGGAACAGTCTTTCCAGTTATTGGGTACTGCTTATATACAAATGCGTTCTCCTTCTGGAAATCTGTTGTTACGTCTGCGTCATATTTGATTGCACCGATGTTCAAGTTTCTTTCGTGCGCAGTGTTCTTTGCTGTCTCAAGTCTCTGTCCACGGAAAGAAGGAACAACAGCCTCTTCGTTTGTCAAGCCACGTCCGATGACAAGAGTCACCTCTGAACCCTCAACAATCTTGTAACCCGGAGTAATAACTTTGTCACGATACTTCACCTCTATTACGTTTCCTGCCTGGTCGCTTGGAATGTACTCAAGGTTTGCCACCTTGATTCCAATGCTGTTCAAAGTAGCCTCTGCCTGGCGGGCTGAACCTTCGCGCACTTCCGGCAAATTGACTTTCTTTGCCTCTCGAGCCTGAACTGTAAGGTAAAGACGTCTGCCCTCCTTGACCTTGCTTCCGGCTTTTGGAACCTGTTCAACGATTGCTCCAGGCTTGAAGCCGCGCGCATAAGTAGAGTCAATTATTTCATAACCGAGCTTCTTTGTTGACAACAGCTCGGAAGCATCGTTCTCCACCATGCCCTTCAAGTCAGGTACTTCTATTTCCTCTCCATGATGAGTATATTTGTCAAGCCATCCCCTTACGAAGAATATACCGATGAAGCCTAGCAGCAACATTGCCAAGACACTCAACACGATAGGATTTAAAAATATCTTTTTTAGGATGGAAGCTCCCTTGCCTCCCTCTTTTTTCTTAGTTTCCTCTGCCATAGCTTTACAGTTCTGATTTCTAGATGCAATTAAAAATCGCCGAAAATAAAATTTGAGGCAAAGGTAACATTATATTTTTAGAAAACCAATTCGTACTGTCAGGTAAGTGCGGGAAATTACAAAAATTAAGGTCAAAGGCGCAACAAAAAGGGCGCACCAAATAATGATGCGCCCATTCTCTAAAGACCATAGCCTCAACGACTATTTCTTTACTATTTTAAAGAAGAAATTTTTACCATTCTCTGTTACTCTTACGATGTAAAGGCCTGCTGGCAAAGACGAGCAGTCAACCCTGCTTCCATCAGCCTCGGCAACCGACAAGCCGATTGCGTTAAGAACTGAAACCTTTGCATTCTCTATGCCTCTAACCTCGAAATAGTCGTCAACTGTTGTCGGTACAACGCCAACTTCCTCGACCTGAGAATCTTCCAACGAAGAAACTACCGAAACAACAGTAATGACACCGGACTTGGAAACCTCACTGATTCCGCCAACCGAAGTAACTGTAAATTCATAGTTTCCTGCAGAAGCCGGAGTTCCTGAGAACTCAACCTTGCCCGAACTCTTTGTTACGACAATGCCTTCTGGCATGCCCTCGACCTTCACGTCAGAGCAGTTTGTGTAAGTGTAGTTGAAGGCAGCTATTGGCTCGCCAAGATTTATTGTCTGCGTTGCGCTTCCCGAGCCGTGCTTGGTGATTGTCGGAGCTTCAGTATATGAAGGATTTGTGTCTGTTGTACCGCCTGTGCTTCCACCGCTCTTTTCAGTTACTGTGATTGTTGCGCTCTTCTGGTCGTTGTTTGTCGCACCGACTGTCTTTACAGTATATTTGAACACGCCGACTGCAGTAGGTGTTCCGCTTATTACAATAGACTTTGCGTTGTTGTCAATCTTTGCAGTTACACCTGCAGGAAGTCCGGAAACCTCTGCGCTTGTAGCTCCTGTCCATGTGTAGCCGAACTCGCCGATTGGCGTGCCAACCTCGACAGTCTGTGTGCTGCTTGGTGTTCCGTTCTTTGTCAATACTGCAGTAGTCTCTGTTTCAGAACTGCCGCCTGTATTTCCTCCCTCGCTTACTGTACCGTCAACACCTCCGCAGGCTGTAACCTCAAGGGTTGCACCAGCACCAGTCTTGGAGTCTGAGACAACTCCCTGAACCTGCTGTGCAGACATCTTTGCGATGTTGTTTGTGTAGTAAGTCGAAGGGTTGAATGTGCAGTTGCGAATGTCAGTCTTTGAACCATTCTGAACCTTAACGTTGCTCATGTAGCAGTCAACAAGCTTGCCGGCAGACTTCTTTGACTTGTCATAGTCCTTCAAAGGGTCCTGGACACCAATGAATGCACTCTTCTCTACATAGCACATTGCCTCTATACCCAAACCTACGCAATAGCTAGCACTTGAACTGCTCCACAAACAGTTTACCAAATGAACCTGTCCGAAGCGAACTCGTGGCATACGCTCTACACAGCCATTGTCCCACCAGCAGCACACGAAAGTAGTCTTCAACTTTCCTCTATCGCCTGTTGCACTGTCGCTAGAGCCCCAAAGGTCAGTATATCTGTGGTCGTTTGAACCGCCCGAACCACCGGCCTTAGGCGGCTTCAAGTAGTGGAAGCGGCACCATGAAACGCAGATGTTGTCGGAAGCGTTCTTGCAGTCGAAGTTGCCGTCAACACCGTCCTGGAAATCGCAGTGGTCAATCCATACATTTGTACACTTGTCAAGACACAAATGGTCACTACCGTCGCAGTCGTATGCGCCCGGTCCCTTGAATGTCATGTTGCGCATGATGAAGTTGCTTGCGCCCGAGAAATAAAGAATTCCGCTTGTGCTTGCGTCCTGCTTGTTGCTGTAAAGGTACGAGCCCGGCAAACCGTATAGAGTCTTGTCTTTGACATCCTTCAGCTTCATGAGCGAAGTGAACTCTATCGCACCTTTGACATAGATTTCGTATTTACCGCTCTTTTCAAGCGCACTCTTTAGTTCGGATGAAGATGTTACTGTAACGCAGCTGCCACCCTTTCCTCCTGTTACGCTCTTAGCGAAACCTAGCGGTGCGTTGGCGTCATACTGTGAAAGTTCTGCGAATGAATTTGCCGCTAGCAGAAATGGCAGAATTAGAATTAGTAGTAAGTTTTTAACTTTCATAAGCATCAATTTTTAGTTTTTGATATTGCATTTAATCGCCGAGATTTTCATCAAGGCATTGGCAAAGTTATAGTTAAAGGATAAAACACGGATGAAATTTTGTATCAAAGGAACGAATACAAAGCCTCGAAATCATAGTTCACCGTAACAAAAGGGAATGGCAGAAATAACACAGTCACCGACAATATGCTGATTTTCAACTAGTATAGCACTATAATATAATAAATTAATTTTGACCAATATATGCAACAAAAAAAGGCGACCGAAGCCGCCTTTTAGTATAAGAAGTCAAGTGCCTTATTTCAAAACAGGTCGAACAGTAAGTCCTGCGACACGATAGCTGCTTGAAACCATCATGCTCTCCGAATCGAAGACAAGGCTGTATGAATAGTTGTTTACAACATCACCGCCCAACGCACTGGAACACCAGTAATAGCCGTTTGTATTCACTTGGAAAGTCGAAGTCTCTAGCTTGTCTCCGGCTGCAGGAATGAAAATCCAGTTGTCATTGACCTTGCTCTGCACCCTATAGCCGTTCACACTGCCGACTGACTGCCAAGTCCATGTGCAGTGTCTGACAAGCTCGTCAAATTCAGTCATTGTTGGCATTCTCCACTTGTCTCCCCAATTATGAGTTGCCGCATCACGCTTTGCCACCAGGTTGCCCTTGTCGTCGATTATTGAAGCAGACTTCAGCGCGTCAAAAATCATGTCGTAAGTGAAGGCGTTGCTTTCCGTATAGGCTTCCTTTGCAGCAACCTCTCCCCAAGCGAAGTAGTCGCCACATTCCTCGGCCTTTGTTGCACCTACGTTCATAGTCGCCCACTTCAAGCCGCTCGGCAAGCCAAGGTCAACGTATTCATGGCCGCCGACTGAAGATGAATTCTTATCGTCGTCATCGTCCTTGCACGAAGAAAAGACTAGGGCAAGAGACGTTAAAAAAACTATTAGGCTTCTGTTCATTTTGTTCAAATCTTTAACAGTTCAATTTATAGATGTTGCTACTCGTAAACCAAATCACCGGCTGGTGTGTGAAGTGTCAACACTTTACCTTGCAATGAAT
>JAKSKX010000034.1 GCA_024401535.1 Paludibacteraceae bacterium | reverse complement strand
TGCATCGGAAAATAACAACTTGATAATCAAACAACAAAGAGGGCGTATCGTTGATACGCCCTCTTGTATTTAGGAATTTAGAATTTACTTTTATTACATAGCCTCGAACTTCTTGACTGCGTCCTCTACAGACATGTTTGCGAAGTCCTGAGCACGAACTATGCGACCAGACTTCTTGTCTGACAAGAATACACCAAGAACGGCACCTGTAACAGCACTCTCAGGAGAGTTTGGCGCCTTAGGACCACCAAGGTCAGTTCTGCACCAACCTGGATCAATCAAGTTAATCATAACATTTGTTCCCTCTACCAAAGTACCAAGATCTTTAGTCACCTTGTCAAGACCTGCCTTACTTGCAGAGTAAGCAGCCTGCTGAGGCTCCTTGTCGATACCGCTAGTTGTATTTACGATACGACCGTAGCCAGCCTTCATCATACGAGGAAGGTAGTGGTAGCAAATAATCATAGGGGCGATGATGTTGACCTTTAGGCTGTCAACGAAATCAATAGCCGGAGTGTCGAAAATCTCTGAACGGTAAGTAACCTGAATACCTGCGTTGTTTAGTACGTACTCGATATTCAAACCCTCGTCGTCAATCTTCTTCAACATTGCGCGAACCTCGTTCTCGTCTTCTAGGTTTGCAGCGATTGTCATGACCTTCACACCCTTCTGCTTAGCCTTTTCAGCTACCTTGTCAAGGTGTGCAACGCTACGGCTGTGCAACACAAGGTTACATCCGTAATCTGCTAGCTTGTCAGCCACCAAAGCACCGATACCACGGCTTGCTCCGGTTACCAAAGCCCACTTTCCGTTAATACTTTCCATTTGAATTAAAAATTAGTTTTAGTTACTATTTGATGCCAAAATTAGAAAAATATTTTGACACAGCACGCAAAAACTCTCAAAATCGTGCTTTTTCAATGTCATTTGGATTCTTATCCTCAAAAATTATTGTGAAAAAGTACAGTTTGCACGGTTGACGGAAATAAAAGGAGCAAAAGAACGAACCTATAGTCCAAAGAACAAAAACACTTTTCAAAAGACTCTATGCAACAGACTTCAGACATTCGGATTCCAACATTGCGGACAGGCAGAGACTTTGCACGTTTTTATTGCAATGTTTTTCCCATTATAGCCGCAAGAACCACATTTTTGCAAAAATAATTATTGTTTTTGTCAAAATTATATTATCTTTGTACGATTTTAGACAGAGTATAGAAATGATAACAGAGTCCGATGTAGTATTCGCTGGCACTATAAGCCGCACCCATGGCAAGAACGGAATGTTGCTATTCGCACCTTCTGCAGAGTGGGCGTACGACATCGATGAAATGGATTTTTCTTTTATTTTCGTAGAGAGAGACAAGTGCTTCATTCCGTTCAGAGTGGAGGAATGCAGATGCAGAGGTGGCAAATACTTCCTGAAGCTGGCAGGTGTCAACACTATCGAAGACGCAGAGGAATTCGAGAAGGACAATGTTTACATCTCTAAAGATATTGTTGGAGAGGAAGAGGATACCCCTAACTACGAGGGATACAAGATCTTTGACCAGGACAACCAATATGTCGGAACAATCGACTACATGGACGACAGTACGGAAAATGTGCTGTTCTACCTGGAGCCGGAGGAGGACGACGCAGATGTCATAATTCCAGCCACAGACGAGTGGATAATAGAAATAGACGACGATGCGATGTCCATAAAGATGAACATACCAGAGGGACTTGTTGACATCAACAGGACTAGGGGTGTGTATGATGAGGATGATGACGAAGAGGCCGACCTATAATCAAAGCATTTTACAACAACTAATATATACAAGAGTTTTGGGTAAGAATATGGGCAAAATAATGGCTCTCACATCTTTCTTGATGTGCCTAGCAAGCTGTACGCCTCAGACTGAGTTCGAGGTTGCAACCTGGCGTGGCTTCAAGCAGTGTGCCGTGACGTTTGCCTTCGAGGACAGCTATACGAACCAGTTCACCAAAGCTCTTCCGATGTTCTATGAATACGACTACCCTTGCTCGTTCTTTGTCTGCACAAAGTGGTGCAACCAAAAGAAATGGGACGCACTGAGAGAGGCGACAGCAAAGGGGTTCGAGGTCGGAAGCCACACAGTGGAACACGCTGTGTACGACACACTTAGCTATAATGAACAGAGACAAGATATTTTAGATGCAAATGCAAGGATAAACGTAAAGATTCCTATGTACAGGTGCAACACCTTGGCATACAGCAACTGCGTGGTTGGAGACACTAACCTGGTCAAAAAGCACTATTTTGCAGCCAAAGGATGCGCAGGCTACATAGAGCCCAAATCCCCAAGAGACTATTACAACATTAGCTCGCTTATCTGTGGAGAGGCTGGCGCTGTGAACTCTTTTGAGCAGTTCAAGCGCAGTTTCGAGACAACTAAGACAACGGGAGGCTGGTGCATCTTTACCGTCAATGAGATCGACCATGGCACTAACCCAGACAGTTCCGGATACTCTTCCCTTTCTTCAAGCATACTCAGGGAAAGCCTGCAGTACTTGAAGGACCAGGAAAAGTCCTATTCGTATTGGGTTGCTACATTCAAGGATGTGGCAAAATATGCCAAGGAAAGAGATCACCATAAGATAGAGGTCGTCCATAAAGACTCTACTGCAAAGGCTATCAATCCTGACAAAATTGTCGTCAGACTTACTCTGACTGACGGTCTTGACAGCGAGACATATGACTGTCCACTAACACTTCGCTGCCTGCTTCCTTTCGGATGGCACAACATAGAAGTATTTCAGAAAGAGAAGGTCATAAATCACATTGTAAAGCCTATTAACGGATGTAAGTATATCATCTTTGACGCAGTACCTGACAAAGGAGACATTTATATCATAAACCTTGACTAGCAGAGTCGCTCACCACAATCATCAGTGAACGGCCTATCCATTGCATTTATCTTGTTGAGTCGAAAAAGTTAAATTATTTATACTTCAACATTGGTAATGGACAATAAAATAGAGAAAGCTAAAGAACTTTTCGCATCTGGATACAACTGTGCCCAGGCTGTGTTTGCCGCCTATGCCGAGGAATACGGATTCTCTAAGGAACAGGCGCTGAAAGTTTCTTCCGCACTTGGTGGGGGAATCGGCTGCATGAGGGAGACTTGTGGAGCTTTCGGAGGCTTGGCCCTGCTCGTAGGTCTTGAAAACGGAGCTACAGAAGGCAAGGACAACGAATCCAAACAGAAAACTTATCGCATTGTCCAGGAACTTGCCGCAAAATTCAAGGCCGAGCATAAAAGCTTGATATGTGCAGAACTGAAGTGCCTGAGAGAAAACAATTCAGGAATCACGAAACCTGCGACATGCCCTTTACTGGTAGAGTCAGCCGCCAGAATATGGGAAGAGTATAAATCAACATTGAAATAAAGAAAATAACAAGAATATGGGATTCATCGATCTATTATCAAAGGTATTTGGTAACAAGGCAGAGAAAGACAAAAAGCTTATACAGCCTTATGTCAACATGGTTACCGAAATATACCCAAGCATCAAGGAGTTGAGCAACGATGCTCTTCGTGCTCGAACACAACAGCTTAGAGCTGATCTTCAGGATTATGTTAAAGGTGAGACTGATCGCATCAAGGAATTGAAGGACTCTATCGAGAGTCTTGAAATCGAGAAGAGAGAGAAGGCTTACAACGAAATCGACAAACTTGAGAAGGCTAAGCTTGACAAACTTGAGGCAAAACTTGACGAGATACTTCCAGAAGTATTCGCCATCGTCAAGGATACAGCAAGAAGATTCACTGAGCAGAAAGATGTTGTCGTAACAGCGACAGACCTTGACCGCTCTTTCGCTGCGAAATATCCAGAGAACCCTTGCTTTGACTTCATCACAATAGACGGAGACCAGGCGATCTATCACAACCACTGGACTGCAGGAGGAAACGAAAACTTCTGGAACATGATACACTACGACGTGCAGTTGTTCGGTGGTACTGTCCTTCACAAGGGAAAGATTGCAGAGATGGCAACTGGAGAGGGTAAGACACTTGTGGCTACACTTCCAGTGTTCCTAAACGCATTGACAGGAAACGGTGTTCACGTAATCACAGTAAACGACTACCTATCAAAGCGTGACTCTGAGTGGATGGGTCCTCTATACATGTTCCACGGACTTACTGTTGACTGTATCGACAAGCACCAGCCTAACTCTCCAGAGCGTAGAGCAGCATATATGTGCGACATCACATTCGGAACTAACAACGAGTTCGGTTTCGACTACCTACGCGACAACATGGCTACTCGCGAGGAGGATTTGGTGCAGAGAGCACACAACTACGCTATCGTGGACGAGGTTGACTCAGTACTTATTGACGATGCCCGTACTCCGCTTATCATCTCTGGTCCGGTAGAGAGAGACAAGAGCGACGAGGAACTTTACAACGAGTTCAAGCCACAGATCGAGCGCCTTGTAAAGCTACAGAGAGAGATGGCCACAAAGTACCTTACAGACGCCAAGAGACTAATGGCTTCTCAGGACAAGAAGGAGCAGGAGGAAGGTGCTTTGGCTTTGTTCCGCTCATATAAGGCGCTTCCAAAGAACACTCCGCTTATCAAGTTCTTGAGCGAGCCAGGCATCAAGCCAATCCTAATCAAGACTGAGGAGCACTACATGGAGGACAACAACCGCAACATGCACATTGCGACTGACCCTCTATACTTCGTTATCGACGAGAAGCACAACAGCATCATCCTTACAGACAAGGGTAACGAATTCCTTGCTGAATCAAGCGCAGAGGCTGACTTCTTCGTTGTTCCTGATATCGGTTCCGAGATGGCAGCCCTTGATGAGAGCGGCATTCACGGAGAGGAAAAGGTAGCAAAGAAGAACGAAATCATACAGAACTATTCAGTGAAGAGCGAGCGAATCCACTGTGTTAACCAGTTGCTAAAGGCATACACTCTATTCATCAAGGACGACCAATACGTTGTTATGGACGGCAAGGTCATGATCGTTGATGAGCAGACTGGCCGTATCATGGACGGTCGCCGCTACTCTGACGGTCTGCACCAGGCTCTTGAGGCTAAGGAAGGTGTAAAGGTTGAGGCTACTACTCAGACATACGCAACAATCACACTTCAGAACTATTTCCGTATGTATCACAAGCTTGCCGGAATGACAGGTACAGCAGAGACAGAAGCAGGCGAGTTCTGGAACATCTATAAGCTTGATGTCGTGGTTATCCCTACAAACAGACCTATAGCTAGAAAAGACCTTAACGACCGCATCTATCGTACTCAGCGCGAGAAGTATAATGCGGTAATCGAGGAAATCGAGAGAATGGTCGAGGCTGGACGTCCAGTTCTTGTAGGTACAACTTCTGTTGAAATATCAGAGTTGCTTAGCCGTATGCTTAAGCTTCGTAACATCAAGCACAACGTATTGAACGCAAAACTACACCAGAAGGAGGCAGAGATAGTTGCTGAAGCAGGTAAGAGCAAGACTGTAACTATCGCCACTAACATGGCTGGTCGTGGTACAGACATCAAGCTTTCCGACGAAATCAAAGCCGCAGGTGGTCTTGCCATCATCGGTACAGAGCGTCACGAATCTCGTCGAGTTGACCGTCAGTTGCGCGGTCGTGCCGGACGTCAGGGAGATCCAGGTTCTTCTGTATTCTACATTTCACTTGAGGATAAGTTGATGCGTCTGTTCGGTTCAGAGAAATTGTCAAAGTGGTTGCAGAGCTTGGGCTTGCAGGACGGAGAGATGATCGAGAACTCGATGGTTACAAAGTCAATCGAGCGCGCCCAGAAGAAGGTAGAAGAGAACCACTTCGGTGTTCGTAAGCACTTGATCGAGTACGATGACGTAATGAACAACCAGCGTGAGGTTGTTTACCGCCAGCGCCGTGAAACCTTGAAAAGCGAGCGTATGGGCGTTAACATCATGAACATGATTGCTGACGTGGCAAGCTCTATCGTTGACAACGGCCGTTTGAAAGGAGATTTCGAGAACTTCAAGGACGAGATTCTAAGACTTCTTGCATACACAACGGAAATCAGCGAGAATGAGTTCACTAACTTAAAGGACAACGAGCTAAAAATCAAGTTGTTCAACGAGGCTATGAGTACATTCAAGACTCGTACAGACCTTATCGCTTCTCACGCAATGGACGTAATGAGAATGCTTAACGAGAGATACCCTAACGGTGGTTACGTGGGAGTACCTATCGCAGACGGTCGCTTCGTTTACAATGTTACAGCAGACATCAAGACTTCACTTGAATGCGAGTGTAAGAACATCGTCAAGGAGTTCGAGAAGAGAATCCTTCTTCACACTATCGACACTAAGTGGAAGGAGCACTTAAGAGAGATGGATGACTTGAAGGAGTCGGTGAAGAACGTACACTATGAGCAGAAGGATCCGCTTGTAATCTACAAAATTGAGTCTTTCAAGTTGTTCGAGCAGATGCTTAACGAAATGTCTCAGGAGTCTGTAAACATCTTGATGCGTGGACAAATCCCTATGATGCAACAAGCTGATGACGCAGAGGCAGAAGCTTTGAGAGCAAAGGAGGCAGCTCGCCGCCAGCAGCTAGAAGAGGCTAACCGCATGTTGGCTCAGCAGAAGCTCATGCAGTCTAACCGCGGAAATGACGATGAAGAGGAGAACACAGAAGACGAAACTCCAAAGCAGATGCCAGCCAAAGCTGAGGACAAAGTAGGAAGAAACGATCCTTGTCCATGCGGCAGCGGTAAAAAGTACAAGCAATGCTGCGGCAAGAACATCTAGTAGAACATCAGACTACAATAATAAAGAGGTGCGACAAATCGCACCTCTTTATTTATTATGTAACATTTAACGCTGTCAGACAATAGCAAACTAATCTAAATAAGCAGAAAATTGAACCAGACTCTATAATTTATGAATTAAAGTTGTACCTTTGTAAATACATTTTAAAATTAAATAAACAGAAATGGCATTAGATTTCATTACTTGGAATGTTGATCCAGTTGTATTCACTGTATTTGGTAGAGCTGTAAGATGGTACGGCCTTATGTGGGCACTCGGCTTCTTTCTTGGTTATCAGGTCGAAGACCGCATCTACAGAAGGGAAAAACTGCCAGAAGATGCAGTAGAAAAATTCTTTATCTATATGGCAATATCGACTGTCATAGGCGCAAGACTTGGACACTGCTATTTCTATGACTTTTCATACTACATATCTCGTCCGCTTGAAGTTCTCCAGATTTGGCAGGGGGGCTTGTCAAGTCACGGAGGCGCAGTCGGAATCCTGATAGGAATGTACATCTTCAGCAAAAAGGTTACAAAGCACAGCTATATATGGACATTGGACAGAACTGTCATTGCTGTAGCAATAACAGGTGCCTGCATCAGATTCGGAAACCTTATGAACCATGAAATCTATGGTCACCCAACAGATTTGCCTTGGGCATTCAGATTCATAACCAATCTTTCACAATGGATGAGAGGTGCTGAGCCTGTTTACTCTGAGCCAAGCCACCCTACACAGATATACGAGATTCTATATTGTCTTGTAACATTCGGAACATGCATGTACCTATATTGGAAGACAAAAGCTAGAAAGTATGAAGGATTGATATTCGGAGTGTTCCTAATCTGCATATTCTTGACAAGATTCATACTTGAGTTCATCAAGAACAGCCAAGAGTCATACGAGGATGAAATGGCCATAAATGTAGGACAAATACTAAGCATACCTCTAATTATTCTAGGCATATTCCTACTTGCCAGAGTGGCATTGGGCAAAGCTCCAGTCACAGAGGATTCCGAGAAATAACATCAGCACAAAACAGAAAGACAAAAAATGAAATACATCGGAGCACACGTATCAGCATCGGGCGGAGTTGAGAACGCACCAGTAAACGCTAGTAAGATAGGAGCGAATGCATTTGCACTATTCACAAAAAACCAGCGCCAATGGATATCTGCACCACTATCGGAGAGCAGTATTGAAAAATTCAAGAATAACTGCGAATCTCTTGGATTTTCTTCCGCACAGATACTTCCTCACGACAGCTACCTTATCAATTTGGGCAATCCCGATGACGAGGCTCTCGAAAAATCCCGAGCTTCGTTTCTTGACGAGATGCAAAGATGCGAACAACTTGGTCTTTCAATGCTTAACTTTCACCCGGGATCTCACCTGAAAGCCATTAGCGTTGACGACTGCCTAAAGAGGATTGCGGAATCCATCAACATAACTTTAAGCAAGACTAAGGGCGTATGCGCAGTTATAGAGAACACTGCCGGACAAGGCTCAAATGTAGGAAACAAGTTTGAAGAGATACGAAAGATTATCGACAATGTGGACGACAAAAGCAGAGTTGGTGTCTGCATTGACACATGCCACACTTTTGCCGCTGGCTACGACCTTAGGGACAAAGATTCATTTGACCTTACAATAAAGGAATTCGATTCGATAATCGGACTCAACTATCTAAAGGCGATGCACCTGAACGACTCTATGAAGGGGCTTGCCTCAAAGGTTGACAGGCACAACAATATCGGCAAGGGAGAGATTGGAGCAACTTGCTTCGAACTCATCATCAAGGACAGCAGATTCGACAACATACCTTTGATATTAGAGACTCCAGACGAAAGTCTTTGGGCTGAAGAAATTGCTACACTTCGCTCTTATGTGGAGTAACGGAATGTTTTAACAAAGAGGAGGGACTATGCTTGTAAAACTATACGCAGCGGCAGTAAACGGAATTGACGCACAACTTATAACAATAGAAGTAAACCTGACACAGGGATTCCAATTCTCTATGGTAGGCTTGCCGGACAATGCTGTGAAGGAAAGTAAGGACAGAATATTTACTGCCATCCAAAATTCCGAGATGCACTTCCCGAAGAAGAACATTACAATAAACCTTGCACCCGCAGATGTACGCAAAGAAGGAAGCGGATACGACCTTCCTATCGCAGTGGGACTTCTTGCGGCAAATGGAGCAATAGAAGACAATGCAGTTGACGGATGCCTGATTATGGGAGAGCTTTCCCTTGACGGAACTGTTCGTAAGATAAATGCGGCTCTGTCAATAGCAATCATGGCAAAGCAGCTTGGCTTCAAGAAATTCATTCTTCCCAAAGAAAATGCACTCGAAGCCGCAATAGTCGAAGGCATAGAGGTATATGGAGTTGAATCACTAAAGGAGGTGGCTCAGCTATTGAACGGAGAAACTTCCGTAGAAAGAGTCAAAACGGACACACAGGGTGACTTCTTCGACAAACGAAGCATATTCAACATAGATTTCCATGATGTCTGCGGACAAGAACAGGCAAAAAAGGCTTTTGAAGTAGCCGTTGCTGGCGGACACAATATAATAATGGTAGGCAGTCCGGGATGCGGAAAATCAATGCTTGCACAAAGAGTCCCTACAATAATGCCTAAATTCACTTTCGACGAGGCTCTGGAAACTACCAAAATTCACTCTGTAGCGGGACTTCTGGGGGAAAACAAGTCTCTGATGACCACTCGACCTTTCCGTAGTCCACACAACAACGTGTCGGCTGTGGCTCTGCTAGGAGGCGGAAGTGTTCCAAAACCAGGTGAAATATCCCTAGCCCACAATGGTGTCCTTTTCCTTGACGAACTTCCCCAATACAATAGAAATGCTCTGGAGGAACTAAGACAGCCACTTGAGGAAGGAAAGATTTGCATTTCACGTGCAAAACTTACGGCAGAATACCCAGCCAACTTTATTCTCGTTGCGGCCATGAACCCCTGCCCTTGCGGATACTATGGCAACAGACTCAGACAATGCACATGCTCGCCTACGGAAGTTGCAAGATACATGAACAAGATTTCCGGCCCACTGCTGGACCGAATTGACATTCAAATTGAACTGCAGCCAGTGGAAAAAGACAAGCTGATGCAGAAGGGCGACGGTGAAACAAGCGAACAAATCAGGGAAAGAGTCGAGGCTGCTCGAAAAATTCAGCGCGAACGATTCAAGGACGAACCGGGAATCTATTGCAACGCACAAATGGAGAAGCAACACTGCGACAAGTACTGCAATATAGCAGAAAAGGCCGGCGAACTGCTTGACGATGCTATGGTCAAGCTCCAATTATCAGCAAGAGCCTACGTAAAGATTCTCAAGCTTTCCAGAACCATTGCCGATTTGGACAATAGCGAAACCGTGGAATGGAAACACATGAAGCAGGCGTTAAGCTATAGGAATCTTGATAGGGCAACATGGGCGAAATGATTTTTATTTCTTTGTATTGAAGCAATAGCAAAGTCTAAACATACGGAATAAAAAAGCCGAATTTCTTATGAGAAATTCGGCTTTGCTGTTTTTTGAAATATACCTTTTTATTTGCTTTCCTCTTTCTTGTTTCTCCTTTCCTCTATACGCTGGTTGATTCTAGTAAAAGGAGACAAATATGTTTTGAGCAGTTCCGAAGCGGAATCATAGTCTTGTCGGTAAAGCAGGCCAATACCCTGAGTCTTAGAATCGTAGTTTCTCAAATAGCTGTTGGAACTACGGTTGAATGCCTTGCTTCGGAACCTTCCGTTCTTGGAAAGCTTATACTCTATATCGAAGTCAACAATACCGCTCTGTGTATTTGTAGCATCCAAAGTAGAGAATCCCTCACGATAACCGAAGTTTCCATTCAGCTGAAGTCTATCATGGAATAGACCGGTTGACAGGGCAACCTCAAACTCCGTAGTGCTCTGCGTCTGGTCTCCTGTGTAAGGTCGATAATTCAAGCCAATATTCACATCCCTGTTAATCTTTGAAAGGAGTCCGGAAATTTCCGAGGACAAGGCTGCAAATCCTACATTTGAAAGCCCTGAATTAGAAGACGAAGTTGTCACATCGCTAGTGTTGAATGTACCAAAAGCAAGCAGAGTTGCCACATTGCGGTTCATGGCCTCCTCGGTATTGATTACTGACTTCACCTTGCGCATCATGTCCTCGTCAATGTTAGGCATATCCAAATCAAACTTAATATTCGGACGAGAAATAGTTCCCGACACTCCCATCAGACAGTTCACCTGCGTGTTTGAAACATTATCATCAGCCAAAATATCACCTATATAGGCATTCAACGAATACTTGGCGTTCAAGTCAAGAATGGCAGCAGTAGGGTCTCCGTTCCACCTGACTGTACTACCCTCCAACAGTTCAAACTTACGGGCAATTACGCTCTGGATTGTAAACTGATAGTCTCCTCTGTCAATCTGATATGTTCCATTCAGCTTGAAGGCATCGTCACTGCTGGTGTACTTCATCGTAAGGTTACCATGACCGCGAGTACGCACCTCATCACCAAGTTTCTTGTCAGTAATAAGCACCACCTCCGCATCCGGAGTAGCTTCAAGCTCTACATTTACAATCATGTCAAGGGAAGACTTCTCGTTCTGTTCCTTGATCTGCTGCTTTTTCTTTCTACGCATTTGTCTCAACTCGTCCTGCGACAAGGATTTTCTGCTTCGATAAGTGATGAAGTTGGCATCCTTGGCATCTTTACGGCCATCCAAAGGTATTGTTACATTACTGCCCTTCATACTCTTCGCATTCACATCCACATTAAAGAAGTCAGATGTTCCGCTTAAAGAGACGTTTCCACCCACATACACCTTGCCATAGAACATATCGTTGTCATGCTCGTTAGTGTTGAAAGCCATAAGTCTGTCAGTCTCTATGTTCATAGCATACTTCCAATCAAAGAAACCCTTGTGCATTATCAAGGCGTTTAGCTTGGCCTTGTTACCATCGTCGTCAGTCACTGTAACTCCAGGCAAACGGAATGAGTTTTGCGTCATTATAACCGTATCTGTAAGGTTATAGTGCGTATTAGTATATTCAATGTCAAACCCGAAATCCTTGACCAAACCTAATCCCTCCAGACCTATTCGGTCATATCTTCCCAAAGCCTTGACGTGTGTGTTCAGCACTCCCGTATTGCTGGAAAGAACGCCATCAAGGTACAAGCGAAGGAAACGCATGTCAATATCCCTCAAATAACCGTCTATGAACAAAGAGTCCTGATTAAAGAACACCGCACCATCAATCTGGCTCTGCTTGTGACTCTCCATAGCTGTTACCAGTGATGTTCCAAAAACCATGACATTGTTGAACTTGTCGTATGCGAACTGCGCATCAAGGTCGCCAAAGGGATAATCGTTCAAATATGCGTCATAGGCACCGAGTCTGCCTTCTACAGTAGGGTTAGTGAAAAGCTTTGTCAGATAGAAGTCACCATCACCCACACCACCAAACGTAACTCCCGGAGAAGCTAGAAGTTTGCTGAAACTATCCAAGTCAAGGTCTGTAAACCAAATGCGCAAGCTGTCATTTGAAGAGTCCGTGCACTTGCCCTGAGCCTGAATCTTCTGATAGACATTCGATGCCTTGAGGCTGTCAACAACCAGCAAGTTAGGTCTTAGCGACACTGTTCCCTTATGAATGTTCCAAGTCGTATCCTTGACGATGATTTTTGACGGATTCACTACAAAATCTGCGGACAATCCATTTGGAGAATAGCCGAGAAGCTTTGATGAGAGCGAAAATGTTCCGCTATTGGTGATAGCCTGTGAATTGCTGTATGACACCTTGACGTCTATGTTGTCGTCTTTAGCGGTAGAGTTCAAGCTTAGGAAATACGGATTTCTTCGCTCTCCCACGTTGTAGTATGTGCTTCGACATACAAGCTTCACGCATTCCTTAGGATTTTCCAAGAGCAGCAAGGCATTCTCTACCTCAATGTCATTGTAAGAAAACAAAGGAGCTTCTAAGCGCAAGGAGTATTTGTCGATACTGTCATTCACAAATCCGGAGAGATGGCATTTCTGCTGCATAATGAACGGAAGCTCTATAACATCGTTTATCGGCTCGGTATTCTCGAGCGTAAAATCGAACTTGAACTTGTTGTTACGTCCATCCTTGCTTACTGATTTTTCTGGACTATAAGTCCTGTCCATATCTGCCAAAGTTGGCACATAGGTATAAGTAATTCTCTTTATCGCATCGACCAGAGAAGAAAAGGAATACTCCCCATCAAAATGACCATTCACATAGTCTGAAATAACATTGAACTGCTTGCCGCCTTCCTTCAAAGGCATAGTGTTCACAGTAAACACATTCAAGTAAAGCATCTTGTCGTCTCGAGTATAAAGGAAGTTGTCTATGGACAAATACCCCTCGAGGTTATCGAAGTCTAGTCCCGTACAGTTAGCCTGAATGTCAAATGAGACAGTCTCGCTGTAAGGTCCTTCCTTCCAGTTTAGTTTCTGCAGATTTGCCTCAGTCACCCTAGCATTAAAGTTTAGTACCGGCTGACTCTTGCGCAAGTCAGCATTTCCCTCGAAGTCAAGATGGATATTGTCATCAGTTAAGGTAAAATTTCCATTGAAACCCTTCTCGTCAAACTTTCCATTCAGTGCTATTCCCTGGAAAATATAGTCACGGAAATCCAGGGAGTCTATCTTTCCTATTGCTTCTAGCTGGAACTTCTCGGCCTCAACCTTTTTCAAATCTACCTCAAGGTCAAAAGTTGTTTTCTTTAGTCTGACATCTGGGCCTACCAACTGAGACAAGTCGAAACCATGTGTACTGACCTGACCGATAACATTGAACTTGTTAAACTGAGAATCTTCTCCGGTCAAATATACGTTCGTAGCCAATGTGCCTGCATCTGTTCTAAGATTACCAGACAAAAGCACATTTCTGAAAGTTCCTTCGACCTCTCCCGAATATGAAAGAATACCCAAAGAGTCACACACGCTTGGCAAATAGATGCTTCTCTGAAGAATCATACCCCCGACTTTCTTGACATCGTCTGCGCTAAGGGAAACATTGTCTATTTTTGCCCTAATTCCGAGCGAGTCCAAGTTTGAAAGGTTTGAGAAATCAAAGTTTCCATCTACTTTCATAGTCTCACCCATAGCAAGTTTGAAATCCTCAAGAGACAGGAACTTCTTGGTTCCGGCAATGCTTCCTGAAATGCTTACACTCTCCTCGCTTCCCTTAAAAACAGGCACAAGTGGGGCTAAGTCACCAAGGTTCACATACGACGGCTGAAACAGAAAGTCAACACGATTGTCATCAAGGTTCATAAACCACTTGTCCTTGTCGTACTTATACAGAACTGCATGGTCAATTCCAAGTTTTGAGGAAGGCATCTGTGTGACGAACTTGTCCAAACGTATCACCTCGTCATTAAGTAGAACATTCGTCGTCAAGTCGCTCAAAACAAGTCCTGACCTTTCCTTAGCCTGAAGCTTGATAAGCCTTAGTTCAGTCTCTTCCTCCGAATGATTCTTCACATAAAGGATTCCAGAGAGATCCGAGACATGCAAATCCTTGAAATTTATCACTCCGTCAACGGTTTCTCCTGGATTATTCTGCACAGCCGAGACCTTGCAGTCAGTAAAGCCAAGACTTTCGATGTCAAGAGTCCAGTTCATCTCAGTCGTATCGTTTGGATTTGTCAGCGCTTCAACTAGAAAATCATAGTTGTAGCTTGTCGTATCCTTCATCTGGCGGATTCTGAGATCCATACCTTTGAACTGAATTGTTCTGAAACTTACTTGTGAACGTATGAGCGGCCATATATTGATAGTAACCTTTGCACGCTCGACACTAAGCAACGTGTCCTTCTGCTTATCTTCTATATATACATCTTTAAGAATGAATGAGTTAGGGAATCCCCATTCCAATTCCTTAACACTCGCCTTAGATCCGATTTGCTTCGAAAAGCTCTGTGTAGCACGCACTAAAATACGCTGCTGGAGGTCTTTGTCCTGCATCACCAAATAGAATATCGCAAAAAATGAAAACGACAGAGCTATTAAAAACATCAATATGTAACTAAGTTTTTTTATCTTTGCAGAAAATTTAGTTCTTTGTCATCGGATTTCGCCCAAGCGAATAATGTTGCAAAGTTAAAAAAATTATAACTAAAAAACAACTATGTCGATACACATATTAGCAATAGAATCGTCTTGTGATGATACTTCAGCCGCAGTGTTGAGCGACAACTACTTGCTGTCTAATGTTACAGCAAGCCAGAAGGTCCACGAAAGCTATGGCGGAGTGGTCCCAGAACTTGCCAGCAGAGCACACCAACAGAACATTGTCCCCGTTGTAAGCGAGGCAATCAAACAATCAGGATTGAAGAAAGAAGACATTAACGCAATAGCATTCACTCGCGGTCCGGGACTTATGGGATCGCTAATGGTCGGTACAAGTTTTGCCAAGGGCTTGTCTGCCTCACTTGGCATTCCGCTTATAGATGTCAACCACCTTCAGGCACACATCCTTGCACACTTTATCGAAAAGAAGGACGAAGACCATGTTGCTCCTCCGTTCCCATTCATCTGTCTGCTTGTCAGCGGAGGAAACTCGCAGATTGTCCTTGTTAAAGCCTACAACGACATGCAGATTCTGGGACAAACAATAGACGACGCAGCAGGTGAAGCATTCGACAAATGTGCCAAGGTCATGGGACTTCCCTACCCTGGCGGCCCTGTAGTTGACAGACTTGCCAAGGAAGGTGACTCCCAGAAGTTCAAGTTCTGCAAACCTCATATTCCTGGCTTCGACTACAGTTTCAGCGGTCTAAAGACTTCGTTCCTATACACTCTTCGCGATGAGGTAGCAAAAAATCCGAACTTCGTTCAGGAGAATTTGAACGACCTTTGCGCATCACTTCAAACAACTGTGGTAGAGATACTTATGGACAAACTGAAGAAGGCTGTCAAGGAAACTGGAGTGAACCATGTTGCCGTAGCCGGAGGTGTAAGTGCAAACTCTGCGCTTCGTGCCGCATTCGAGGACCATTCAAAAAGATACGGATGGAAGATCTACATTCCTAAGTTCGCATACACAACAGACAACGCCGCCATGGTCGGAATCACTGGATATTTCAAGTATCAGGACAAGGACTTCTGCGACATATCTCTTCCTCCTTACGCAAGAGTCGAGATATAGTTTGAGCAAAGCAAGAAATATCTAACATAGAATAAAAAAGTCAATAGTCTGCATCTTCGTTTTCAAACGAGAAGCAGACTATTTGTTTTTTGCCTCAAAATCAAAGCACTATACCATGCAAGTCATTTTACAATACACTGAGCTCTCAACATCAGCTCGCCCCTAAACAATCTTTAGTCACAAAACACGAAAAGCACAAAGAGACCGCACCGGAACGGTACAATCTCTTGTGATTTAATGGAGATAAATCTCCCTTTTTCAAATAGTGAGTTATATTAGACTTTATTCTACCGGATTTATCTTGTGTTCAATGTACATAGTACCGTCTTCCTCAACATGCAGTTCACACACAGGGACATAAGGGAAAGTCTGATTTAAATATCTGCCCCAGAAAGGGACTCTTGTGTTCTTCTTGCGAGTCCAACCGCCACGATAGTCATACTTGTAAAGCTGGCCTTCAAACTCTATCTCTGCACGGAAGCCGCTCTTTCCTTCACGGGCTGCATATCTTTCTACATTGAACTTATATACACCTGGCTTCATCTTGTCTGTGGAAGACCAAGATATATTCTCTACAGCCTTGATTCCCTGGTCTGGACGTCTGTTGTCAACATCTAGCATACCTCTTGACTTGCTTTTCATATTATGGAAACAAATCTCGGAACGGTTGGGTTCTATACAATGGGCGTCAAGGTCATCCATATTCCAGTCTCCCTTGTCATTCCACTGAAGTGTGAATCGCACTGCACCATCGACATTACCTCCACGTCTGCGAGCAAGATTAGACATCTCTGTAGCCCACTCCTCTGGAGTAATCACATTCACTGCACAAATGACATTTTGTCCGTCTATAGAGGCTGTAACAGTAGCGATACCGGGACCTCTTGAAACAACCAGACCGTCATTAACAACAGCCACAGAAGTGTCGGAACTCTGCCAATCCACAATCGAGTCTGTAGCATTGCTTGGGAACACTCTGGCTTTAAGTCTTGCCTTGGAACCATCCTTTACCCTTACAGAACGAACATTTAGCTGAACACTATCTACTCGTATCTTGACACTGACATGGCATGTATCGGAAGTTTCGTCTGCATATACGATAATGTCTGCATTACCTACTTTCTTACCGCAGACAACACCCTGATTGTCAACAGAAAGTACAGATGTATCAGAACTTTCCCAAACAAAGAAATCATGCTCTTTAGAGTTCTCCCCTGAAGGCTTTATTGTCGCAACCAACTGATCACAACTGTCAAGCGCAAGTGTCATGGATGACGCATCAAGGTCAACATACGAACGCTGACAGGAACTGACAATAACAGCAAGCAATCCTAAAAAAATACCAAATCGTTTCATCTTACCATCAATTATTATGTTGCAAATGTAACTAATAAAAGCAGATTAAATGAATATCAAACCTAAAATCGCACTTTTTTTAACTCTTGTTAACAATTGGACATAAAAAAGACGGGAAAAGCATTCCCGTCTTTACTATCTATCATATTGCTTGATTAGAATACAACTCCCAAAGTAGCGCCTACATAAGCATGGCCTGAACGGGCGTAAATATCCCTGCCACTATCAGTTTTGCTTAGGTTCTTAATATACTGAGCGAAAACGCCACCTCTGAAAGTTAGATTGGCCAAATCAAAATAAACTCCTAGCTCACCTTTCGGAACCATACTGAAACCGCTAGCCTTCTCACTTTCTATAGGGAACCCATTTTTTGTAGCCTCTACCTTCTGCACCCAAATCTCTGGAAGTTTCTGTGTGTATTCCTCACCCTTAACTCTGTTGTAATACGTTGGCACAACACCCAAATCTATGTACAAGCCATTCAAATTAGAAATAGCATCCCCCAAGAAAGCCTCTGCCATTACAGGAACACCTATCTCTAAAATAGTTCCTTTTGCGTACTTGAACTTCTTGTCAATATATTCGCATTTGCCTAGATCTACTAATGCACCTGTTTTTGCAAAGAAATGATTTGAAACCTTGAATATAGCGGAACCACCAAGTCCAAAGCAATGGACATTACCATAGTTCCTACGGAAAGGCAACTTTGTAAAAGCCTCTACCTGATAACTCATCAAATCCGTCTTTTCCCCACCCAATGTTACTACACTTGGAAACAGAGCAAGCATTATTAGCATTGCTACACGAAATACAATCCTATTCATATTCATACTATCCTAATTTCATTTATATATCCACTTTTGAAATACGTTATGTAGTTCATTCCTCTGTGCAAAAGTATATACTTTTATGTAAACTAACAAATATTAAGTGTGAAATTTCAAAAAAATTATATCAACCCAGTAGATTCCCAATATTATGGTCTATTATACTTAGTACAATCAATACAAATGATGGACTTGTTTTAGCCCATCATTGATTTAATGAGGTGATTATTGTATTAGAACATAATTCCGAAATTAGCACCAATAAAACCTCGTGACAAACGCTCCTTAAAGATGTTTTGTCCCTTGCTATCTTCACTCATGTTCAAGATATACTGTCCAAACAATCCGAATTTCAAAGAATTCTTGTTTATGTTCACATAAGTTCCTATTTCAGCCTTTGGTGAAATATATATACCCTTCTCCTTCTCAGCATCAATAGGGAAACCTAAATCCGACTTTTCAAGATCCTTGATCCAAACTTCAGGAGAATCAGGAACATACTCAGTTGAACGAACCATTGTATAATATGTTGGCACGACACCAAGATCCAAGTACACTCCATTCTTATTTCTTGTACTACCACCATAAAACTCTAAAAGAACAGGCACACCAAACTCGAGCATAGTATTCTGACGGAAATTGAACTCTCTGAATGGATGAGAACTCTTTCCTAAATCAAGAGCAAGACCTCCCTTAGCTGATATATGATCTGAAAAATTCAACATTGTCAGCATCTCTGCACCGAAACAATGTAGTCGGCCATAGTTATCAGTGAAAGGCATTTTACCAAACACATCAACCTGAAGATTCAATCTGTCCTTAGCCCAAAGACCGCTCACTGGGGAAACCAATAGTGCAATAGCTATAGCAGCGCGAAGAAAAAATTTATTCATTAGCTAGTATGTATCTTTGCGTTTGTAATGTACAAAAATATGTTCTACAACAATTTTCCGATGCAAAAGTATAACATAAAAAATACATGTGCAAATTTTAAGAAACATATTTTTCATACAATCTTGCTGATTATGAGAGGGAATATGGCTACATACCGCATGAATAAAAAGGAAAGGCCATATTCAAAAGAATACAGCCTTTCATTTATATTTTGACCAGTCTATTACTTGAATGCAGCAATAATCTTGTCATAAGCGGCGTTAAGTCCGTCAACCTTCTTACCTCCTGCCTGAGCGAAGAATGGCTGACCTCCACCACCTCCCTGAATCTCCTTAGCAGCATCACGAATGATAGCTGTCACGTTCTTGCCAGAAGCAACAACGTCATCAGAAATTGCAACTGTAAGAGTTGGCTTGCCCTCATTCTGTGTTGCACCTACGAACAAAAGGTTCTCCTTGACTGAGTTGCGTACCTGGAAAGCGATATTCTTGACGAAGTCAGGTGTATGCTCTCCCTTTAGAACTACTAACTTATATGAACCAAGAGAAGTTGCCTGCTCAATCATCTTGTCCTTGATAACCTGAACACGCTCATTTATGTACTTCTCAACCTCTTTCTTTAGGTTAGCGTTCTCCTCGATAGACTTCTTAACTGAATTAACCAAGTTAGGAGTACCTACGAAGAAGTTCTTCAAAGCAACCATTTCGTCGAATGTTGCATCAATGAAGTTCTCAGCAGCCTCACCAGAAACAGCTTCAATACGACGTACACCTGCAGCAACTGAACTCTCAGAAAGAATTTTGATCATACCGATCATACCAGTACTCTTGACGTGAGTACCTCCACAAAGCTCAACTGAAGGGCCATACTTGACAACACGAACCTTGTCTCCGTACTTTTCACCGAACAATGCGATGGCACCCATTGCACGAGCCTCCTCAATAGGCGTGTTTCTAGCCTCCTCTAGTGCGATATTCTCGCGGACCATCTTGTTGGCAAGCTTCTCTACCTGACGTAGTTCCTCTGGAGTAACCTTCTGGAAGTGAGAGAAGTCGAAACGAAGCACCTCACTTGAAACCAATGAACCCTTCTGCTCGACATGGCTTCCAAGAACTGTGCGTAGAGCATAGTCAAGAATATGTGTTGCTGTATGGTTACAAGCTGTATTCTGTCTCTTCTCAGTATTAACGTATGCGTGGAAAGAAGCAGTTGGATCTGAAGGCATCTTCTCTGCCAAATGAACACTTAGATTGTTCTCCTTCTTAGTGTCGATGATGGCGAACTTGCCCTCAGCACTCTCTATGTAACCAGAATCTCCCATCTGACCACCCATCTCTGCATAGAATGGAGTGCGGTCAAATACGATTTGGAACAATTCCTTGTTCTTCTGCTTAATCTTTCTGTATTTTAGGATCTCAACGTCAGCGTCTAGGAAGTCATAGCCGATGAACTCGCTCTCGCCAGCCTTTAGCTCAACCCAGTCACCAGTCTCGACTGAAGCGGCGTTTCTTGCTCTCTCCTTCTGCTTCTGCATCTCTGCATTGAACTCGTCCTCGTTCACAGTCATGCCGTTCTCACGAAGAATAAGTTCTGTAAGGTCAAGAGGGAAACCGTATGTATCGTATAGAGTAAATCCTTCAACACCAGAAATCTGAGTCTTTCCTGCTGCCTTAGTATCAGTCATAACCTTATCAAGTAGGCGAATACCAGTCTCAAGAGTACGAAGGAATGCATCTTCCTCCTCCTTGATAACCTTGACAACAAGTTCGTTCTGTGCTTTCAACTCAGGATAAGCCTCACCCATGCTATCGATAAGAGCAGGAATCAACTTATACATAAATGAAGCACGCTGTCCTAGGAAAGTATAACCGTAACGTACTGCACGACGTAGGATTCGACGAATAACATAACCAGCCTTGGCATTAGAAGGCAACTGACCGTCAGTAATAGAGAATGCGATTGTACGGATGTGGTCAGCGATTACACGCATTGCAACATCAGTCTCCTTCTTCTTTCCATACTCGCAAGAGCAGATCTTACCAATCTCCATTAATAGTGGCTGGAAAACATCTGTATCGTAGTTGGACTGCTTACCCTGAAGAGCCATACATAGACGCTCAAATCCCATACCAGTATCTACACACTTAGCAGGTAGAGACTCAAGCGAACCATCAGCCTTGCGGTTGAACTGCATAAACACCAAGTTCCATATCTCGATAACCTGAGGGTGGTCATGATTTACAAGGTCACGGCCAGGAACCTTTGCTCTCTCCTCGTCAGAACGAAGGTCTACATGAATCTCTGAACATGGACCACAAGGACCTGTATCGCCCATCTCCCAGAAGTTATCGTGCGCATTTCCGTTAATTATTCTGTCAGCAGGTAGGAACTGTCCCCAGTAGCCTGCAGCCTCATCATCACGATCAAGACCATCCTCCTTGCTACCCTCGAATACAGTAGCGTAAAGACGGTTAGGATCAAGCTTTAGTACATCTACAAGATACTCCCATGCCCAAGAGATGGCCTCTTTTTTGAAATAGTCACCGAAAGACCAGTTACCCAACATCTCGAACATAGTGTGGTGGTATGTATCATGACCAACTTCCTCAAGGTCATTGTGCTTACCACTAACACGAAGACACTTCTGAGAATCCGCGACACGTGGGTACTTTCTTGGAGTGTTACCAAGGAAAATATCCTTGAACTGGTTCATACCTGCGTTGGTGAACATAAGTGTCGGGTCATTCTTAACAACCATCGGAGCCGAAGGCACGATAGTGTGTCCCTTGCTAGCAAAGAAGTCTGTGAACGACTTGCGAATCTCTTTTGCTGTTTTCATTGTTATTTTATCTTGAAAATATATCTTATATTTCTAAACTAGACATTACAAAATGCAAAAATACATAAAATCTTTCAACCTTATGATTTTTAGCCCGTTTTTTAATTAAAAGTATTGAATTTTGTAAAAAAGGGGGATATTTCTAAAAAAAACTTTGTACTTTTGCTCGATATTATAATACGATAGAAATAAAAATTGCCGAAGATTAAAAGTCAAGGCAGAGTTTAGCTAAATATATAACTGATGAATATTTCGTATAATTGGCTTAAGAAGTACATTGATATTACAGAGCCAGCTGAGAAAATAGCTGAGATTCTTACTTCTGTAGGTCTTGAGGTTGGCGGCGTAGAGTCTGCAGCCCCAGAGTTGTCAGAGGGGTTAGTTGTTGGTGAAGTTGTTGATTGTGTCGCTCACGAAAACAGCGACCACCTTCACGTGGCAAAGGTTAACATCGGAACAGGTGACTTGCTTCAGATCGTGTGCGGTGCCGCTAACTGCCGTACAGGAATCAAGACTGTCGTAGCTACTATCGGTACTGTGCTTACTGACGGTGACGAGAAGTTCACTATCAAAAAGGGTAAGCTTAGAGGTGTTGAAAGCTTCGGTATGCTTTGCGCTGAGGACGAAATCGGTGTTGGCACAAGCCATGACGGCATTATCGAGCTTCCTCTTGACACTAAGGTCGGTACTCTTGCTAAGGACCTTTACTCTGGTTCTTCTGATTCAATTATAGAGGTAGATATCACTCCTAACAGAAGCGATGC
>JAKSKX010000033.1 GCA_024401535.1 Paludibacteraceae bacterium | reverse complement strand
GGCGAACTTCTTGAAGTCCTCAATAAATTTTCCCATGTTAAAAAAATTATAGTTTAATATTAATTATTCTTACTCTTTTACAATCTCTCCGATTAGTGTAGCGGCAGTAGTCGAATTGACCTTCACCTTGATAATGTCTCCGATTTTTGCATCCTCACGAGGGAACACGACAACTTTGTTCTGCTGAGTTCGTCCGAACAACTGCTCACTGCTTCTTTTGCTTCTGCCCTCTACAAGCACCTCGAATGTCTTGCCCAAGTCTCTCTGGTTGCTAACCTGTGAAAGTTCTGTCTGCAAGGCAATGATTTGGTTAAGGCGCTCAATCTTTGTCTCCTCAGAGATGTTGTCCGGAAGGTGCGTAGAAGCGAATGTGCCTGGGCGCTCGGAATACTTGAACATGAATGCCGAGTCAAAAACAACCTCGCGCATAAGCGAAAGTGTCTGCTGATGATCTTCCTCGGTCTCGTCATGGAAACCGCAGAACATATCTGTAGAGATTCCGCAGTCAGGAATGATTCGACGAATAGCGGCAATACGGTCAAGGTACCATTCTCTGGTATATTTTCTGTTCATTGCCTTTAGCACTGCATTGCTTCCACTCTGTACTGGAAGATGAATATGGTTGCATACATTCGGGCATTTTGCGATAGTGTATAGAATATCGTCAGTCATGTCCTTAGGGTGCGAAGTAGAAAAACGAATACGCATATTCGGAAATTCGTTAGCCACTATTTCAAGCAACATTGCGAATGTCACTTCACCATTCTCCCCCTCATACTTATAGGAGTTTACGTTCTGGCCAAGAAGAGTCACTTCCCTGAAACCACGGGATTGAAGGTCACGAATTTCGTTCACGATGCTGTCAACCTCACGGCTTCTCTCTCTACCTCTTGTATAAGGCACAATGCAGTAGGAACAGAAGTTGTTACAGCCACGCATGATTGAAACGAAACCTGAAATGCGGTTATGACCAATACGGGCAGGGATGACATTCGTGTATGTCTCGGTCTTGGAAAGGTTGACATTGATAGCCTTCTCTCCAGCCTCAACACTTGACACAAGATTAGGAAGGTCAAGGTAAGCGTCCGGTCCACACACAAGGTTTACCACACCGCTTGCAAGCAGTTCGTCCTTCATTCTCTCTGCCATACATCCCAAGATTCCGATAATCAATGCGGGACGCTGACGTTTAAGAGACTGGAAGAACTGGATGCGGGAATGAATCTTCTGCTCAGCATTGTCTCTGATAGAGCAAGTGTTGGCAAAGATTGCATCTGCCTCGTCCATATTCTCTGTCACTTCATAACCGATAGTCTGCATGATTGCAGCCACCACCTCACTGTCCGCCACATTCATCTGGCATCCATAGGTTTCAATAAAAAGCTTCTTAGTCGCAGATTTAGAGTCTGTTTTCATATTCTTTATATAATAAATAATCACTGCAAAGATAGTGAAAGTTTTAGTTATAGTCGAATTGAAAATCACCGAAAATAAATAATCGAGGCAAATCTGTCTTCAATTTTGCTTTACTGACTCGAATTTTTCACCAACAATAATAAAATTGACTCGAATTTTTTTCGTCGCCGATATAAATATTCTCAATGATATTTGATACTTTTGCATAGTCATAATTAGATTATCGATGAAAAAACAATTTGATATTAGCGAAATAGACTCAGTAGCCAAGGAAGTCATCACAGCACTCGGAGACTACAAACTTGTCCGCATGATTGGAGAAATGGGAGCAGGAAAGACCACCCTGATAAAATCCATCTGCAAACAGCTTGGTGTAGAGGAAGAGGTAAACTCACCTACATTCGCCATAGTGAACGAGTACAAGGGAAGTGTTGCCGATGTGTTCCATTTCGATTTCTATCGTGTGAACACTTTACAGGAAGCAATCGACCTTGGACTTGACGAGTACCTTTACTCCGACCACTATGTATTCATGGAATGGCCACAGCTTGTTGATGAATACTTGCCTGACGAAGTAGCAACAATCACCATTAAGGAGATAGAAAATGGACTAAGAGAAGTAGAGGTTTGTACCAAATAGAGTGGTTACATTTCCCTAATCTCGCTACATAATATTGGACTAATCAAAGATTATATATATTTGCCTTAATTTTTATAGGCAAAAACTTTTGCTTAACAATACTAATATATATTCAAGCTTATGAATTTGAAATTTTTACTACCACTATTGGGGGCTGCTTCCTTTGTGACTGCGAACGCAGACAATAAGTTTGACGATCTTAGCCAGCACGAGATAGTTGAGGCTATGGGTGCCGGATGGAACTTGGGTAACACACTCGAGGCAAACACGAACGGCTCGCCTAACGAAACTTGTTGGGGAAACCCTAAGGCTTCTGCAGCCTTGATGAAGCTTATCAAGAACAACGGATTCAATTCAATTCGTATTCCTGTTTCATATTTGAACAAGATTGGTTCTGCACCAAACTACACAATCGATCCAGAGTGGCTTGCAAGAGTCAAGGAGGTTATCGACATGGCTTTGGCTGAGGACCTTTATGTCATCACTAACATTCATGGCGACGGATATCATGCCGTTACAGGCGGATGGCTGCTTTGCGACGCTCAAAACCAGTCAGAAATCAAGGCAAAATACAAGGCTTTTTGGGAGCAGATCGCTACAGAGTTCAAGGACTATGACGAGCATTTGATTTTCGAATCAATGAACGAGGTGTTTGACGGCACTTACGAGTGGCAGAACCAAGGAAAGCCATATCCAAACGAGACAGCTTACAACAACATCAACGACTACAACCAGATTTTCGTTGAGACTGTTCGTCCAATCAGTGCAAACAACGCCAAGCGCTGGCTGTTGATTCCAGGTTGGAACACAGACATCGACTTGACTTCAGAGGCTAAAGGCTTCAAGATTCCAGATGACAAGTACATTGACAAGAATGTCAAGGGAAATCGTCTAATGATTTCAGTTCACTACTATGCACCTTGGGACCTTTGTGGTGACGACACAGATGCAGGCGTTTCCCGTTGGGGAGATGCTGCCTGGAATTCGGGCAAATGTACTACTTACGGACAGGGTGCCAACAGCGAAAGTACTATGTCCGGACAGTTTGACAAGCTAAAGACTTGGTTCACTTCTCAGGGTTATCCGGTTATCATCGGCGAGTACGGAACTGTTGACAAGACTGCATACGATGAAGAGAACTCAGACTATACAGCTTACTGGACAAAGACTCTTTGCGAGAACGCCCGTCGTGTAGGCGCAGTTCCTGTACTTTGGGACAACGGTCACGTTAGCACAGCCAAGGGATTTGGAACTGTCAACAGAGCATCTAACACTTTGGCTCGTCCTTACATTATTGAGGCTATTAACGAGGCTTTCGGCCAGGAAATCGAGATTGACACTACAACTCCAAAGACTAAGCTTGCTCTAATTGAGAGCTACGTTGTGAACATAACTATGAACGGCGCTAAGGAAGACGCTAAGTTCACTTGCCAGTTCACTGACTGGAGCAACAACTCAAAAGCTGTTAAGAGTACAGCTAAGAACCTTGACATCGACCTTTCTCCTGCATCAAAGAAGGACGGTTTGACTAACCTTGGCTACTTGGAATATGAAAATGACTCGTTGTACTCATTTACAGTAAACAAGATTACTATAAACGGCTACGAGTTCTCTAGTCCAGCAGTAACAGGAGATTTGACAGCTAAACAATATCAGAATGCTTTGCCTAACATCTGGGGACAGACTGGCGAGTACTTGTCAGACAATGGAAAGGCTATTCTATCAATAACTAGCAGTGCTATTTCCTTGATGTTGAAGCTTGACGACGAGGGTTCTTCTACAAGCAGCATAGAGTCTGACGAAATAAGCGTCGTATCTGTTGACGGTGGCATAGCAATATTTGGCGCAGATGGAAACAGCGTAGAGGTTTACTCAATGTTGGGTACATTGGTTGCAAATAAGGTTGCAAAGGACTACATGACAACTATCAGCTTGCCAAATGGCATCTATGCAGTTAAGGTAGGCGACAAGACTTACAAAGTTATCAAGAAGTAACATTTTTGAAGTCTAAGACAGTAAATCCCACGAATTCCAATTTCGTGGGATTTTTTTGTACTATTTTATCAAAAGATTTGGTAGTACGAAAAATATTTTCTAATTTAGCAACCGATTAACAAAAACCATAATATATGAGTTTACAAATCTACAGAGCCTCAGCAGGTAGCGGCAAGACATTCAGACTATCAGCTGACTACATCAAGCTTGTTTTGCATAATCCAGAAAGTTACAAGAACATCCTGGCTGTGACATTTACAAATGCCGCAACTGCCGAGATGAAAAAGCGTATTGTTGAAGACCTGTCCAATCTCTACAAAAAACCAGACTGCAAGAAAAGCAAGGACTTGCTCAATGTGATTATTCCGGAACTTAACGATTCCAATAATCAGTTCCAGCTTCCAAACGGGGGAAAATGGACAACAGAAATTGCAAGCAGAAGGGCAGGAATAGCACTGCAGAACATTCTGCACAATTACACCTTCTTTCACATCGAGACAATAGACAGCTTCTTTCAGACCGTACTTAGAAACATGATTCATGAACTTGGACTAGGTGCGGCACTAAGCGTGGAACTTGACAACAACGCGCAAGTCGAGACTGCCATACAGATTCTTTACGACAAGAGCAAAGTCGAAAAGGCTCTAAAGAACGCCATCATACGCTTCTCTATGAGCAAGAACGAGAACGGACAAAGCGGATTCATTGACAACGAACTAAAAAGCATGGGAGAGAAAATCTTGAAAGAGAATTTCTTGTCCAATACCGACATCAATGACTTCGCCAACATTTTCGAAGAGATTGAAAACTATAAGAAAAGACTTGAGTCAGCCAAAACAAACATAGAGAACAAAATCTCTGCGAAAGGCAAAAATGCACTTGCAATTCTCAAAGATGACGACGAAGAATCCATCAAAGCATGGAGTAATGGAGAATCCGCATGGAAATACCTTGTCAACTGCGCCAATGTTGATGACAAATGCTTCGCCCCCTCGAATACAATTATAAAAATAATGAACGGGGAAACAGATATAAAGCTTAAGGCTAAAAAAGGTGTCATAAGAACAGACATTCAACCTTTGATGAAAGACTGCTATGACACGACAAACAAGTACAAGACAGACTATTATACCTCTAAGCTTATTCTAAAGCAGATTCACGAGATTGCCTTCATCTATGACATCTACTCTTGCATCTTGCAAAACAACAAGATGGAGGGCAAGTTCCTGCTTTCTGACACACCTGTGCTTCTTAACAAGCTCATTTATCCGACTACTGCACCTTTCATTTACGAAAAGATTGGTGCAAGATACAGCCATATCATGATTGATGAGTTCCAGGACACTTCTTCGACGCAATGGAGAAACTTTGTTCCACTATTGATTGAAAGCCTCAGCAAAATGGCAGAGAATGACACCAAAGCCGGACAAGTCCTTATCGTAGGAGATCCAAAACAGTCTATCTATAGATGGAGGAACGGAGACTGGACAATCATAGAGAACATCGGCCACAGAGACGGACTTCACAGATACATCAAGGAGTCCGTTCCTATGGACAAGAACTTCAGAAGCAGTTACGAGGTTGTTAATTTCAACAACAACCTATACAATTCCATAGCTGACGCAATAGATAGTGCCAAAGACTTCGACGACAAGGACAAATCAGAAGAATTCAGGCTATACAAGAACCAGATAAAGGAGGTCTATCACAACTCCGGACAAAAATGTATGAAAAAGGAGAAGTTCGGTTATGTCGAGGTAGCTCAACTTCCAACGACTCCAAAAGACAAGTCTGACGAAAGGAAGTTCATTGACTTTGCCTTGGAAAAGCTGACAGATGATGTAATCAAATGCCAAATCGAGGGCACAAACAAGAACGATATCGCCATACTTACGCGTAACAACTCCGACATGCCTCTGATTGCCTCGTACTTCGCAAACTATGCTAACTCAGAGAAGTTCAAAGAGTTACAGAAGGCTAATCCGAACGTCAGCCTTGACGTAATATCAAACGAGGCATTCAAACTTGACGCGTCTATAGCTGTTCATACAATCATAGATGCCATAAGGTTCATAGTGTCGCCAGATGATGAAGCAGCCAAAAGTACCCTTGCCATAGACTACCAGTCAATAGTAAAGAAAAGAAACCTCAACAATCTGCTCAGCACAAACTCCCTAAAGGATGAGGAGTTCAATGAGATATGCAAGAAGTTGAGAAACTTGAAAATGAAACCTCTGTACGAACTTGCAGAAACAATATACTATGAACTTAACCTGAAGGAAATCGAAGGTCAGGAATCCTATCTATATACATTCCTTGACAAGATTCAGGAATATTCCCAAAACTTCAATTCGGACCTCAACCAGTTCCTTAAGCGCTGGGACGAAAAAATATGCGACGAAAAGGTCATCACTCACGGAGACGGAATACAAATGCTCACAATCCACAAATCAAAAGGCTTGGAGTACGACACCGTGTTCATTCCTTTCTGCAACTGGTCTATGGAAAACTCCGGACTATATGCACCCACACTATGGTGCAGAAACGACGATGCTGATGCACCAAGCGAACTGCTTGACGAGAAGTTCAACACTCTTCCCATCAAATACACATCAGACATGGCAAACAGCCTGTTCTCGAGCAAATACCAGCTTGAGAAGCTTATGATGTGGATTGACAATGTCAACCTGCTCTATGTGGCTACAACTCGCGCCAAGAACAATCTGTTCATATACTGCGAAACTGTTGACACTTCTAATGCTCCAAACAAGATTTCATACTACATAGTGGATTCTCTTCAGTTCGTGAACAACACATACAAAAGTGGCAAGATCTATGTGGAGTCAGATACTGACAAAGAAAAAAGCAACAATAAGAATATTGTATGTTCGTACAACAGCTTCCCTCAGAGAGACAAACAGTTCCAGCAGTCTGCCAAGTCAAACGAGTTTATCAAAGAGAACATGCCAGACTTGGGCGACAACGAGGACAGCACAAAACTCTCTGCAACCGCTTACGGAACATTGATTCACCACATATTCTCTAAAATCAAAACTATAGATGATGTGGAGAATGCTGTGGAGGAAACCATAATGGAAGGCGTAGAGATTGGCAAGGACAAGGATGGTTTGATCGCTGACATCAAGACCAAGCTAAACAAAGACGAATTCAAGGAATGGTTTGCCCCAGGCCTAAAACTGATGAACGAGCGAACAATCGCATACTACGAGGGTATTGCATTCAAGACAAAAAAGCCGGACCGAGTAATCGTTGACGGAAAGACCGCAATTATTATAGACTATAAGAGCGGTAATGAGAACTCGGAGTACTTCAAGCAGTTGACTAAATACGCCAACCTGCTCAAGGAGATCGGATTTGAAGACGTTTCTGCCTTCATTTGGTATCTAAATACTGACAAAAAAGTACAGGTCGTTTAATAATGAACCCCTAAGAGTTTATTTCTGAGGTTTTTATTATCTTTGCACAAAATACAGTTTGTGGGAATTGAAAAATCGACGATGCAGGGCGAGTCAAACATAAAACGCAAAATATCAGGGATAATAAACAAGGCGATGGACACTTGGCAGGGCACTCTGCTTCACGTCTTGTCGCCTCTATACAGTGTTGACAGAGGTACATTCCTTCGAAAACAGTTCGATGATGAGTGCAATGAGGTCTGCCCTGTCGAAAAATTTGGCAAATCACAAGTTCGTGCAAATGCAGATAGACACGTGAAGCACCATACTATTTTCACTGTATTCCTTACCTTCCTTTCCACAATTCCTCAAACTGGCTGGATTGTAGTGGCACTTGCTGTACTCGACTTTATACAGACACAGGTAGTGACATTCGTGCTAACGGAGAAACTGCAGTACTTATACCTGAAACCCGAAGATACAACCGAAAACACTTCCCTGTTTGACCCAAGCAAGGAAGTTTCCATTGTCAGAAAAATAATAATTATTGTTGCCGGGTATTTGGTCAGACAAGGACTAAAATACGCAGCAAGAAAGGTGGTTGTTCGTGTCTGCATACTTAATGTACTCAAGCAACTTATGAAACTGGCCGAGTATAACGTCGTTACAGTTTCAGAGCTTGACGGCTACATAGAAACACTTGTAGGCGTTATTACTGCACTTGTGTCCGGATTGGTTGCGTGGTTGCTTTTTTACCCTATGATGGTGGCATACACAAACAAACTTGAAAAAAATCTATAATATTTGATAATTTTTACGCAATAATTCTTTGTGATTTAAAGTTATTGCGTAAATTTGCATCACAATTAATTCCAAACTTAATAATATATGAAAAAAGGAACACTTATGGGAGCTATTGTAGGAGACACTATCGGTTCCGCTTACGAGTTTTCTCCAACAAAAGATTATGACTTCGATATGTACCGCCCAATAAGCAGGTACACAGACGACAGCCTAATGACAATCGCAATAGCCAATGCAATCCTAGCAAACAAATCGCTTCCAGCTGATGTTGTTGCGTCATCAATGAAAACTCTTGGATGCAAATACTTTAACGTGGGGTATGGTCCCGCTTTTCGCAGGTGGCTTAAAAACGGAAACGAACCATACAACTCTTGGGGAAACGGTTCAGCTATGCGCGTATCAGCATGCGGATTTGCATACGACACCTTGGAAGAGACTCTTGATGCAGCAAAAAGGAGCGCAGAAGTAACCCACAACCACCCAGAGGGAATCAAGGGGGCTAAAGCAACTGCTGCAGCAATCTTCATGGCAAGAAACGGAGAAAGCAAGGACGGAATAAAGAAGTACATAACTTACAAATTTGGATATAACCTTGACTATCACTGCAATGACATTCGAGACAGCTACCAATTTGAGGTAAGCTGTCAGGAATCTGTTCCCCAATCAATAGTTGCCTTTATTGACAGCACAGACTATGAAAGCGCAATCAGACTTGCAGTGTCTCTCGGCGGTGATGCTGACACCATGGGTGCAATCACTGGAGCAATAGCTTTAGCCTTCTACAAGGAAATGCCGGACGAAATGTACGACTTTGCGTGGGATCGTCTTTCAGACGACCTTAAGGCTACTGTAATAGAGTTCGACGAAAAATATCTAATATAATCCCCTCCGAAAAAATTTAACCTTAATTTCCGAGTATGACGAAAAATTTATCAAATGTCATACAAACCAAACCACAAGCAGAGCAGAACATTGAATTTCTGTTCTGTTTGTCTTTTTCATTAAAAAAGCACACGTAATTACATGTCAGGAAAAGACTTCTTTTTTCCCCCTTTTTTATTTGAAAATAAGGAGACACATTTGCCCCATAAGTTAACTAACAGCCTGGACAACAAGAACCACAAAAAACTCTCAAAAAAAGTGAAAAGGTGGACAAAATACATTAAATGACAAAGTCAACTGCGAATTTCGATTACCGACAATATTAGATTATATTTTCACAGAACTAAAAAACTTGTAAAAAAATGAATATCAAGTGCGGAATAATTGCAAAAAAAGTTCTATTTTTGCACAAAACGAAGTCCGACCTAAATCAAAGGACGGATAATCCATAAAATATAAGCATTTTAACAAAGAAAACAAAAATATGGCAGAAACAAAAAAAATAAAGACAGCTCTTGTTTCCGTTTTCCATAAAGACGGACTTGATGAGATTATCAAGGCTTTGCATGCTGACGGCGTACAGTTCATTTCTACAGGCGGAACTCAGTCATTCATTGAGGGCCTTGGATTGCCTTGTACTCCAGTAGAGAGCCTAACAACATACCCTTCTATCCTTGGCGGTCGCGTTAAGACTCTACACCCAAAGATTTTCGGTGGTATTCTAGGAAGAAGAGAGAACGAGGGTGACCAGGCTCAGATGAAGCAGTATGAGATTCCTGAGATCGACCTTGTTATCGTTGACCTTTACCCATTTGAGCAGACTGTAGCAAGCGGCGCTGACGAGCAGGCTATCATCGAGAAGATCGATATAGGCGGTATCTCACTTATCCGTGCAGCAGCCAAGAACCACAAGGACGTTGTTATCGTTGCTTCAAAGGCTCAGTACGGTCCGCTTCTTGATATTTTGAAGAAGAATGGTGCAAACACAACTCTTGACGAGCGCAAGTGGTTTGCTAAGGAGGCATTCGCCGTTTCTTCTCACTACGACACTGCTATTCACGCTTATTTCGCTAAGTAACTATGGGTTGGTTTTCAATGACTCAAGAAATTGCAATGGACCTTGGTACTGCCAACACCATTGTAATTTGCGATGACAAGATAGTAGTTGACGAGCCTTCAGTTGTGGCTCTTAACAAGAGAACAGAAGAAGTAGAGGCTTTAGGTATCGAGGCACAGAAGATGCACGGTAAGGAGCACGAGGGAATCAGAATCGTAAGACCATTGAGAGATGGCGTTATCGCTGACTTCGACGCTGCAGAAAAGATGATGAGAGGTCTCATCAAAAAGGCAACAGACAGCCAGAAGAGCTTCCTTCCTACACAGCTTAAGATGGTGGTTTGTATTCCATCAGGTAGTACCGGCGTAGAAATTCGTGCCGTACGTGACTCTAGCGAGCATGCCGGCGGCCGCGACGTATATATGATTTTTGAGCCAATGGCTGCGGCTATCGGTATCGGTATCGACGTAGAGGCACCAGAGGGAAACATGATTGTCGATATAGGTGGAGGTACAACAGAGATCGCTGTAATCTCTCTTGGCGGTATTGTTTCAAACAAGTCTATACGTGTAGCCGGAGACGAGCTTACTTCAGACATCATGGAATACATGAGCAACCAGCATAACGTAAAGGTTGGAGAGCGTACAGCAGAGGACATCAAGATCAAGGTAGGTTCTGCACTTACTAACCTAGAGGACGCACCGGACGACTATATCGTAAACGGACCAAACCGTCTTTCTGGTCTGCCTGTAAAGGTTCCTGTATCATACCAGGAGGTTGCCCATTGTATCGAGAAGTCTATCTCGAAAATCGAGGCGGCTGTACTTGCTGCCCTTGAGCAGACCCCACCAGAACTATATGCCGACATCGTAAACAACGGTATCTGGCTAGCAGGTGGAGGTGCTTTGCTTCGTGGTCTTGACAAGAGATTGACTAACAAGATTGGTATTCCTTTCCACATTGCAGACGACCCACTAAGAGCTGTAGCTCGCGGTACAGGTGTTGCTTTGAAGAATACAAGCAAGTTCAGATTCTTGATGAGATAACATCAAGAATAGTGATAAAAATTAAGGGTTAAGAAACAAATTTCGACAGTGTATAACGAGTCAATTCTTAACTCTTAATTTTTAGTATATATAATGACTATTTTCCAAACATCCAAACATAATTGGACTGTCACTGATTCACCCCCAACATTAGAATCTCGTGCAAGCTTTATTACAATTTCTAATTAAATTCAAGAACTTCTTTCTGTTCTTGATCTTAGAATTTATATGCGTGGTTATGATGGTGTCCAACAACCAGTTTCAGCGTTTCAAGATACTTACATCAACCAACTATGCTATGGGCAGCATATACTCTATGCGCGCCAATGTTGTGCGATACTTCTCGCTAACAGACATAAACGATAATTTGAGTAGCCAAAATGCCTACCTGCAGAGCGAACTTACAAAGGCAAGAACAAGGATAGCTCAATTGGAGGCAGACACTTCATATATCCGCAGAAAAACATACGGAGCAGAAAAGAACTATACATTCATATCGGCACGAGTAGTGAATGTATCTACAGACGCTTTCAAGAACCTTATAACAATTGACAAGGGTTCTAATGATGGCATTAGAAGAGACATGGGCGTTATCTGCGAAAAAGGCGTAGTTGGACTTGTCAGCAACGTCAACGAAAACTACTCCATCGTAATACCAATCATCAACACTGTCAGCGAAATAGGAGCAAAAGTCAAGAACACAAGCTGTTGCGCAAGCATGAAGTGGGAAGGCAACGATGTAAGGTATGCATCACTTGAAGAAGTTCCTATCTACACAACTATTGCAGACGGAGACACCGTAACTACAAGCGGATGCTCGTCAACAATCTTTCCCGAAGGAATCATGATTGGAATTATTGACAAGCACAAGAAGGGGAACAAAGACTTTTTTGACATAGATGTTAAACTAAGCACTGATTTCCTTGGACTTAACTTCGTAGATATCATTGACTACAAGGGAGCGCTAGAAGAAAAACAACTTGAGGAGGAGAACAAATAATGAGCAACACAATAGTATCAAGAACGCTTTGGTTCATATTCTATGTCCTTTTACAGGGATTGGTGCTTAACCACATCAATTTTCTTGACAGCATAAACCCCTACCTTTACATATTGTTTCTTATAAAGACTCCCGCAAACATAGGAAGGGGAAATCTGCTACTTATTGGCTTTGCACTAGGCATGTGCGTTGACGTGTTAAGCAGTACACCTGGAATGCATGCATCTGCAACAACTTTGGCAGCATATATCAAACCGAACATAGATGCAATGTTTGCCGACAGGGATGAAAGAAAGAACGGAGTTGTCGCATCTGCCAAGAGTTTCGGACTTGCCTCTTACATGAGGTACGCAGCTGTACTAACTATACTTCACCATTTGGCATACTTCTTTGTGTGCGCTTCAAATATTGAGCTGATTTTTTTAGTACTTAAGAACACTCTTTGCTCTGTCATCTTCACAATGCTTTTGATATTCATTATTGAGTCTTACAACGATCGAAGGAACAGACGATGATAAACGATCAGTATCAGAAAAGGAAATATGTTTTGGCGGCTATATTCATAAGTGTCGCTCTAATTTATATTGCACGACTATTCTTCCTTCAAGTTGTTGACGGAAGCGACTACCTGAAACAAAGTGAAAACAATGCGTACGTGAACAGGGTAATCATTCCTTCTCGTGGACTTATCAAGGACAGAAATGGAAAACTTATCGTTTACAACAAGCCGGCATACGACCTGATGATCATTCCCCGTGAATTTGCTTCAGCCAAACAGGATACAGCAGAATTCTGCAAGGCTATCGGTATGACTGTTGAACAATTCAATGCGAGAATGAAAGAGCTTAGAAACAAAAGAGGCTACAACAGATTCAGACCAGCACCTTTGATTCAGCAGTTCGACAACGAGGAGTTCTCTGCCATACGTGAAAAGCTGTATAGATTCAAGGGCGTTTACGCTCAGAAGCAGGTCTTGAGAGAATACAACTATCACAATGGAGCCCTTGTACTTGGCAGTATCGGCGAGGTTGACACTTCGATAATTAACAATGACAACTATTATAAGTTAGGAGACTTCGCCGGTATGGAAGGCGTGGAAAAGACCTATGAAAAATGGCTTCGCGGCGAGAAAGGATTCGAGATCCTTCTTCGTGACTCCCGAGGTAGAATCATGGGAAAATACAATGACGGTAAAGAGGATATTGCTCCCGTACAAGGTCACGAACTTACACTTTCCCTTGACATAGAACTTCAAAAATATGGCGAGGAACTGATGAACGGCAAAAAAGGAAGCGTGACAGCCATAGAACCAGCTACAGGAGAAATTCTTGCATTGATTTCGAGTCCTACCTATGACCCGTCACTGCTTGTAGGAAGAGGAAGAAGCGAAAACTACAAAAAACTTTATAGAGATAAAAAACTGTTGCCGCTATTCAATCGTGCAATTCAGGCTCAATACCCACCAGGATCAACCTTTAAGACTGCACAGGCACTGATTCTGCAGCAGGAAGGAATCATCACATCACATACAGCCTTCGGTTGTTCCCATGGTTTCCATTCAGGAGGACTTACTGTTGGTTGCCACGGACATACTTCACCGCTTGACCTTATGCACAGTATCCAGCATTCATGCAACGCTTACTACTGCTATGGATACAAGAACATGATAGATGACAGGAAATATGGAACAGTTTCCAAAGCTATAGATACGTGGAGGGACCACACACTCTCTTTGGGATTTGGTAACAGACTTGGAATAGACATTCCAGGAGAGAAATCCGGAAAAATTCCAGACTCAAAGAAGTACAACAGAATTTACGGCGACAATCGTTGGAAAGGACTAACTATTATCTCTAACTCCATCGGTCAGGGAGAGATTCTTTCCACTCCATTGCAGATTGCAAACCTCGGAGCAACTATTGCAAACAGAGGCTTTTTCTACACTCCACATCTTGTAAAGGGAATCTCTGACGCAGAGATAGACACATCGTTCATCACAAAGCATGTATCAACAATAGACCCTAAGTACTATGACGTCATCGTGGATGGTATGGAACTGGTTATGATATCCGGTACAGGATTCTATTCTAGAATTGACAGCATCTCTGTATGTGGCAAAACGGGTACAGCACAGAATCCTCATGGTAAAGACCACTCAATATTTATGGCCTTTGCCCCAAAAGATGATCCGAAGATCGCAATCAGCGTTGTAGTAGAAAACAGTGGATTTGGAGCTACATGGGCAGCCCCAATCGCAACTCTAATGATAGAGAAATACTTAAAGGGATATATACCTAAGAAAAGAGAGCCTATCGAGAAGAGACTCAAAGAGGCAAATCTAATCAACGAATAATAAAACTATGCGAAGCGACGAGAATATATTTTCTAAAATAGACTGGATTACGGTTGCCCTTTATTTCGTACTTGTTATTTGCGGATGGTTCGCTATATATGGTGCAGTTTATGAATTCGACGACACGTACTTCTGGGATTTCAGCACAAAATTCGGAAGACAGTTCGTGTGGATTATCTGTGCCATTGCAATCGGAACCGTATTGCTTCTGCTTAACAATAGAGTCTATGACACATTTTCATACCAAATCTACATACTGGCTATAATAGTCCTTATAGTCACCTTGGTAATAGCAACAGACACAAGAGGCTCACGATCGTGGCTTAAATTCGGAAGCATAAGCCTGCAACCCGCAGAGTTCGCCAAGACAGCAACTTGTCTTGCTCTTGCGAAATATACAAGTGCCTTCGGATTCAACATCAAGAACTTGGCTTCATCGTGGAAAGCGTACCTGATCATACTTTTGCCAATGCTGATTATTATCTGCCAGAAAGAGACAGGAACAGCACTGGCATACCTAGCAATGTTCCTTGTACTTTACAGGCTTGGAATGACAGGCATCGTACTGCTGCTCGGGGTATGTGCTGTAGTCTATTTCATTGTCGCCATACGATACGGAGAAGTGCCTATCATAAACGACCTGCCCGATGAAAGTTTCGGTATTTTCCTAGTTGTAATGTTTGCCATCGGCATAACTCTAGCACTGATATGGTTCTATTTGGAGGATTTCGAATTCATCAAATGGTCTGCCCTAGGAGTTACTGCATTTATGGTTGTTGGATACGGACTATATAAATGGCTTAACTTGTCGGTAAGCTTTTCACTTATTGCCCTTGTCTGCTCAGGAATAATGGGAATAGGAATGATAGTCATGTTCTTCAAAACCAGAAAGTTCCAGTACATTTTCATTAGCTTATTCCTTGGTGGATCAATAGCATTCGGAAACATGGCAGACTATGCTTTCAACAACATCCTTGCCCACCATCAGCGTGAACGTATAAAGGTAACATTAGGTATGGAGATGGATGAAAAGGGGTCGTTCTATAACGTAAACCAAAGTATGATTGCAATTGGTGCCGGACAGATTACTGGAAAAGGATTCCTCAACGGTACCCAAAACAGATACGGATTCGTTCCAGAGAAGGAGACTGACTTCATTTTCTGTACAGTCGGTGAGGAACACGGCTTCATCGGGTCATTCGTCGTAATACTTCTGTTTGTAGTACTTATGCTGAGACTGATATACCTGGCCGAACGACAACGATCTGCGTTCAGCAGAATATACGGATATTGCGTTTCATCAATATTCTTCTTCCACCTTGCAATTAACATTGGAATGGTGACCGGACTAACCCCGGTAATCGGTATTCCGCTTCCATTCTTCTCTTATGGCGGTTCATCGCTATGGAGTTTCACAATACTCCTTTTTGTATTCCTTCGTCTCGATGCCAGCAGAAAGGAATATATGGGTTAAACAAGCCAGAACATGATTTGAAATTGACGACATGCAACGAGTCAAAGGGATAATTATTAAAATATCCAAAATCTTAGGAGTAACAGTAGGAATTATTCTACTGCTACTCCTTCTTGTTCTGTTGCTAATCAAAATACCTTCCGTACAGACTTCGGTAACATCGTACGCAACTAAATATGTAAGGGACAATTACGGAATAAATGTAAGAATAAACTACGTCAACATTTCACTTAACGGAGGTGTTAACATGGAAGGAATATACCTGCCAGACGAATACGGAGACACCCTTGCATATATCGACAAAATCAATGTAGCTCTATATCCAAAATCAGTTTACAAGGATGGGAAACTTTCGCTCAGAAGCGTGAGTGCCGAAGGAATAAAGGCATATATCTGGAACGACACAACAAAGAACAGGTTTTGTTTCGACTATCTGGTTGAAGCATTCTCTTCGGACAGCAGGAAAGAGGAAAGCAACGACTCCACATCTTTTGACCTTTCTATAGGAAACATAGACTTGAGAGAAACTCGTTTCCGTTACTTTGTTTATAGTTCTGCAGATTCTGTGTCTAGTGAAATAAACTACGACAATCTTGACTTCCAGAAAATATATCTAAAGGGAGAGATAAACTCCATTAAAATGGATGGCTTTGACGCATCCATAGACTATCTTTCATTCAAAGAGAAAAGCGGACTAGTTATAGAGGATTTTGCCATAGACAAGTTCACAACCTCACCCGACAATGTTTCGGTAAAGGAACTTAACCTAAAGGCTCCAAACTCATTCCTTGTTGTCAAGGATTTCGATATCAAAAGCGAAGGTGGTTTGTCAGGAATTGGTACTGCATTTAGCGACAAAAAATACAAGTTCAACATCGAAGAGAGCTATATTACCGCTTCAGACTTCAGCGCTTTCTACTTACCCCTCAAGGCATTCAACCACAAGCTAGCTCTGGACTTGATGGCAGACGGAACATTCCCCGCACTTCAATTTCTCAGCTTGGACGCAAAATATGATGGAAACTTGGCATTGTCTCTTACTGGAAAGATAAGTGACTACGCAAACATAGGACAGTCAACATTCAACGCAGCTATTGACACTCTGTATTCTTCAAAGAATGGAATCGCTGATATTCTAGCATTCGCAGGTGTTGACAGTCTGCCCAATGTAGCTAACAGTCTTTTCCCCATTGGCTTGAGGGGAACAATTAAAGGAAAGTTAGAAGACTTTGACATCAACACACTGATTTCATCTTCTCTAGGAAACATTATTGCGAAGGGTAACATCTCTATGGACACTGGGGACACATTCAATATGAAGGCCTCAACTCAGCTTCAAAGCAAGGGCATGAACTTGAAACCAATTCTTGGAGACTCGATGACAGTGGATAGTTTGAGCTACAACATATTTGCAGAGTACTCTATGGACTCAAAGAATATGATGGCAAAGGCAAAGGGAACTGTCGAAAATGTACACTTCAACAATGGAGACATAAACTTGACACTTAAGGACTTGTCTATAGATACAGCTACTTATAAGCCGGACGTGGCAACCTTAGCATTCAAGCTCAAGGAAAACTTTGGCAGCGTGAATCTTGCGTCAAGTATAGACTTCGGCAGCGAAAAGCTGAAACTAAAGACAAACGGGAAGTTGGACAAAATCGAGCCTTACCTTCTTGGTATTCTAGACAGCACATGGAAAAGCAGACAGTTCTTCTTCAAAATTGACGGAGACATAGAACTTTCCTCACTTGCCGACTTGAAGGGAAGCGTGAAACTTGACAGCGTAAAGCTCGCAGACTCAACATCTTGCTATATGCTCGGAGACATAAGGGTTGACGCCTCTCAGACACAAAAAGGAAACAACATAGACTTATTCAGCCAGATTCTTGACTTGTCTCTATCTGGAAGCTACGATTTCGAAGATTTGAAGAACAGTTGTTTCAAGATTCTAAATCCATACCTTCCTTCCGTATTCAACGACCCGAATGTGGACATTTCATCAAATGAATTCACTTTGAAGGGAAAAATCAAGGACATTCGCTCTGTCAGTGAATTCTTCTCTATTCCGATTCTTGTTTCGTATGGAGCGACTATACGTGCAGAGGTTAGCGACTCCCTTCAAAATTTAGAGCTTACAGCAGAGGCACAAAAAATCACCTACAGCGGTAAGCAATTCAAATCAAACTTGATTTCTATTAAAAAGAGCGGAAAAATGAACAAGATGTTCGTTGCCGACATACATTCGGACCTGGTGGTTGATGATGAGGAGACAATCAATGTTGACCTTAGCACTGAGCTGGAAAATGACGTTGTGCTAACAACATTGAACTATAACAACAACTCGGAGGAACAACCTATCATGGGAGAAATAAAAACGCTGGTGACTTTTCCCAAGGACACGACTGACAAAGCTGTTATGAAAGCGACTTTCATGCCGTCAGATCTTGTGTTCCGAGACCTTTGGCTTGAATTTGAACCGTCTGTCATTTCACTTGAGCAAGACGGAAAGATAATAGTTGAGGACTTTGGCTTGACTTCTGACGAGAACAAAAGAATACTGCTTGTGGATGGAACTGTAGGGGAAAAGACTACAGACTCGCTTATAGTATCCTTCGACAGTCTGATGATTGCCGATGTTGCAACAAAGCTTCGTTCGGGAGTCCCAGTTTCTGGTTTTGTCACCGGAGACATCTGCTTCAAAAGTTTGTTCGGCAATCCACAGTACAGAACTTCCAACCTAAGGATTGACGAACTGACATACGACAGCACACTGGTTGGTGATATTAGAATCAAGAGCGGATGGAATCCAGAGAAACGCGGTATGGGTACAAAACTCGACATATTCCGAGACGGAAACAACGTGTGCTCCGCCACAGGAGTTGTAAAGCCTGAACAGGAATTCATAAGGCTGAAATTCAATATGCACGAACTTCCGATAAACTTTGCTGAAACATTCATTTCCGATTATGTCAGCGGTGTAAAGGGAACGCTAAGCGCAAACGTGGACGTAGAGGGCAACATGTACCAGCCAAATATAAACGGCTACCTTCACATCAACAATGCGCAGGCAAAAGTCAACTACACAAACACTACTTATCGAATAAACGACAGCATAGTCTTTACTCCTAAGCAATTCCGTATCAAGGACTTGGCCATTATCGACGAGTACGGCAGAAAAGCCAATGTCAACTGTATAATCAACCACGAAAACTTCAGGAACCTGGAGTACATGGCAAGAATATCTATGGATGAATTCCTTTTGCTTAACAATCCTAAGGCCAAGAACGAGATGGTTTACGGAAAATTCTTAGCCGGAGGTCGAGTAAGGATAAGCGGTGACGAGAAGCACGCATCTGTAGAGGGAACAATATCTAACGGAAGCTACAACTCTTCCATAAATGTGGTATTGCCGGAAAGCGAGACCACAGCCACCACCTATTCCAACATTGTATTCGTTTCAAAGAAGGACACTGCCGACAAAGACAGCATATTCGTAAAAAACACAGACTTCAAGGTTGATGCAAACGTAACAATGGAAATAAAGAAGAACCTCGACCTTGGTGTGACTTTGAGCAGAGCGACCGGAGATAACTGCAAAATCAAGGGAGAAGGAAACTTGAGAGTTGAATATGGCTCGGAACAAACTGAGCCTAAACTCTACGGAACCTACACTATAGACGAAGGTTCACTTAAAATGAAGATTAACAAGCTTCCACTCAAACCGTTCTCTATTGAAAAGGGAAGCAACATTAGTGTTAGCGGCCCGCTTTCAACACTTCGCTTCGACATAAAGTCTCTCTATACAACAAGGGCAGACCTTGCGACACTAGATGAAAGCTTTGCAGACGACCCTAGCCTGTCAAACACACGTGTTCCAGCAGCTGCAGTACTTACTATCGGAGGTACAATGACAAAATTTAACCTTGGGTATGACATAACACTTCCTAACTCGAGCGAAGACTTGAACGAGAGAGTAAGAAACATTGTCAACAGCGACGAGCTTAAAATTCGTGAGTTCGCATATTTGATTGCCCTTAACTCATTCTACTCTATCTCCGGAAACAGCGCATCTGTCAGCTCTACGATGATTTCGTCACTCGCAAGTACTTCTATTTCAAGCGGAATGAATACGTTGCTCGGAGACGTTCTCGGCAGCAACTGGACAGTAGGAGCAGACATCACAAGCACAGAGTCAGACATGAGCGACATGGAAATGAGCTTCACCATCTCACGAAGCTTCTTCAACAACAGAGTGATACTCAGCACCGACCTTGGCTACCAGAACCAGACAAACGCATCCGGCACAAGCACCGAGTTTACAAATAACTTTGACGTGGAATACAAACTCACTCCAAGCGGAATGTTCAGACTCAAAGGATACAGGCACGATAACGACGAGTTCTATAGACAGGGTTCAAGCAAGCAGGGCGTAGGCTTCCTGTTCACTCGCGAAGCTCCTACATTCAAGGGACTTTTCCAGAAAGGAGGCAAAAAATGAGAAACTGTTTCATCGCACTCATTCTTGTTCTGTTGACCGGCTGTTCCCCAATAAAGTATGTTGAGGATGGGGAATACCTGCTTAACGATGTTTCTTTGGAATCAGCCGATGACAAAGTGCTTCCATCGGAACTTTACGACTACATTCAGCAGCAGCCGAACTCTCCGGGCCTATTGTTCAACAAGACATCACTCAGAGTTTACTCAATGTCCGGCAGAGACACCTCAAAATGGATAAACAGAGCCATCAGGAAAATCGGAGAAGCGCCCGTAATCTATAACGAAGCCAGTACCCAACGAAGCCAGAAAGAGATGGAGGGAGCTCTGCAAAACCTTGGTTATTTCAACGCAAAGGTCAGCACTGAAATCGACACCTCACAAAAGAAGCGCATCTCTATAAAATACATTGCTGAACCGGGAGAGCCATACAAAGTCAGAAACTATTCCGAAAAAATCGGAAATGCAACATTGGACGCCGCTTTGTCAAAGAAATCCATTCTCCACAAGGAAGGAATAAGCAGTGGCGACATATATGACGCAAACGAACTTGACGAGCATATTGACGAGGTCGTAACCTTCGCAAGGGAACAGGGATACTACTATTTCTCAAAGGAGAATCTGTACTATACAGTCGATTCCTCACTTAACTGCAACATGGTGGATATTGAACTCAATTTCAGGGGAAATCCGAACGCACTGCAGAGAATGAAAATCGGGGAAGTTGAAACTAAGGTCAGCACTGGCAAGAAATTCCTGAAGGACAAAGTGCTGAAACAGAACACATTTGTCAGAAAGGGAAGAATGTTCTCTGAGCTTACCCACGAACGAACTTACTCCGCACTTTCCTCGCTTGGTGCAGTAAGCCAGGTTGACATTACATATTCTCCGGACACAGCACCGAACACACTGAACTCCAGAATAACAATCACGCCCTCAAACATACACTACATTCAGTATGGTATAGACGGAACGAACACAGCCGGAGATTTCGGTGTCGAAACCTATCTGACATACCAGAACAAGAATATATTCAAAGGTAGCGAGGGATTGAAAATCAAGTTGCAGGGCGGCTATGAAATCGTGAGAAACGGAGAGGAGCTTGGAATCACAAACCACAACTTCTTCGAATTCTCACCTTCAATTTCCCTTTCCTTTCCTAGAATGCTCTGCCCAAAAATCAGCGACACATACATAGGAAGAACCGGAAAGACAACATTCCAAACCAGCTACACTTGGCAGAACAGACCGGAGTTCCGAAAGCGATACCTTGCCTTCGACTGGAAGTACCAGTGGGCAACGCATCACCGCAGACACAACCACACGCTTAACCTGTACAACATTACTTACACTCGTGTGCCTTGGATTCTGCCGGCTTTCAAGACTCAGTACCTTGACAAGGCAAAGAACGCACTGCTAAGGCAGAACTATACCGATGCGCTCATTACAAGAACTTCATACACATTCTCCATTACCAAGAGCAAGAACAAGAGTACGAACAACTTTTCGATTATGCTGGACATGGCGGGAACTCTGCCATACCTCTGCACCCTGAAGAATGACAGCACCACAAAGAAGATTCTTGGCGTGCCGTTCTCACAGTACGCAAGGGCGGATATAGATTTCAGCAGAACTTTGAATCCCCGTCCACGACACTCTCTGGCTTGGCACATTGGCTTGGGTGTGGCTTCCCCATATCTCAACTCCGACCAAATTCCTTACGAAAGAAGATACTTTGCCGGAGGTTCAAACTCCATCAGAGGCTGGGCAACTCGTTCGCTTGGACCGGGTAAGTACAAGGGCGACAACGAATCGGACTTCTTTAACCAGACGGGAGACATAAAGCTTCTTGCCCAGGCGGAATACAGATTCCACGCCTCGCAGATGATTGAATACGCGGCTTTCCTTGATGCGGGGAATATATGGACAATAAAGACATACGAAAACCAGCCGGGCGGAGAATTCTATTTCAACACGTTCTACAAGAGCATTGCTCTTTCCTACGGATTGGGAATAAGGTTTGACCTGTCGTTCTTCCTTCTAAGGTTCGACTTTGCGATGAAGGCTCATGACCCGTCGCAGGAAAAAACATGGAGCATAGCAAACCCTAACTTCAGACGTGATTTTGCATGGCATTTCGGTGTCGGCTACCCTTTTTAGTGGCGAAATACATATACAATCGTATCAAAACCATGAATTTCCCGCTCATTTATCCAATTTTACAAGTTCTTGATTGTATTTTGCAAGAGCAATTTCGGAAAGCAAACTAAATTTGCACTGTCGAAAGGATGATAGTCCTACCAAAACAGACAGATACAAAACATTAGAATTAGAATTGACATAGAGGACTATCAATCCAAGATGTAAACAAAAGTAAAAAAGAATTAGAATAAATTGTATTAGTATTAAGTGTTGACCCGAATATAGGCGAGATGTCTGTAGTCGGGTAATTTTTTTTAATTCATAATGCATAATGCATAATTCATAATTTTGCGAATATAGACGATATTTGATTTAAGCGAACAAAAATGTTTACATCGACAAAAAACCTTAACGAAAATCGTTGAAAAGAGTTCTGCTATTAAAAATTCGTTATCGAAATTCATCGAAAAGAGTTCTG
>JAKSKX010000032.1 GCA_024401535.1 Paludibacteraceae bacterium | reverse complement strand
AGGGCCTATAGCTCAGTTGGTTAGAGCAACGGACTCATAACCCGTGGGTCACTGGTTCAAGCCCAGTTGGGCCCACCCACGAAGAAAGCGCATTGAGGAATATTCTCAGTGCGTTTTTATTTTATTCTTTCATAAGAGGATATATAAAAAATAGCGGCTACGAGAGTCGCTATTGCTTTTTTACGGCCTGGCGAAGATTACTCTCCCCCCTACTTTGCTTTTGCACAAATACAACTTTTTAATACATAACAATAAACGAGCAACACAAAATAAAAAGGCCGCAATCAAACGACTGCGACCTTAACTCCAATTATTCCGCAACAATTAGTTACGATGGCCATGGTTATGCTCTCCACGAGGGCCCTTTGGATGCATATTTCTTGCATGTCTGAACTTGAAGCTCTTCATGTCAATAAGCTCCTTCTGCTCCTCGATAGACAACTTGTCAAAATTCTTCCACTTCTCGTTGATCTCCTCCATACGAGCCTTCTTCTCTGCTCTCATAGCAGCGATTTCTGCCTCACGCTTGTCGATAGCAGCCTTGCGCTCAGCAATCATAGCCTTCTGCTCGTCAACAGAAAGAGAGTCGAACTTCATCCACTTCTCAATCTGAGCCATCTGCTCTGGAGTCATGCCACGGTGGTGCGACTTACGCATTCCATGATGACGACCAGGTCCCATTCCATGACGACGGTCACCATCTGGACACACTCCTGGTTTCTCCTCGCCTGGACATGCATTTTTATCTACGCATTCCTTAGAACACTCTTTAGCACCATTGCAAGCCTTGTCCTTCTTGCAGTTACAGCAAGATGTAGCCATTGCCATCAAGAAAGCGGCAACTGACAATCTAATCAAATTTTTCATAGGTATTAGTTTTTTAAGTTATAAATAGTATTTACTCGGCCACCTTATAAACTCCAGTTTTCACGATTTCATCCCAGAATTTAGGGTAGCTCTTTGTTACAACCATAGGGTCATTTATCACAAGTTCTCCTAGTTTGGCAGAAGTAGGTGCAATAGCCATTGCCATTCTATGGTCCTTGTAGGTATCTATTGACTCGCCAGTAGCATCCTTCTTTTCTCCGAGCCAAGCCAATTCACCTTCACCCGTCTCAGTAAGAATGAAACCTAACTTGCCAAATTCCCTGATTAAAGCGGCAATTCTGTCAGTTTCCTTAATCTTCAGACTCTTCAAACCAGAGAATTTGAACTTTTGGTCAAGGGCAAGACATGTAGCTACAATTGTCTGCGCCAAATCAGGACACTTGATAAAATCAAACTCATAGACATCCATGACTTTACGTATGGACTTAGTCAGCAATACCCCTTCTTGATTATACTCAGTTGCGACTCCTAGTGGCTCGAATATCTTTGCGACAACCGAATCTCCCTGCAAACTGTCTTTAAAGAGGTAAGGAAGCGAGATTTTGTCTGTATTTGTCAACGCACAGATCTCGTACCAGTACGAAGCACCACTCCAATCTCCCTCCGCAGAATAGTCGATTCCATCGTATTTTTTAGACGAAATCCTTATCAAATCACCACTAAACTCAACATCAGCCCCGTAAGTTTTCATTAGTGACTGAGTCATCAGAATATATGGAACGGAAGCGATATTGCCAAGCAACTTTATTGACAATCCCTTCTTCATATATGGGGCAGACATCATAAGAGCAGAAATATACTGGCTGCTTACACTTCCATCAATTTCGATATCTCCTCCTTCCAGTTGGGCACCATGTATGCGCAAAGGAGGAAATCCTTCATTCTCAGCATACTCAATCTTTGCCCCAACACTTCTCAAAGCATCGACAAGTATTGATATTGGACGCTCCTTCATGCGCTGAGTTCCTGTAATCAGCCATTCACCCGGAGTATTGCTTAAATATGCAGTTAGAAAACGCATTGAAGTACCTGCCGCACCTATATCTATAGTCTCCACCTTGTCTAAAGACGGACTCTGCGACAAAGCCTTCACCATAACATCAGTATCGTCACATGAAGCGATATTGCTCAACTTTGCACCTGCCTTGGCCAAAGCATTTATGATCAACACTCTGTTGCTAATACTTTTGGATGCAGGAACTTTGAAAGTGCCGCTTATCTTGGAACCGTTACTGTATTTTACTATATAAGAGCTCATTGACACACAAAATTAACCCAAACCAACAGCTTCGCAGTAGAAATCAAGAGAGTCAAGGATATCCTTTTTTGACACAGAAACATTGATCTCCACCTCGCCTATATCCTTTAGCAACGAGAACAAGATACGTCCGTCACCCTCGTTTTTCTTGTCATGCGTCATCAAATCATACAAATGCTCGTAGTCATTGCATGAAATCTTTAGAACTCCGTAATTTTCCTTGATCATCTGCACGGCAAGAGCAAGTGTCTGCTTAGGGAAACCAAGAAGCTTATATGACAAATACAACTCAGAGATCATACCCCAAGCCACAGCATAACCGTGAAGAACAGGAGCTCCAGTCTCCATGGCAAAACTTTCGAACGAATGACCTACAGTGTGACCGAAGTTAAGAACTTTTCTCAGTCCCTTCTCTGTTGGATCAATAGCAACAACCTTCTCCTTTACCGAGATAGACTCAAGCAAAAGCTCTGGGAGAGCCTCGTAATTGATCTTCTCCAAATCATAGGAAAGTATATTGTTCCATACCTTAGGTTCTGAAATCAAGCCATGCTTAATCATCTCAGCATAACCGGAAAGAAAGTTGTTATGGTCAAGCGAGCGGAAGAAGTCAGCGTTAATCAACACACTCTTGCTCGAATTTATAACACCTATCTCGTTTTTCAATCCTGCAAAGTTGATACCGGTCTTGCCTCCTACAGCAGCATCAACAGCGCCAAGAAGAGTTGTCGGCACATTCACATAATCCATACCTCTCTTGAAAGTAGAGGCAGCAAACCCACCGAGGTCAGTAACCATGCCTCCACCAAGGTTGATCATGATAGACTTTCGAGTTGCACCGTTCTCTGACAAATACTGCCATACAGAAGCTATGGACTCCAATGTCTTATGGTCATCATTGGGTTTAATCTCGATTACATGCACCTGCTTGAAGAATTCATCCTTCATCAACAATGGAAGGCACAACTGCCTAGTGTTGCTGTCAACCAAAATGAACACACCTTTAGGAGACCTTCCGTCACACTCGTTTTTCAAGTCTTCAACGAGGTTTTTTGTTATATATACCTTCTGACTCATCGTTCAATTCTTATTAGATTACTCTTCTTTCTCCAAGAATGCCTTGATACGTCTCTTTCTCAACGAAATGTAGCAACCAATCAAAGCAATGAACATAAATGCAAATGCTCCTACTAGCGGCACCTTCAACCATCGTGGAGAAAGCTTTGTCATGACAAATTCATTAACAAACTCCACACAGTATGCATTACGAATCATACTATTGATAAAATCCTGTTTGTAGCCCTGCAAGGTCATTATCTGCTCGTGATATAGCTGCTTATCCTTGTTACTTACAATCATAGGGCCATCAATCTGTACCTTGTTTTGTGAAGACATTGCACCGAAATACTCAATATTACGAAGAGAGTCAAGCATCAAAACCTCCTGAGAATACTTGTCGGCAAACATCTTGTCTGAGGCTAGTTTCAACTCATGTCTATGCTTGATTCGCTCGTTCCTTGAAATGTAGTCTCTTAAGATAAGAGACAACTTGGGCAACATTGAAAGATCTGATGTAGTAACCTTGATCTGAAGTCTGTCATTCATTCTCACGACAGAGGTATCTTTCAAATAAGACTTTGTTTTGTCAACACAAGTAGCATAGCCGTCATGACGAGAATCAATCCAATACAAAGGCTCTATTCTCTTTATCATCTCGGCAGAATCCTCAGGAATATTCAAGGCTAGCGCCAATTGATCGTAACGCTTAGAAATACACTGGTTGTCAAGCGATGTAAGAACCTCGAACACTGTAACTGCATCAGTGGTATTTGTTCGAAGCTGAGCTTCTGCCTCTATCTTGTACTCATAATTTTCGTACGCTACAAAGGAATAACCTGCTATAATTCCCAATATAGCGGAAACTGCCATAATAAACTTTTTCTTCCAAGCCAATCTGACAAGTACAACAAAGAAATGAACTATAGACCTGTACATGCCCTTCAACCAATCTATAATCGCCGCACATATAACGACCAAGTCCAATTCTGATTTTGTGTTCTGATCCATTTAGTATTTCTAATTATGTTTTTAATTTATTTGTTCTTTTTCAGCCACAATTCCGGATTCTGCAGTTCTTTTTCCTTCCATATTTGGAAGAATAAAGTTGTCCTGCCACCATCTTCGCTATCCTCAAACACCTTGCCGATTTGATCTCCGGCATTTAGCTTATCTCCTATCTTGACATTTATATTTGTCAAGTTTGAATAGACTGTAAGATAGTTGTCATGCCTTATGATAACAGCATTATTATTTCCTGGAATTGAAAATTTTTGAGTAACTTCACCTTTGAATATCGCTTTTGCGACAGCACCTTTTGAAGCTGTCAAATAGATACCCTTGTTGTTTACAGTAACGTGTTTCAACACAGGATGCTGGTGTACTCCAAACCTTCCAGTTATAGTTGCATTGCTTAGAGGCATAGGCAACTTCCCCTTGCACGCTGCGAATTCAGAGTTGTCAGGTCCGCTTTGCTGTTCGGTAACTTTGCCGCTGTTCGACGGAGTCTTCTTTTTTTGTTTTGCCGCCTTCTCTGCAGCTATTCTGGCCTGATCCTCAATTACCTTTTGAATTCTCTCGGAAAGGATTTCTGCATTTTTCTGCTGCTTTTCAAGTTCTGCGGCTAGTTCCTTTTCCTTGATCTGCAGTGTTGCGACAAGTACTGACTGAGCCTCTTTTTCCTCTATCAGCTCTTGCTGTTCCTTTTCTCTTTTTCCAAGAAGGTCCTGCGCATGTTTCTTGGATTGCGACAACTCGTTACGTTTTGCCACGAGCTCCTTTCTGGAATTCTCTATCGTTTCAGCCTGCTGTCTGCGCATAGAGGCGAAATCCTGAATATACCGGAATCTGCGGTAAGTCTCCTGGAAAGTTTCAGCGGAAAGTATAAAGATCAGCTTGTTGTATGCGGTATTCTTGACATACGCATGGTAAATCAAATCGACATACTTGACCTTGTTTGACGAGTAGTCAAGCTCCTTCCTCAGAATCTCCTTTTCAAGCTCATCTGCTCGCATATTAAGGCTGTCTATTCCTCTGCTCTGAGCGGCAATTACTTCACCTCGCTTGGTGATATCCTGGTCAAGTCTGTCAACCTCGCGCATAGCCTCCTTGGTTGACATCCTTGCATTTTCAAAATTCTGGGATGTGCGCTGTATCTGTTCCGAGAGCTTTTTCTGTTCCTTCTGCAGACTCTTGAGTTCCTTATCCGTCTTGCTCGAAGTTCCTCTTTGAGCAAAAACTCCGATAAAACCGAAGAAAATAACGAATATTAAAAATAGAACTCTGCGCATATCTATTAGTAAGTTTCAACAAACTCTTTCATTGTTATCTGCTTGTATGTAGCAGGTATCTTGACTTCAAAGTTTCTGTCCTTGTCCAACGACACTTTGTCAACGTGAATACCTATCGTACGGCTGTACACACCGCTTTGGATAGTCAAGTTAATATCGTGAGGGAAACTTACAGCACCAACCTGAAAGAAATCTTCGTACTTCCAATGTGAAGCGTAAGTTGAACCAACAGAAAGGTTACCCGAAACCAGCTGCTTGTCAGCATTATATACAAACTCCTGAAGCACGTCACCATCAGTACGAACCAACTGAATAGCTCCATTATTGACCTCGGCGACACTGAAATCTGAAGCTATAGGGAAACAGTCCTTACCGTACAAGAAAAGTCTGTTTGTGAACATAGCCTCAAAAGCCTTATAGTTCAATGCCATTCCTTTTGACCTCATTTCATCATAGGTCACTTCAACATATTTCTTATCCACACGATTGATAAGCAGAACACCCTTCTTGTTTATCACAAAACGGAAAAACTCCATTCCCGGCATAGGCATAATGCTGCAGATAATGACACTGTCTCGCGCTATCTTGATTGTACCGCCGGAATTCATCACTGTCTCGGCCAAAAGCAACTTGAACGACGCTTTTTCAATAGTCAAAGTACGGAACACATCACTGTCAGGAGCAACTCGCTGGTTCTCTACTGCAACAGTATCCGTATTGTTTACTGACTTCTTTGCTGAGCACGATGTTAGCAAAGAGAGCATCACCGCGCCTAAAGCTATAACAACATATTTGATATTCTTCATAGTCATATTATTTCTCTGGAAGTTCTCCGTTTTCTACTATCCTTTTTAATTCATCGCTTGGTATTTCATACAAATCATAGGCTTTCTTCCAAGCCTCCCTAGCCTTGTCCACCTCTCCCAATTTGTACAGGATAAAGCCGTAATGCTCGTATATCTCGCCCAATGGATTCGGACAATTCTTTATGGCTTGCTCTATGTATAGTTGCGCAGACAAATAGCTGCCCTTGGTATAATATATCCAGGCATATGTATCAAGGTAAACGGGATTCATTGGTTCAGCAGTAATTGTCTTGGCTGACATGGTTTCTGCCCTATCCAAATCCCTGCCCTGTACACAAAGCATATATGCATAGTTATTGAAAGTCAAGATGCAGTTAGGGTCTATCTCCAACGACTTTTCGTACCATTCCGTAGCTTTTGTCGTGTCATTCATGAACGAATATACATCTGCAATCTCGCAAGCAATCATTGCGGACTTGAACATGTCAAGGTTCTTCGAAAGGTCCACAGCCACCTTGAAGCACTCTATTGCACCAGGACGGTCATTGTTCATAAGTTTCCACCTTCCCTGACGGTATCTGAATTCGAACGATTCCGGCATAGCCGCCACAGCCCTTTCAAGAGTAGAATTCAAGGCCGACAGGTTTTTCTTCTGCGAATAGAATTCCATCAGCATTGACCAAACCTCCTCCTGCTGGGAATCCACCTTCAATGACGACTCAAGCAGCTGGCAAGTCTCATCCATCCTACCGGAACTCAACAAATAGTTTGCGTACAGCAAGTAAGAAAGGTGTTCGTTCGGATATGTCTCTACAAACCGTTTCAAACGCTTCTCAGTCACTACACCAGAACATATTGTGTCTCGTTGAAGTTCATCAACAAGCATTCCCTTGATGTCAAACTCAGTATTCTTATCTTCAAGCACAACATCTATAACTTCCTCAATCTTCTTTGGAGCCTGAACACGCATATACATGGTAAGCAGTTCAAGGTTGATCTTTGAAATGTCATTAGGGTACTTTTTCTTGCACTTGAACAGGTATTTTTCTGCACTTCTGTACATACCAAGCTTCTGGTAAGCAAGCACCTTGTTCATAGCGAACGAGGAATTATACGGGTATTTCTTTATTGGCTTGTCATATTCGGCCAATGCCTTCTTGTTGTCCTTGATATAGTTTACCCAAATAATGAACTTCTGGTTGGTAATGCCAGTGGTGTATCCATATACACTCTCGAGCTGGTTCCATACCTCCAAGGCGTCGTAAGGTCTTTGCAATTCCTGATATGTCGAAGCCAGCAAAACGTATGACTCCATCTTGTCCGGGCGCAATTTCAACAACCTCTTCAACGACTGGACTGCATACTTGTAGTCCCTTACCTTCAGAGCAAATTCAACGTGCATCTCCAGGTTGTTGATATTCGAGGAATCCAATGAAACAGCCTTCTGCATCAGGGCGGCGGCGGAAACATCCCACAACGAAACCTCTTTTTCACTTTTAGGAGGATTCTTCTTGGCTATGTATGAATGATACTGCGCCAACTCGGCATATGGTTGCGACTTGGTGCTGTCCAATTCTATGCACTTGTTGAAATATATAGAGGCAGAGTCAAACTTGGCAAGAGCCTTGTATCTTGAAGCCTCATAGTAGTAGTATTTGTAAAGCATACTGTCATTCTCGGCCACCTCAGATTTAGTCAAGGCCAAAGAATAAAGCGCATTGCTTTTCTCCTCCAATGTGTCAATGTACTCCGCTGTCGTAGGGAACACTCGCTCGGACATCTCGGCCTTAACGCCGGCAGAAGCAAGCGGACACATAACCAACAATATGTTTCTTAACAGTCTGTTCATTATCTTAATATCAAATACCGGAATGGCCGAATCCACCGGCATTTCGCTCGGTTTCATCGAGTGTTTCAACTTCCACAATCTCAGCAATCTCATGTTTTGCTATGACCATCTGGCAAATTCTGTCCCCATCATTCACAACGAAGTCAGTATCGGAAAGGTTCACTAAAATAACGCCAACCTCCCCGCGATAGTCGGAATCAATAGTTCCAGGAGAGTTGAGAACTGTGATACCGTGCTTCAATGCCAGACCACTTCTTGGTCGGACCTGAGCCTCATATCCCAATGGCAGAGCCATCGATATACCGGTAGGGATCAAAACCCTCTGCAAAGGCTTGATAGTAACCGGCTCGGAAATGTTTGCCCTAAGGTCAAGACCAGCCGAACCGACAGTGGCATACTGCGGCAACTGATGCTTGGACTTGTTGACTATCAAAACCTTCATAATCGCTAATTTTTTATCGTTTGACTTGCGAAGATAATCATAATTATCTAAAAAAACGAATTTCTACTTCATAAAATGCCTATACCATATCCTCGGCACTTCGCGGTTCAGGAATGTCTCATAATCACTGCGGGTGCATGAATATATAGTTTTCCCCGATTTCATCGGGATTTCCACCCACCACCTGCCATTTGACTGGTTTTCATAAAAATTTATCTCGGTCTTTGTCGGAGGATCAAAAACTATATACTTTTGGTAATCAGAGAGCGACCTCAAAGGATAATCCCCTATTCTGTTGGCAACCCCCTGCAAGTAATGCCATACAATCTGCGCAGACAAATGTGCAGACACTTCGTTCAAATCTTTTGTTGGATTCAATTCAAAGAGTCCGAAGCCCGAATTTCTATCACTCGTTCCGGCCAACTTTGCCAAATAGCAGGCTTCGTTACCATACAATCCGTTTGGACTTGGAATACCTACAGCAGGGCAATCTGAAAAACGTATCACACGGGCGTTTATGGCGAAAATGTCACTGTCGCGAAGTACCGGCTCGAAACTTGCAACCGATTCCTGCAATGCTGCAAGCCTTGTGATTTCAATCCAGCGATGATCGACAAACTTCGAACGAGACTTGGACAGAAAATAGTTCTGATATCCCAACACGTCAACATTTTTAACCGAATCCATCGAAATAATCTCGTCAAGGTAAGTCGGAATAAACACTCCGTCATCGTCCTTAACTTTGGGCGAAAAATCAACTACAGAATCGGCAAGTACAAAGTTGATATCACGCCTTCTGCTGCTTATTCCCTGCATGATCGGGAGCAGAAAACACTTGCTTCCCCCGATGAAAACGTACTTTTTGTCGTTTGACTCGAGTTCTGTGACTATCTCGACCAGCGCACATGTTAGTGACTCCGCATCCTTTGCCACTACATCTCCCAAATCCGAAACCTTCAGACCGGGGAAACTGTACGACAAAGAATAAAGATACTTTCTTATAAAGTCAGGAGCTGACTCCGTACCTGCATTCCACGACTCGCTTCCATAGGAAGAAGGTATTCCTATAATAGCAATATCATAGTCTTCATCAGACAAATTCGCACCTAGGGTATCGTTTGCGTCTATGTAGTCACACTGCAGACGCTCGACTTTACTCTTCTCGAAAAACAGTTCAAACTCCTCTTTTTCCATTTACCTCATTACAGTATAGAAAATTCTTGGAACCGGAGACTCAAAAGTAATAATCTTACCAGTCATAGGATTGCGTATAGCAAGATAAGTTGCATGAAGGCAGAGACGCTTGACACTTGTCTGAGGTGCTCCATACTTCACGTCACCAACAATAGGATGGCCAATGGACTGCATGTGAACACGAATCTGGTTCTTTCGTCCAGTTGGAATTTCGCACTTTACAAGAGTTCTTCCGTTTCCTCTCTTGACAACTTTATACTTTGTTACAGCGTACATACCGCCGTTGTCATAGTTGCACGAGTGAACAATGAACGACTTAGGATCCTCCTTCAACCAGCTTTCAATAGTATCCTCTTCCTTCTCGACATTACCCTCTACCAAAGCATAATAGACCTTTCTGTGGTCCTGGTCATGCCAGTGAATCTTGATAGCCTGCTGAACCTCGGGAGTCTTTGCGAACATCAATACACCAGATGTGTCTCGGTCAATACGGTGGACAGTATATAGAGCATTCTGCTTGTTCTGTCTCTTTACATAAGTCTGCATAACCTTGTACACTGTATCTTCAAGGGTGTGATTAGGCGCTGGAACTGACAAAATTCCCTCCTTCTTATTCACTACCAAAAGAGCGTCATCTTCGTATAGAATAGAGATTTTGGGATGTGCAAAAGTATATTTCTTTCCTGTGAAACTGACATCTACAGTCTCCCCAACCTGCAGCATTCTGTCGTATTTGGTCTCTACAACGCCGTTGACCTGAACCAGACGCTTTTGAAGCAAGCTTTTTATTGCCGTTCTACTGGAACCTATTTTTTTCTGCAAGAACTCGAAAAGCTGAGCCGCCTCAACAACCTTGAGCGACTGGCTTCTGTCCTTTGCAAAATTCTTTCTTCTTGGTGCTTTAAACATAAGTTATATTTATTTTAATCAAATAACGAGAGTTGTTCTCCTCCCCTCATTGGTTTACCTAAATGCTTGTATGCCAAAGGAGTAGCCTCACGACCGCGTGGAGTACGCTTCAGGAATCCCTCCTTGATAAGGTATGGCTCATAGACCTCTTCGATTGTTCCCGGATCCTCACCTATAGCTGTCGCAATAGTAGAGATTCCGACAGGACCGCCATTAAACTTGTCGATAAGTATATTAAGTATCTTTGTATCTGTCTCGTCAAGGCCGTACTTGTCTATGTTTAATGCGACTAGAGCGTCTCTTGCAATATCGACGTCGATTGTTCCGTTTCCTTTTACCTGGGCGAAATCACGAACCCTGCGGAGCAAGGCATTTGCAATACGCGGAGTTCCTCGGCTTCGGCTTGCAATTTCTCCTGCTGCCTCAAGTACGCACGGAGTACCGAGCTTTGTGGCAGACCTGCATATAATCTTTGCAAGAACATCCTTCTCATAGTATTCTAGGTGGCAGTTTATTCCGAAACGCGCTCTCAAAGGACTTGTAAGCAAACCGCTTCGAGTTGTTGCGCCAACCAAAGTAAATGGATTCAAGGGTATCTGAAGCGCATGTGCATTCGGACCTTTGTCAATCATCAGGTCTATTCGGAAATCCTCCATAGCAGAATAGAGGAACTCCTCGATTTGAGCCTTCAAACGATGAATCTCGTCAATAAAAAGCACCTGATTAGGCTCAAGACTTGTTAGAAGTCCTGCCAAATCTCCTGCTTTCTCAAGTACGGGAGCGGAGATAAGTTTGAACTCAACGCCCATTTCGTTAGCCAGGATATTCGCCAAAGTTGTCTTTCCCAGTCCGGGAGGTCCATACAATAGCACATGATCAAGCGGTTCCTGACGCATCTTTGCAGCCTTGACAAAGACTTTAAGATTTTCAAGAATCTTGTGCTGACCAGTAAAATCGTCGAACGAAAGCGGACGCAGAGCTATTTCATAGTCCTGCTCTCTCTCTGAAGCTGCATTATGAATATCTATTTCTTCCATTCAAATTTTAAGGTTAGATTTCGGGAACTATCTTTCGCATAATTTCTTTGATTTCATCGGCTATTTTACCCATCTTAAAGATTGTTTTTAGCCTTGCTTTTACAATTCTGAATCTTCTAGAGAAATTCTGCAAAATTAAGAAAGACAAAGGAAGACTCACAATAAATGCCAATAAAACCCAAATACCTTCATTCTCGATATGTACGTAAGGGGGGCGTAACGCAATGAAAAGCAAAATCTCTATCAAATAAAACAGAGGTAGGAGTACATATACGAAACCAAGCTTCAAGCTTCCCTCGAATCCTGTACCATACGCCAATTTTCTTGCAACTACCTGAAACAACAGACGAGGTAATCCGCTCAACACAAAGGCTGGAATAACAACTAGCAAAGAAATCAATAAGTATAATATATTGTATATCAATGCAAAATCCATGCTATGAGGGTACTCGTTAGCTACCGAATATAGCTCGACCATGTCATCTTCCACATTAGAAAGCCACTGCTTGACTTTTTTATCGAGTTCTGGAAGCAAAGGATTCTCCTCTGCTTCTGCCTTATCCAAAGCAGCCGCTATCTTCTGACGCACAGCAAGTCTGTTGCTCTCATTCTCCGACCAGCCTTTAGCATCAAGCATCTCGCTATTATATATATAGGTAGCTGCATAGAATGTGTCGTAATACTTCTCCGAAGATATATGCAGAATCAAAGCCTTCATCCTGTTGTATAGTTCATCCCTTACCTTATTCTGGGTAACTGCTTCGTTTTCGAGATATTCTGCATAATAGTCCGCAATACGGATTGGCTTTCCATAGTTGATAACTAAATGGAAGCCGCTATGGTCATAATGCCCGTAGTCGATTCCCGTAGGTATAATCAAAACACTCTCACCCTCAGGCTTTAGTTTCTGAGCGGCAAAAGCAATACGGAACATACCTTTGACAAGTGGTCTAAGTCTGCGCTTTTCATCCTGTCCGCCTTCGGGCATCAGACAAAAGTATTCGTTATGGGCCAAGACATTAACTGCCTCGTTAAAACTCTCCTCGTTTTTCTTTAGGTTGGCATAGCCGTCACGCATACGGTATGCAGGCATGATTTTCAAGCCGTTCAATGCCTTTTTGATAAACTTGCGTGTAAAGATTGAAGCCTTAGCCAAGAAAACTATCGGCTCTGGAGATGCCCAAAGCAATGCCATTGCGTCAACAAAAGCATTCTGGTGATTAGGGGCAAATATCACTGACGAATGTTTAGGTATCACTCTGTCATTATTAACCTCTGTTGAACTGTACCAACTGCCATAAATGAAATTGGTATATGTCCTGAGGAACTTATATAACCATGATGTTTTGTGCATCTCTGTCATGTCTGTCTGAGTAATTTAGTTGTTTAATATTTCCACCTCTGTCCTGCTAGCATATTGTTCCGGATACAACACAATGAAACTGTAGCTTTCAAAATACTTGGAAAGCTGTACCGGCAATTTCTCAAATGAACTGTTGTATGAAAGAGCGTCCTTGCGTGATGTTACAATTACCAGCAAATCGTCCTTCTTCAAATCTCTCGTCAAGACCAAGAAGTCATCCCAGTCGTCAAAAACCTCGTACGTTGTCGCAACACCAAACTTGTTACGGCTTGCCAGAACCTTAATCTGTTCGAGAGTATCAGATGGAGCATAGAATGTAGCGTTTGCTCCAATCTGTTTGCATATATTCTTCACTCGGTCGTACCATTTTACGAAACCTATCTCGAACTGAGCTTTGGCAGGCACGACAACGACCAATCTATTTACTGTATTAAGCGGCTGAACTGACTTGACAATCATCGTCATCTGGTTACAGTCCTTCAACACTTTTTCCACCATCTGACCGAAGAATGAATCAGACATGTTAGCCTTCTGGTGAAGACCTAAAACCACCTCCGTAATCTCATTCTCCTTTACAGCATGGACTATTCCGGTTGCCACATTAGCGTCGTAACGGGAAATCATCTTCACTGTATTGTCTGTTCCGGAAGCTATCTTGGCTGCCTTTTCAAGGAGTTTCTTTCCATAGTCCATACCACCTCTTGACGAATCACTTGCGACATGCAGAACATATAATGGCTCTACGCTTGCCTTCATCTTCAAAAGTACAGCAATATCCATCAATGAACTCAACGTGTCAGGGTTGGACAACGGAATAAGAATATGGTCTGCAGCCTGCGCCTTAGCTATCTTGTTGTCGATGCTCTCGCTTTGGATCGCCATCTTCCTTGCTGCGGTTTCTGTTGCAATTGATGAGATAACGCAAGTTACAAGAATCATTACGATTGTTCCGTTCAATATGTCATCTCCGAACAAACGCACCAGTTCACCTGTTTCAGTATGAAGAACTATTGTATCATAACCAATCTTTACTGCTGCAAGGGTTGCGGCTGCCTGAGCATTACTCAAACCAAAGATCATCAATCCCTGATTACGCGACAAATGGAAAGCCTTTTGTGTTATTCTTGCGGCAAAATACTTTGATGAACAAGCAACTACACACATCACTATTGCTGTAAGCAAGGTGTTGAATCCGAACACTTCCCTGAGGTCAATAAGCATTCCCACACTAATAAGGAAAAACGGAATGAATATTGCATTACCTACGAACTCAAGCCTGTTCATCAGCGGAGAGATCTTGGGTATGAACCTGTTTATTGAAAGTCCAACCATGAAAGCTCCGATAATTGCCTCCAAACCTGAAAGCTGAGCCAAATATGCACCAAGAAACACCAATGCGAGAACAAAAATGTACTGGGTGATACTGTCCTCATACTTCTTGAAGAATACCGAGGCTATCTTTGGGAACACATATCCTAGAATAAACAGGAATATTGAAATGCAGACACCAAGACTTACCCAAAAATATCCGTTTATCTCACCTTTTGCCATACCCACAATAACTGCCAGCACCAACAGAGCCAGCATTGTGGTTATCATTGTTCCTCCGACTGTAATACTGATGCTTCGGTTTTTGTTCACACCGTACTTGCTCACAATCGGATACGACACCAATGTGTGCGAGGCATACATACTTGAAAGCAATAGAGAAGCAACAACAAGGTAGTAGGTACCTGTCATTTCGCTGTAATATACCTGGCTTCCTGTATTCTTGACTGTCTGCTCAGGCAAATAATTCAACAGGACGAAACTACTTATAACACCAATTATCATAGGGATAATGAATGTGATAAGTCCAAAAGAGATTCCTGCCTTCCTGTTCTTCTGGAAGTCGGACAAATCCATCTCGAGTCCGGCAAGGAACATGATGTATATCAAGCCTACGGTACCGAACAACTCGAAACTATCGTCTCTGGAAAGTACTCCCAATCCATGCTCGCCAAGCACAAGTCCTGCAATAATCAATGCGATTATGTTAGGAATCTTGAATTTCTGCTGTAAAATCGGTGTCAGAAGGAGTACAAAAAGCACAAGAGAGAATATCAGCACCGGGTTGGTGATGGGAAACGTCAAACTAAGATTTCTTAGAACAAAATCCATAATTCTCTCTCTAAATATTCTTGCTCTACTTTATATTATTCTGCCTTATAGCCAAACAAAGTAACATCAGAAATATAGAAGCTCAATTTTCTTTCATCAGGAACACCTGAGCACTCCATCGGAGACATAGCGTCCAAAGCTACCAACTGAATCAAAGCGCTTCCATCAGCTGCAATCTGATCCTTACGAAGAGATACGAACTTCGCAGTTTCACCGAACAATGTCCACTGGTCAAGTTTCTCACCATTTACATAAACATCAACAACAGACTGCTTATGCTTTTCACAAGCGAAGATATTCAACTTGAACTTTACTGTGTACTCTGACAATGGCTCTCCCTTTACAGAAACTGACATAGTATCGGAACAAGACCAGCGGCCGAAATCCTCGCGTGCTGAAAAACCTGCTATCTCGCATCCGATTGAATCCTTGCGGAAATCGTAGTATGCAAATGTAGGCTTAACCTTACCCAAACCTGCTACTTCTATTGACGAACAGTTAGAACTCTGCTCTGCTCCTTTCTGTGAGCAGGAAACCATACCTAGAGCAATTGCTATACCACAAAAAAATTTCTTCATTTTTATCTTAATTCTTAATATACAACAAGTAATATGCACGAAACTCGCACACTACACACAATATCATGCAAAAATAGTGATTTCATGTGTGATTTTTATATCTTTGCATCAAAAATATATCATTTTATACGTAATTTCTTATGATAGACAAACTAATAGCAATTATCAAGTACTCGATTGAAGACTTGGGAGACGAAAACATCCTGAATTACATAGAAACCAACCCTCTGACTGCCGATACAAGTTTTGGAGAGGACGGTCTGGATTTTGACGAGATGTGCGCTATAGAAGTAATGACTGCAATCAGCCAGGATTTAAGAATCGAGATAAAGGACGATGTGGAATTCATGGACATCCTTCTTGCTGGAACAATAGGTGAGGCAGCAGAATACCTGAAGGAATGCTAAAGAAATAGTAAAAAATTAAGGTGCAAGACTAATCCTGCACCTTTATTTTTTGTCAGTGATTCCCAATATAAATTCTTACTTTACAACTGCACGCACACTATTGCCGTAACTACGGCTGCAAACTGACATAAACATGACTCCATTTCCAAGCGATAACACATGAGAACCAATAGTCGAGAAGTCCGTACTTAGTGATGACGTCCAGTAAAATCCGCCATTATCAAGATTCTTTGAATAAAAAAAACAGCCAGCATTTGGCAGGAAAATCTTTGCTTTGTTGACCTTGCTTGTACCGATAACTCCTGCCACACCTGTACCATTTAAGTCTTTGGTAAACTTCCAGTTACAGCCGGCTATCAATTCATTATATTCCTCTAATGTTGGCATTCTCCATTTGTTGCCCCAATTAACTGTGGCAGCGTCATCCTCGGCGTCCAATACCTTTTTGTTGTCAACGGTACCTGCGCTTTCTTTGACAACGTATTTTGTAAAATCTCTGGGTAAACCTAAGTTATCATCCAACAGCTTGTTCGCGCACCATTTATAAGTCTCAAAAGAGTAATCATCCTTTGGAATAGTCTCACCCCAAGCAAAGTAATTTCCGCTTCCAGTTGGCTTCTCAGCACCCACATTGCATACAGCCCATTTCGTTCCGCTTGGCAGACCAAGGTCAATGTATTCGTGCTCACCTTATACTCCATGACTAACCAAGTCAACATTGGTATGTTCTTCCACCTTCTCCAATGCCTGATATTCAAGACCTGATTTTATAGAATGATAAAAATTTTCAACTATACTAGCACATCCTATTCCACAAACGATAACAGTCAATACTTTCAACAAAAACTTTACCTTTTTCATATTCATACAGAAACCAATCTTTGGAATACTATTTGTTTGATTTACAAAGAAGAGAACAACAACTTCGAAATCTTGTCAAAATCAGTAACTGTCAATCTGTTATACTTAACATCCACCTGAGATTCGTTCTCTATAAGCAGACACTCTGCAACTGAGCCTACCAAACCGGACACATCGACATCTCCGGAAACAGAACCGGACGAATTGCATCTGATTACAGCACCGTACTCGAACGAACCGGCAACACCTCCTACAGAATATCCTGTACCGCTGACGGAACCTTCGAAAGTGCAGTTGTCAACAGTACAGTAGCTGACTTCACCGACTAGACCACCGACACAGTTTATGCCCTCTACCTTACCGCTAACCTCACAATTCATGAAAAGAGTTCCGTATGCATACCCGCAAATACCTGCAACATCGGAATCACCTTTCATATCCACGTTCTCCAGCTTGAAGTTCTGGATATGGGAATTCATCACATAACCGAACATGGCTACTGAAGTGCTTGTGTCTGACTTCAATGACAAATTTTTGATTGTATGTTCAGCTCCGTCAAAATATCCGAAGAACGGATGCTCCATGTCACCGATTTGTACGAACGGCTTGGTTATTTCTATGTCGTCCACCAAATGAATAACCTTGTAAACCGGTTCCCCATTATCATCAACGAATTCTCCGGAACGCAACGAATTGGCAAAAGATGCCAAATCATCCTCTGTCTTGATATACACATCAGATCTCTTATTATTCTCGGCACATGACGAAAATAAAAAAAGAGACAGCAAAACTGCAAAAAAATTCCTTAGAAATTTGATATTAACACTGAATGTAAAAATCATCGGCGTTCCTAAACCTTTAACATTTATATCGTCCACTTCCTCTTGTCAGTATATCCCACTCACAAAATAAAATCATCTCAGCTACAAAGTTATCACCTTATTTCAAAATATCGTAGCCAAAATGAAGAAAAGTCAATATCTTTCGACAAATTGACATTATCTGACTACAAAAACTATAGAAAGTGCCGACATATATCCAAGCAGAACACTAACTCCCAATGATGTAAGGCTATATTTATTTACATACATGGCCACTGTTCCGACCAATCCCAAGACTAGCATGAACATGCATATTACAGAGTTGAAGTCAGAGACCACGACCAGGGCACCACCTGTACACTGAAGCATGCACAAATTTGTCAGCAATGCCGAAAGGGACGCCACATCTCCGTGAACACTGTCAGTCACGCTCCGGTCCTTTTGGAAAAACAGCAGGAACAGTCCGACAAAGAAGAACACCGCCACAAAGCTCTTGATTCCAATCAGCACGAACTTAGGTGCGGAAACAAACCCCATAGCCAGAGCAAAGAACAAAGTCAATATGGACAGCACGCAATACTTCAATCCATCAGATGTATTGTCCTCCCTTTTGTTAACGAAATATACCACTATCCTGCACACAACAAGATATACAAGCAGCACAAGTTCCATCAGTACAACTATCTGCTTGGAAAAGAACTGGAACAGATGAAGGGACATGCACAGGCATACCCAGGCGCCAACAGACAACAATGAGCTGACACCCTTTTTCTTTCTGTCAAAGGCAAAAAGTTCCATCAGAAAGAAAAGCGCCACTACAAAACATTGAAAAACTAAGTTTGTCTGTAAAAGTTCCATTCAAAAACTGTTTTATATCACTACTCGTCGGGAACGAGTCGATGGTATTCCTAACTGGTCACGATATTTAGCCACTGTACGTCGGGCAAGGTTTATACCTTTCTCTGCAATCAAAGCCACAATCTGCTCGTCTGTCAGAGGTGACTGCTTGTTCTCCTCATCCACAGCCTTCTTTATCAAGTCCTTGATGTATGCTGTACTTACATCGTCACCCTCGTCGTTAGTCATGGAATCGGTAAACAGGTCTTTCAGTGCAAATGTTCCGAACTCAGTCTGTATATATTTTCCGCTTGTCACACGGGATATTGTACTGACTTCGTACTTTGACAAGGCTGCAACGTCCTTCAAGGTCATAGGGCGCAAGAGGCTCTTGTCCCCCGAAAGGAAATACCTTCTCTGGTACATTACGATTCTGTTCACCACATCGTAAAGTGTTGACGAGCGCTGTTTGATTGCACGGATGAACCACTCTGCGCTCTCCACCTTCTGCTTTGCGAACATTGCGGCGTCCTTTTGGCTTCGGGTCAGTGACTTCTTGTCTCCCTTTGTGTATGTTGCAATCATCTCCTGATATGCCCTGCTTACACCAAGCTCCGGAATTCTTCCCTTGAGTACAGTCAGCACAAGCTGTCCGTCCTCCGTATGAACTTCAAAGTCAGGCTCGATATGCATTGACTGCGTTTCATATCTGTCTTCCGAAGAATAAGGGCGTGGGTTAAGCTCGGAGATTACAGAGAATGTCTTTATGGCATCGTCCGAACTTATACCAAGCTTCTGAGCCACTCGGTCAAGCCTTCGCAAAGAAACGTCATCGAAACAGTCCTCGACAGCACGGGTAGCCAAAAGCGTGTAGTCGTCCTTGTCAACCTTTCTCTTTAGCTGGAGAAGCAGGCATTCGCGCAAGTCCTGCGCTCCGACTCCGGGCGGGTCAAGAGTCTTTACCAAATCCACAGCCTGCGCCATGTCCTCGTCCCTTACATTCTCTCCGGAACTGAACGAGAAGTCATCCGCCAGCTGCTCGACACTTCGGCGCAGGAAGCCGTATGAATCAAGGTTTCCCACAACATATTTTGCATATCGTGAGATTTTTTCGTCTATGCCGGACATGAAGTCAATCTGCTCCACCAATATGTCGAGCATTGTCTTTTCATCGCCGTATGTAGGCTCGATATAGTCGTTGTCGTCGCCGGAATATCGTGACATCAGGTAGTCTTCTGCCTTTTCGTCATAGTCGGGCATATCGGTGTCCTTGAAGTCGTACTTGTCGTCCTCATAGTCGTCCGCGTCATAGTCATAGTCGTCCCTGTTCTCTTTTCCCTCATCATCGCCATAGTCATCGTAATCGTCGTCGCTTGATTCGGTTTGGCTGTTGTCGTCAATACGGTCGGAAGTTCCGTCACTCAAGTCCTCGAGCGCAGGATTCTCCTCTATCTCCTGCTTGATTTTGTCTTCCAGTTCAATGGTAGGCACCTCCAAGAGCCTCAACAACATAAGTTGCTGATGGCTAAGCTTAAGCGTCTGAGTCTGCTTAAGTTGTTGTTCCAAAGATGGTTTATACCCTGCCATAAAAAAGTTAAGAATACTAATATAAGTTACAGTCTAAAGCTCGAAACCGAAGTCTGTCGCAAAGATAAGAATTTTTTGGAACAATGAAGCAAAGTACATAAAAATTAAAGTAAGGCAGGAAATTGTTGAACAACAAAAAAGGCGACCGAAGCCGCCCTTTTAATTAATAATTAATAGTTAATAGTTGCAAGTTGATTAGTAGTATTCAATTTCGCAAGTTGAAGGGAATACATTACCAACCTTACCCCTCAAACTTTCTGGCACACGTGCTGTCTTTAGTTGCCAACAATTACGAAATGCACTACTTCCGATTACAGTTACCGACTTAGGAATTTCGATGCTTGTTAGGAAGCAATCACTGAATGCCTCTATTCCGATTTCCTTTACCGAGTTAGGGATGTTGATGCTTGTTAGGAATTCGCAATCAAAGAATGCGCGAGCCCCAATTGTAGTTACCGAGTTACCGATGACTACTGTTTCAAGACTCCAGCAACCATTGAATGCGTCCTCTCCGATTGAAGTTACTGAATTAGGTATTTCGATGCTTGTAAATGAACCAACTCTATAATTAGCGAATGCACCCTTTCCGATTGAAGTTACCGAGTTAGGAATTATTGTACTTGCACAACCAGAGATAAGTGTGTTGCTTGCTGTTTCTATGATTGCATTGCAGTTCTCTCGGGAATCATATACTTTATTGTTTTTATCTACAATTATGCTTCTGATGCCGCTAAACATGAATATACCATGTCCAATTTCAGTTACAGACTCAGGGATGTTGATGCTTGTGAAGTTGCAATCAAGGAATGCATAAGCCCCAATTTTAGTTACATCATACATATTACCGTCATACAACACTTGCGAAGGGATTTTTACCTCTTTTGCTTCTTTGTCAGTTAAGCCTGTAACACTTGCAGTCATTGTTGATATGATATACTCAAATTCTAACCCTGTTTCGTCGGCTGACTTGATCTTTTCACCTGTCAATGGGTCATACCACTCGATTTCGCAATCGTCAGGGAAAGCAGCATTGCTTATATCTAATCCCTTTGGCACACGTGCTGTCTTTAAGTTTTCGCAACCTAGGAATGCCCACATTCCGATTTCAGTTACCGAGTTAGGGATTACGATGCTTGTTAGGCTTGTGCACTCACTGAATGCCTCACTTCCGATTGAAGTTACCGAGTTAGGGATTTCGATGCTAGTAAGGCTTGTGCAACCATCGAATGCTCTCCATCCGATTTTAGTTACCGAGTTAGGGATTACGATGCTTGTGAGGCTTGTGCAACCATAGAATGTACTAGAATAGATTTCAGTTACCGAGTTAGGGATTTCGATGCTTGTGAGGTTTGTGCACTTATAAAATGCTGCACTTCCGATTTCTGTTACCGACTCAGGGATTTCGATGCTTGTGAGGCTCGTGCAACTCCAGAATGCTGCACTTCCAATTGAAGTTACCGTGTTAGGGATTTCGATGCTTGTGAGGCTTGTGCAGGCTGAGAATACATCACTTCCGATTGCTGTTACATAATATACGTCTTCTCCTACACATTCAATAACCTGTGCTGGGATTTTACATTCTACTATAGAATAATCATGCTTCTCAGTACCTATCACAGTCGCAGTCATTGTTTTCCAGTCATAACTGAAATTTAACCCTGTTTCTTCTTCTGGCACGGCTGTAATCTTCTCGATTCTTATGCTGTCAATATCTTCTGCTAAATACTTGACATTTGTGCCATTTTTCAGCACCACAACCACGTTTGTCTGTGCAAAGGCAACGCACGAAAGCAGAGCCACACACAACGATAGTAAAAAATTCTTCATAGTCCTTATTCTTTAATAAATTTTACACTCTTGTTTCCGCAAATAATCACATACTGACCGCTTGCAAGGTTTGACACGTTCACACTCTCGCCCTGTCCCTTCATTACGACTTTACCTGTTGCCGAAACGATTTCAAACTTCATGTTTGCATCTGCTCCGACAAGGTAAAGAACGCTCTTTACAGGGTTCGGGTAAACCTTGACTGCAAGGTCAGACTTGCTGTCCGACATTTGCGAAATTACTTCCGAAAACTTGATTACTTGGAAACCGCCATCGACCTCGCCACTTCGTGAGCGAACTGCCAAATCCGATTCGCCATCAACCTTGATGCTCACTACATCGTCAAGGCTGAACACCTTTGTGTCTCCGTCTGCCTTGATTCCCGTTATCGAGGTCGCAAAGGCATAGAATGGCAGGAGAGACAAAAGACATAAAAGACTTTTCCTCATTATTAAAAAATAACTTTGTTTAGTCCTGTTCCCAACAGACAAAAAAACTTAAATCCTTTTCACACATAGACACAAAAAGCGTGGGAACTTTTACCTTGTTGCTTTATTCAATGAATAGGCTCTGGAAAAACCTCGGAAAATAATAAAGCAACAGAAAGAGACCCACGCATTCAGTATATCAAAATCCAACGCGAGACCATACTATAATAGTAAGGTCACACGAAGGAAAGACATACACCTCCGCAGTCATCTACCGTAACTTTGCTTCCTTTTTCCTTAAAATTTTCCAGATTTTATTCATTGGAAAGCAAAGCGAGTAAACGCTTGTTATGTATATGTAACACCACCCTTTTGCCAAATAGCACCCACAAAATGAGTCTCTTTCAACAAAAAAGTAATGCCGATGCAAATATACAAAATTTTTGAAACTCTCCAAACAAATGCATATTTTTTCGTTAAAAAGAGAGAAACGGAACTCTTTTCGACGATTTTCGATAACGAATTTTAATGAACAGAACTCTTTTCGATGATTTTCGTTAACGAATTTTAATGAACAGAACTCTTTTCGATGATTTTCGTTAACGAATTTAGCTGTTCAGAACTCTTTTCGATGATTTTCGTTAACGAATTTTAATGAACAGAACTCTTTTC
>JAKSKX010000031.1 GCA_024401535.1 Paludibacteraceae bacterium | reverse complement strand
GAAAAGAGTTCTGCTATCAAAAATTCGTTATCGAAATTGGTCGAAAAGAGTTCTGCTATTAAAAATTCGTTACCGAAAATCATCGAAAAGAGTTCTGCTATCAAAAATTCGTTATCGAAATTCGTCGAAAAAAGAGTTCCGTTTCTCTCTTTTTAACGAAAAATTATGTTTTTGTTTGGTGTGTCTCAAAAATGTAGTAATTTTGCGCCGGCATTACTTTATTTTGCTGAAAGAGACTCACTTGTGGGTGTGCTGTTAGGCAATAGGGTGGTGTTACATATACATGACAAGCGTTTACTCGCTTTGCTTTCTTATATACTAGAAATCTGGAAAATTTTTATGAGAGAGAAAGCAAGGTTACGGTAGATGACTGCGGGGGTGTATGGCTTTCCTTCGTGTGACCTTACTATATATTAGTATGGTCCCGCGTTGGATTTCGATATACTGAATGCGTGGGTCTCTTTCCGTTGCTTTATTTCTCTCAAAGGTTTTTCCAGAGCCCAGTATATAAAATAAAGCAACAAGGTAAAAGTTCCCACGCTTTTTGTGTCTATGTGCGAAGGATTTTATCTTTTTTCGTCCGTAGGGAACAGGACTAAACAAAAATTATAATAACGAGTAAAGTATGAAGAAGTTTTTACTATCGTTGTGTGTTGCTCTGCTTTCGTGCATAGCCTTTGCGCAGCAGCCGCCCAGAATGGTATATGTGTTGCTAAAGGACGGTACGCAAGTTAAGTATTTAGCTGATGACATTGACAGAATAAGTGTAAAGTATTCTGCTGTACCTGTCGAAAAAACAGGATTGAGTTTCTCGTACGATGAAACAGCAATGACTGCAAGTGTGACTGGGGTTGAAGATTGGGATGTAACTTCAGTAGAAATACCTTCTAAAGTATTTTATGACGGTAAGGAGTATGATGTAACTTCATTCGGAGCGTGGGCATTCTCTTCTTGTAAAAGCCTCACAAGTGTCGTAATACCTAACTCGGTAACAGAAATTGGAAGGACTGCATTTGCTTGGTGCACTAGCCTCACAAGTATCGAAATACCTGAATCGGTAACTTCAATCGGAGAGTCTGCATTCACGTGGTGCACAAGCCTAAAAAGCATAGAAATCCCTGAGTCGGTAAACTTCAATCGGAGAGTCTGCATTCGTTAACTGCATAAGCCTAACAAGCATCAATATCCCTAATTCGGTAACTTCAATCGGAGCTTCTGCATTCGAGGATTGCGAAAGACTCACAAGCATCGAAATCCCAAGTTCAGTAACTGAAATCGGAGGTTTTGCATTCTCAGGCTGCACAAGCCTAAAGACAGCACGTGTGCCGTTAAGTTTGAAGGGTAAGGTACCTTCAAATGCTTTCCCATCAACTTGCGTGATTGAGTGGTATGGTAAAGAGGAGACAGCCATTCCTGTCGACCAAACAGGCTTGAAGTTTACGTATGATTACAGAAATATGACAGCAAGTGTGACTGGAGTTTATAATAAGGAAGTAACTTCAGTAGAAATACCTTATAAAGTATCGTATGTGAATAAAGAGTATGATGTAACTTCAATCGGAGCTTCTGCATTCGTTAACTGCACAAGCCTAACAAGCATCAATATCCCTAACTCGGTAACTTCAATCGGTGAGGCTGCATTCAGCGGTTGTGCTGCTATCACAAGCATAGAAATTCCTGAGTCGGTAACTACAATCGGAATGACTGCATTCATGAATTGCACAAGCCTAACAAGCATCAATATTCCTAACTCGGTAACTACAATCGGAGCGAATGCATTCAGTGGATGCACAAACCTCACAAGCATCGAAATACCAAGTTCTGTAACTACAATCGGAGCGAATGCATTTTGGAGTTGCGAAAGCCTAACAAGCATCAATATCCCTAACTCGGTAACTACAATCGGTGATGATGCATTCAAGGATTGCGACAAACTAAAGACAGCACGTGTGCCATCAAGTTTGAAGGGTATGGTTGAGTCTGCTTTCCCATCAACTTGCGAAATTGTTTGGTATGACCCATTGACAGGGGAAACTTTAGAAAAAGGCTTGATTTTCAAGTACAATGCAACAACAATGACTGCAAGTGTGACTGGATTTGAAAATAAGACGGTAACAGAAGTTATAATACCTTCTGTAGTATTGTATGGTGGTAAAGAGTATGTTGTAACTTCAATTGGCGAGAGTGCATTTTTGTCTAGTAATAACCTTACAAGCATCGTAATCCCTAACACGGTAACTTCAATAGGCAATACAGCATTCTCAATGTGCGCAGGTCTTACAAGCATCGAAATTCCTAACTCGGTAACTACAATCGGAATGGGAGCGTTCACCCTTAGCCCACTTACAAGTATCGTAATTCCTGAGTCAGTAACAACAATCGGAGAAAATGCTTTCTTGGGATGCTTGAAATTAGAGACAGCATTTGTGCCATCAAGTTTGGAGGGTAAGGTTGAGTCTGCTTTCCCATCAAATTGCGAAATTAAGTGGTATGATGCTTCTGCCGACCAAACAGGCTTGGAGTTTTGTTGGTACGTTGATTCATATGACTTTGCATTTGCATATGTGTGTGGAGTAGAAAATAAGGAAGTGGATTCAGTAACAATACCTTATAAAGTATTGTATAACGGCAGGGTGTATTTAGTAACTACAATTGCATCGTATGCGTACAGTGGATGCCAAAATCTCACAAGCATCGAAATCCCTAAAACGATAACTCATATCCTAGGGAATGCCTTCACTGGTTGCGCAAACCTAAGGTCAGCTTATGTGCCGAAGGGTTGTATAATTAGCACGGATTCTTATTCTCCTTCTTTCCCATCAAGATGTGTGATTCAGAGGTACTAAACAAGGATTTCATTTATTAAAATTTTAAGACAATGAGGAAGTTCTTAATAATAATGTCTCTTCTTCCGTTATACGCTATGGCGAACAAGATAACGGGAATCACGGCGGACGGAGACACAAAGGTGTTCAGCCTTGATGATGTAGTGGACATCATGGTTGATGACGAGCCAAGCCTGTCAGTTCATTCAAGGAATGGTGCTGTCGATGGCGGTTTCGAAACAATCATGTTTTCAGAAGTGCCTGAAATCACAGTGAAAAGCTTGTCTTATGAAACTTTCGGTGGTACATCTCAAACATCTGGTACTGCTATTTGGACTGATATTACTGGCAAGGCTAAGTCACTTGAACCAAACCAGTTGATGTATGTTGATTACGACACAGAAACAGCAGGCGTTACACTTCCAGCAAATGTAATTGGCAAGGATGCTAACGGCAACTGGTATGCCGATGATATCAAGTTGACAGATAATGTTGCCTACTCGAATCCGTATGATGTAAAGGCTAAGAAGATTACTTATACTCGTAGCTTCAGCACAACAGTTGTAGGAAACAAGGCATGGCAGGCTCTATTTGTACCATTCGCAATTGATGCCACTGATTACGCTAATGATTTTGATGTCGCAGAGATATTTGTATTTTGTCCAATTAAGGATACAGATGGCAATGGACAATTAGATGATAATGATGATAAGATTATGGTCATATCACCTATTAAATATGGTAAAACCATTCCTAATGTACCATACTTGATTCGTCCTAAGAAATCTGGTTCTCATGTAATTGTAGCAGAGAATACGACTCTGGAGAGTTCAGACAAAGCTGATTATGTAGATTTCTCTACTTCTCGTATGGAGTATTCTGTGACAGGTATCTATAATAATGTGGATCTAAAGCCTGGTGATAACAATTATTACTTGGGAACAAGTGGAAATTTTAGTCGTCGTACAAGTTCCTCTATGACACTTAAACCAAACAGATGGTACATGCATGTGGAATCCAGAGGATATGGTCATGGAGGCCATACAATTGATGCTGAGACAAGAGCGATAAATATCAATATTATGGTTCTTGGAGAGGACATTGAAGAAGCACCTTCATTTGATGATGTTAACGGCAATGTTGGTATTTTCACTATCAATGGTGTTAGACTAAATAGTCTTGACAATGCTCCTACTGGAATCTATATTGTTAATGGCAAGAAAGTAATTAAAACCAATAAGTAATATGGAAATCAAAAAAGAATTTATAGAACCTACCATAAAAGAGGTAGTTCTTGAGTCTCGCGACATTCTCTGTTCAAGTCCAGGAGGTGACTATGAAGGTCCTGGAGTGGGCGAAGATGAGGAAGATGCTGAGTGATTGTCAAAATATGGCACAAACATTTGCTTATAGCAGGTGATGAAATTATGTTCCTTGGGAGCGTCCGCTTTCAAGGAACATTTTTATTTTGCCCTCGCCGAATACAATTAAACAACTGAAAGCAAGAGACTGAACCGTGAGATTCAGCCTCTTTTGTTTTGTTCTTATTTTTATGCTTTGTTAAAACAGTCCCTTTATCAAGTAGAATACTACAGGAACAAGCAGGCTTGGCAAAAGGTTTACAGTCTTGCAGTCCTTGATTTTAAGCAAAGAAAGTCCGGAGCTAAGAATCAAGACACCTCCGACAATAGATAGTTCTATGCGCATCGGGTCAGGTATAGCTTCCTTGAACACTATTGCCAAAAGATAGAACATACCCTGCCAGCAGAACAGAACGGGTGCTGCAAACATCATTCTCCAACCATAGACGGAAGCAAGTACAGCGCTGGAAACAAGATCCAGAGTTGCATTAGTGAACAGATAGGTGTTGTTTCCTTCGAGTGCGCTAAGAACCGGACCAAGAATAGAGAATGTGCCGATGCAGAACAAAAGACAGCCTGTAGTAAGACCTTCGATTAGTTTAGGTTCATTGTCTTTAGTCATTGTGTTTTCTCTTTTCTTTTCCTCGTATCTCTCAAGTTTCCCTGCAAAGTCAAGTTTAGTGCCAATAATCCCTCCTATGGCAAGGCTAAGTATGAAAAGAACCGGATATTCGCTTTTAGCCATGTTACTGACAGAAGCATTAACTCCAAGCATAATGGTGCAGAGGCCAAGAGCTTCAAACAATACCTTTCTGTATCGTTCTCCCAAAAGTTTTTTGAATACAGAGCCAGTTGTGGAGCCTACTATAATCGCTATTGTATTTACTATTGTGCCAAGCATGGGAAATTGGTTTAAAATATAAAGAGTTAAGAACCGAAATCCTTAACTCTTTATTATTAGAAGTCTGTTTCTTTTTATTAGAACTCAGCAGTCTTTGGTGTACGTGGGAAAGGAATAACGTCACGAATGTTAGTCATACCAGTCACGAACAAGATCAAACGCTCGAAGCCAAGACCGAAACCTGAGTGAGGACATGAACCGAACTTACGTGTGTCAAGGTACCACCACATATCCTTCATTGGGATGTTTAGCTCGTTGATTCTTGCAAGTAGCTTGTCGTAGTTCTCCTCACGCTCTGAACCTCCTATAATCTCTCCGATAGTTGGGAATAGAACATCCATAGCACGAACAGTCTTGCCGTCCTCATTCTGCTTCATATAGAATGCCTTGATCTCCTTAGGGTAGTCAGTCAAGATAACTGGGTTCTTGAAATGCTCCTCAACAAGGAAGCGCTCGTGCTCTGAAGCAAGGTCGCAACCCCAGAATACAGGGAACTCGAACTTATGTCCTTTGGCAACAGCCTCCTCAAGAATCTTGATTCCCTCAGTGTAAGTCAAGCGAGTGAAAGGAGTCTTCAATACACCCTGCAAACGCTCAATAAGCCCCTTGTCAATCATTTGATTCAAGAACTCAAGGTCGTCCTTACAGTTGTCCAATGCCCACTGTACGCAGTACTTGATGAAGTCCTCGGCAAGGTCCATGTTGTCAAAGATGTCGTTGAATGCAACCTCTGGCTCGATCATCCAGAACTCTGCCAAGTGGCGAGGAGTGTTAGAGTTTTCAGCACGGAATGTTGGACCGAATGTGTAGATAGAGCCAAGAGCAGTAGCTGCCAACTCTCCCTCAAGCTGTCCTGAAACTGTCAAGCTTGCCTGCTTTCCAAAGAAATCGTTATCGTATTTGATTGAACCGTTCTCGTCCTTCTTTAGGTCGTAAAGGTTCATTGTTGTTACCTGGAACATCTGTCCTGCACCCTCACAGTCTGAACCTGTAATAATAGGTGTGTGGAAATAGAAGAAACCTCTGTCGTGGAAGAACTTGTGAATTGCGATTGCCATATTGTGGCGAATACGGAACACTGCACCAAAAGTGTTTGTTCTTGGACGAAGGTGTGCGATTTCACGAAGGAACTCCATTGAACAGCCCTTCTTCTGTAGAGGGTATTCATTTACATCAGCCTTTCCATACACTTCGATACTCTTAGCAAGAACCTCAACTGTCTGTCCTGCACCTTGTGACTGCACCAAAGTACCGACGCAGTTTATGCACGCACCAGTAGTGACATCCTTCAAAATATCCTCGCTAATAGTACCAGCATCAACAACAAGCTGAATATTCTTGATTGTAGAACCATCGTTAAGAGCGATGAAACTCACGTTCTTGTTTCCACGCTTTGTGCGTACCCAACCCTTTACATTGATATCTTCACCATAAGTTGTTAACTTCAAAGCGTCAACAACCTTAGTTCTTCTTATGTTCATAATTTACTTAATTTTCAGAATATGTTGCAAAGTTAAAATCTTTTTTGATAACATGCCACACATTTACTTGCTATTTTGTATTTGTTTGCGTCAAAAATTAGCTAAAGCGTGGGTTTGTCAAAAAATAAAGAGCGATGCGTGAGCACCACTCTTTATAAGATATGAATCTTTGTCTATCGTTTAGATTAGAAGCTGTAAGAAACACCTAGAGAAGTAGTCTCCCAGAACTGCCAGTATGCCTTTCTGAAACCGTAGTTGTAATCCTTTAGGTTGTTGTTGCTGCTTCTGTATCCAATACCGTCAATCTCGGCAACGTCTTTGTCGCACTTCTGCAAAGCTCTGTGGTATGAAAGCTCTGAGTTGTCATACTTCAACTGAGATCTGAATGTCAACTTGATGTACTTAGTTAGGTTGACGTTAGCGTCGAACTTCAAAGTAGTGTAGAAACCATTGTAGTCATTCATGCTGATGTTGCTTCCAGCAATGTCCTCAAGTGTATATACGTTGTCGATGAAGTTCTTGTCAATGTAGTTCTCCATAGAAACAATCTCACCCTTTCTGAACTCTACGTAGTTACCGTTGCTTACAATGTCCTTGTCGAATTTCTGAACTGCCTTGTTGTAAGCGAAGAATGTTTCTGAAGACACAGCTATGCTGAAAGTCTTGTTGAACTCCTTTGAATACTCAATACGAAGCAAAGCACCAATCTCACCTCTGAAATCCATGTACTTGTTGTCTGAATTTGTTGTGTCAAGCTTCATTGAATAGTTTTCAGCGATGAAGTCGTCCTTGCACCACATGAAATTACCTGTGATAGGCGATACAAAGATAGAAAAGTTAGCCTTTGGATTTGGCACGAAGTCAATACCGAGAGAAGCCTTGACAGTAGCAGGATTAGCAAACTTGCTAGTTGTTACTGTTGTGTCGTTCCTTTCTGTATTGCTGAAGTGGAACTTGTAGTCATCGTCATTGTTGTACATCTCGTCAATAGTGTCGTAGCTATATGTGCGAGCGAACTGAGACTCAAAGGCTCCACGACCAGTTAGGTACATAGTCTTGTTCAACTTGTATCCATACTTTGAGCTTAGCGAAATTTCATCGATAGCTTTGTGGAACTTTGGCTTGTTTTCGTACTCGGAAGATACGTTCATTCCGTACGCCAAGTTCAAGGCATTCTTCCATGAGTGACGAGCGCGTAGGTAGTTTGCGTTCAACTTAGCGTAAACGTCACCAGTACCCAAGTGACCTGTTCCGTCTGTTGAAGATGCGCTATAAGAAGTCTGTGAAGCGTTCAAGCCGATAATTCCTGGGAAAGTCCAGCAAGCAGTGTCCGCAGCAATCTCGGAAGATACTGCACTTTTATTTGACTCTACGAAACCTGTTACAGACGATTTTACGTTGTCGTTCTCTGACTTTTCGATGTCCTGAGCCATTACTGCAGTAGCAGAGGCCAAAGAGCAAAGTAGTAATATTTTCTTCATACTTTAGATTATTTTGGGTGCAAAATTACAACATATTTGTGTGTTGCGCAACACCATTCAATAAGTTTTTATTCTTCTTCACCGAATTTTAGAATCATACTTGTTGCTCCAAGTGTTATGATTTCACCGCTTTCGATGATTCTGTTCTCCTTTTTTGCTAGAATATCGTTTGATACGAATGTTCCGACAAGGCTGTCATTGTCTTTCACAGAGTGGATTATTCTGCCATTTTTTTCCTTGACGCAAATTGTGCAGTGGTTTCGGTCCATACTCATGTCTCCGCTCTGGATAGGGTGGTCGATAACAGTGTCCGGATTCCTTCTTCCGAAAACATTGTCTCCCAAGTGAAGAGGAAATTCCTGTCTCTGTCCGAATACGTTTTCGATAACTACTATCTTGCCGTACTTTTCCTCGTTGTCGTTGTCATCCTTTTTGACAAGTTCCTCCGATGCTATCTGAGTTGGCTTGATTTTGAATCGTACCTTGAAAGTTTTTCCGCAATCCGGGCAATGGATACTGACAATAGAGCCAGCCTCTATGTTTCCATCCTCGAAAGTTACGAAATTGTCACACTTAGGGCATCTTATCTTTTTCATTTTTTGACTTTTACTTTACTAGTGAAATCCAAAGCGGTTTTATTCTTTCGAACTCGCCATTAAACTGTGGGGTGAAGACTTGTTTGTCAAGGTTAGCCTCAACCTCTTTCATTGACCAGAATCTTCCCTCGTCAATTTCTACTGGATCAACCTTGAAATCCCCGTCGTATATGCAATAGAAGTCATTTACAAGTTCCTTTTCCCTTGCGCTTTGCCAAATGTATGAGCAAAGGAATTTTGTTTCGTATTCGGTAATTCCAAGTTCTTCCCTTGCCTCTCTGCGCAGAGCGGTTGTTATATCTTCGCCATAGTCAACGTGTCCTCCCACGGAAGTGTCCCATTTGCCTGGCTGAATGTCCTTTGACATCGAGCGCTTCTGAAGATAGAGCTCTCCTTTGGAATTGAATACGTGAAGATGCACAACTGGATGAAGGTAGAAAGTGCCGCCATGACACTCCTTTCTTGTGGCTTTACCTATAGTATTGCCTTGTTCGTCAACTATTGGGAATAATTCTTCTGCCATAAAATAAACTCTGAATTCGGTTGCAAAGTTATCAAAAATCTGCGAGATTTGTTTAGTTATACTATAATAAATGTATTGTTATGGTGAGAATGGGGCAAATAAAAATCAAGCATCTCTACTCGCGTAGAAATGCTTGGATAATTAATCACATAAAACGAACTGAAATTTAAAATATCTTTTCTATAACTTTGCGCTAATTGAATAGCAAAAGTGATGCAAAGTTAATACTATTGTTTGAGATTTCTAAATTTTTGATCTATTATTTTGTTATTGATTCATATTGACCAATATAGAACTGCTGTTTTTTGTGTTCTTGGGCATGTTGGCTGCTAGTTTCTGAGCAGTGTGAAATGTCCGGAAAGTTCTATCTCTCCCAAATCTATGCTGATAATGTACCAGTAGTCGGTCGAAGGCATGCGATGGCCATTATACCTTCCGTCCCAACCTGTGAAATTGTTCTTGTAATGCTTCAATAGTTTTCCCCATCGGTCATATATCCATATTTCGAAGCCGTCGTATGCTTCCAATCCTTTTATCTGCCATAAGGCTTCGTCTCCCTCGGAATCAGCTACGAAATATGTTTCAGGGAATACAGGAGGTGCATAGAAGAAATGAAGGCTGTCATAGCATCCAGTCTCGTCAACAACCTTAACGTCATATCCCCCTGGTTTTTCGAATACTATTTCGTTGTTAGGGCTTTCATGGTTCAAGTCTTCACAATAGTACATCATGTCTCTTCCTCCTGTAGCTATGATTGTTGCGACTTGGGTTTGCTTGTCAACAGAGATCTCCTTTATCTTTGGACGTTCAAGCACGTTGACCTTTACCAATCCTTGAGTCTTGCACTTGCCCTTTGTCATGGTAACCGTGTAGTTGATGCTTTGGGCTGGGGCAACGTATGTAGAGCCTGACTGAATCTTTTCAAGATATGTGCTTGGAGACCATTGGTACTTTATTCCGTCCATTCCGGTTGGAAATGCGTTGATGTAACGTCTTTCGCCTTCGCAAAGGCTGTATTCTTTTTCTACGTAAGGTATTTCCTTGTCAGTAACGATGTCCGTGTAGTGGTATATAGGGCATCCTGTTTTTGAGAACAGAGTGTCTATATGAACTGCATTTGTTGTGTAAGTCTTCCCATGATATTTGATGCTGTCAGTTTCGCAGAAAGTAACTTTAGGAAGGTGCTTTTCTTCCAAGGGCTCTACAGTAATATATAGGTATGCAATACTGTCACATCCGTTCACGTCAGAAAGTCTTTCGATGTAATGGCCGCTTGTGTTATAGCTCTTGATTGAGCTGACGTGGGTTTCTCCGCTACATAGATGGATGTTTAGGTTTGTCTCCTTAGGGTTTATGTAGTTTATTGTGAGATGGCGTACGCTGTCGCAACCATTTTGAGCGGTTAATACCACTTTCTTTTCTCCTGCAGATGTGTAGGTGTTACCCTCAAATTCTATGGTTTTTCCGCTACATACAGTCGTATCAAGGTAAATGTCATAGATAGGAATGTTGCGAGTAGGAGTTATGTCTATTCTAGGGCAGTTGCTTGTCTCGGATGGAACAGTGTCAAGTTTGTTCCACTTCATGCCGACGTTCTCTCTTGAGCAGAGTAGGGTAGAGTCAAGATCTCGTCTCTCCATAAGCTCGACTGTAAGAAAGAACTTGTATGTGCTGTCACAACCTTCTGCACTTCTTAGCAGAACCGAGTACTCTCCTCCTGTGTTGTAGTCGATGCCATTCACAGTATAGCTTGTACCTTCGCAGATAGTTACGTCATCCTCCGTTAGTTTCTCAAACGCATAGTGGAAAGGTTGGTAAACACTAACCTCACAGCCGGTTCTGATATCCGGTTGTGAATAAGCGAATTCAACTTTGTCAAGGAACACCCCCTCTGTTCCTGCAGGCTTGCATTCTGTTATAGTGGCAAGGGTGTCTCGCATCTCATCACGAACAAACAAATGTATTTCGTGGATCTCGTCACACTTGTTTTCATCATAGTCTGCATAGGTTTCCGTGTAAACACCGGATTCAGTATATACATTCTGTTCGGTTACAAAATTCTCATTGGCACATATAGTGTCATAGCTTACTATTGTACGAACCTGGTTGATTCCAAGGTTGACTGTGATTGTTGAGTCGCATCCGTTTGACGCAGTTGTTATGACAGTGTATATTCCTTCGGCATTGAATACTCTGTCAGCCACAGTCAGACTCTTGTTGCTGCAGATGAACGTATCTATTGTGCTTTTTGTTGGATTGAGGAACAGTTGAGGCTGAATCTCGTAGAGAGGGCATCTGTCTCCGTCGTCCAGTTTAGTGATTATCGTGTCCCTTCCGCTTTTTGTCTTGTGGCAGATTCTTTCTTCCGGCAACAGATTCTCTCTTCTTTGGTCAATAGTCAAGTAGGTTGTCTGTACGGACAAACATCCGGTGCTGGCGTTGAAAGTGTCCTTTATTGTGTAGTCGCCTGGAGTGTTGTAGATCTTGCCGCGACTGTCTGTGTGAGACTCCTCGAAACATATCTCCTTTTCAAAGTATTTGTATTCTGTGTATTCAAAATGATAAGGTTGTTTGATATGTATCGTACATAGAGTTTTCCCGTCTATTTCTTCGAACTCGTCAACATAGTCGGCTGTAAGTGGCTTTGTTGTATCGTCTTCGCATTTCAGGATAGTAGGGCGTACATCCTCCATGATGTCACGCTTGAACAGATGGATGTTTATGATTGTGTCGCACGCAGTCTCCGAAGTATATTTTTCCGTATAGTCTCCTGTTTCTGTATATGTTGCTTTGCGAGTCTTGTACACATCTTCGAAACATATTGTGTCGTACAAATCCTTGACAATCATGTCGCCTATTGTGAGTTTAAGGTATATCGTGCTGTCGCAAGAGTTTTTAGCTGTTGTATGAATCTCGTACTCGCCGCTCTTATCGTATATTCTGCCAGCAACCTCGATTGTGTAACCTGCGCAAAGGCTTGTGTCTATGGTTTCTGTCTTTGGCTCCTGGTATAGTATTGGAGTGCGGACATATAGCGGACATTTGTCAGCGTCATCAGTCTTTACCTCTATGGTGTCCCTTCCTGTTTTCTCGGTTGAGCAGACGATTGTCTCCTCTAGGATTTGTTCTCTCTTTGGCAGTATTGTAAGGTGTGTTGTAATTATGGAGTCGCAACCGTTGGATGCAACCAGAGTGTCCTTGTATTCGCCACTTTTAGTATATTCCTTGTTGAATACTGTTACTCTTTCATCATAGCATATCTCAAGGTACTGCACAGTTTTCGATATGTTCCTGTGTAGTACAGGTGTTTCTATAGTGCGTTTGCATCCGAACTCGTTTGTCTCGAATCTTCTGATTTTTTCAAATCGGTTCATTCCTCCCTCTTCGCAAAGAAATACAGTGTCCTTAATTACAATGTCCTGCTTACGAAAAGAGAGGTTGTATGTTACTATAGAGTCGCATCCTGTCAGTTTTGATTCGTATTTGTACTTGAAGGAGACAGGTTTTGTGTATTGGTCTCCGTTAGGCATGACAAGCTTGTCCTCGTAGCATAGCAGAGTGTCAACAGTTATACCGTCATCAATCTTTGGCACCATGACAAGGGGCTGGGTTTCATAGTGCTTGCATCCGAATTCGTTTTCTGTTACTATTTGTATAGTTGTGTCTTGGGTTGGAGTGTAGATTTGGCCGAAAGCCTCGACTTCAGTGTTCTCGCAGAACTGTTTTTCTTCGAGGACAGTATAGTCCAAAGGTCTGTTTTTAGCCGTAAAGACAACAACTGAGTCACAACCGTCTTCCGTTTTGTATATCAGAGGGAGACTTCTTCCTGGCCTCAAGTATCTGCCAGCGACAAACCATTCTTCTCCGTAGCAGAGTGTAGAGTCTTTGTAAGTGAAAGGAATTTGAGGCAGAACGTCCACATGCAGAACGGTTGTACTGTCGCAAGTGTTCGAGGTGTTACTTACTGTCGTTGTGTAGTCACCAGAATCTCCAATGATTTCCCCGTTGAACATGGTTGTTGTTCCGTAGCAAAGTGTTTCGTACAGGTCAACATGTGTTTTGTGTACTTTCAGTTTTACGATTTCAACCTTGTCACAGCCGGTCTGTGGATCGATCGTATGTTTCGTGTAAAGTCCGCTTGTTGTAAGCACAGTGTCCCCCCATACATACTTTTCAGACTGGCACAGGTTGATAGAGTTTACTTCAGCGTTGACGTTTAGGACAGGTATGTCAACACATATTTTTTTATACACATACGGCGAACAGCGGTCTCTTCTGCCATAGGCGATGTAGCAGCCGCTTGGGGCCTCGTCGTATGGAATTAGCAGATTTGTTCCTTCAGCTGTAAAGCCGTCGGGACCAACCCATTTGATAGGGTCAAGGTTTGTCTGTGCATCAAGTACAAAGTCGGAGTTCTCGCAGGTTGGTGTCTTTGCTGAGATTTCAAGCACCTCAGGTTCAGGTGGGGGACAGTTTGGGAACAGGTTCACGTTCGAACAGTCGCTGAAGTCCTCGTACCATGACGTTCCGTTTGTTTGGTCTCTGAATGAGATGTCTGTTATTCTGCCGCCACCGATCGGGAACTCTACCCATAGACCGCGAATTTTGCAGATTTTACATTTCTCAACCCTTGACAGGTTGTCGTCGTTGTAGTAATAGATCAAGTTGTTCTTTACAACGAACTTTGTGTTTCCTCCATCCTCCTTGCGAAGTCTGTCACCTTTGCTTGTGTCGGGGGCTACGGCAAACTTGAAGTTTCTTGTGTTTGACTCTTCGTCTTTTCCGCTTCTCAGCTGGTCAAGGAAAGAAAGGTCGTCCTCGGGTTCTATTGTTACAGCTAGAACGATGACAATACTGTCTCGGCTTCCACGATTGAACTCATAGTTCCATTCCACTTCAAAGTTGTCTGTCTGGCAGGAATAGTCTATGAACTTGTACTTGACGTATTCGCCATTGCTTTTGTCGTAGTCCGTATATTCGGCACCGTTGGGTGTGAAGAATTCACTTGGTGTAATAACCCTCAAAGGAGGAGCGTCTTCGTCATCGTCCAAAGATTTTATTTCTGCGCTCCAGTATTTTGTGTCGTCGCACACATCGACCACATGTTCTGTTATCTGCGAAAAACAGTTCCACAGACAGCACCAAATCAAGCAGATATATGTCAAAAGTGTGCGCTTCAAAATTTTTGATAGTAAAATTTATTACAATGTGCCTTGCAAATTTACAAAAAATTAGCCGACTTTAGCTACTTAATTGTCTAAAAATGATAATTTTGCTCCATCTAAAGATAAACGGTGCGCTGTTTTTCAATTATTGCAATATGAATCGAATTCTTTCTGCTCTTATTTTTCTGTCGCTATTAGCGTCATGCAGTCGTTCTGACAAACTGTTTACTACGGGAAATGTGTCCTTCAAGATGATCCCAGTTGACGGAGGTTCGTTCCTTATGGGCTCACAGAGTATGAGTCCTAGCCTTGACGGGTTTGACACGGAAGCCCAGCAGGCGGAAATGCCCACTCACATGGTTAAACTGAAAGACTATTACATCGGAGAGACAGAGGTTACCCAGGCTTTGTGGTACGAGGTAATGGGCAAGGAGGTGGCTTTGCACAAGGGCTATTCACGTCCTGTTGAGAGTGTGAGCTATAATGACATCTGCGGCCCGGACGGCTTTTTGGAGAGGCTCAACAAGATGTTCGAGAGGGAACTTGACGAAGCCAACCTGGAGTTCTCTTTGCCTTCCGAAGCGGAGTGGGAGTTCGCCGCAAGAGGTGGAAACAAAAGCAAATATTATCGTTACAGCGGTTCAAACAATGCCGAGGAGGTCGCTGTGTTCCAGATGCCTAATTATTGGCAGGGAGGAAGTTCTTCGAATGTTGCCACAAAGATTCCCAATGAACTTGGAATATACGATATGAGCGGTAATGTTTGGGAGTGGTGCATAGATTCATATAATGACTATACGGCTGAATCTCAGGTAAATCCGATAGACACGGTAAGCAGTGCCGACCTGAGAGTCGTAAGAGGTGGAGGCTTTGACAATGTCGCTCAGACTTTGCGAACGACTGCAAGAAGTATTAGTAGCAGAGACTATAGGTTTAACAACTTGGGTTTCCGCCTCGCCATGAGGAGAAGGTAATCGTAGATTGACCATAAGACAAAAAGCATCGTCAGTTTTCTTGACGATGCTTTTTTATTGCGTAATGGAATTTGTATTTTTGCTTTTGACTTAGCTTTTGCTACGAATAACAAATATAAATTCAACTACACTTTTGACTTTGTTGGGATTTGACAAGAATAGGGTACAAGCAAATCTAAATAAGATTCGAATTTTTAAATATCTTTTTGATTATGAGCTTGTTCAAATCTGAATTGTAAAATGTTCAAGACTTTGATATTGCCTTTTGATCTAAAAAGAACGAATCTAATATTTGGGGAGCTTGTATCATAGAACATATTGACAGAGGAGCTATATTGATTCGGATTTTAGAATGAAAGTTAGTTGTACTATTTTCCGTTCATTCTTACTACTTTGGTAGTTTTTATCTTGTATTTGTTCTTATGCAATGTAACATATTGAGGAACTTGTCTTACTCTTTCGTAATCAACGTTCTTATATGTGTTTTCTTCGATGAGTGCTGTCACATTTGAAACAACACGGATTCTGTCATGAAGATTAGGATTACGAAAGCAAAGTGAATATGTACCTTTTTTAAGGAATAAGTTATCAGTAAATCTAACACATTGTCCAGTGCCTTTGCCTGAATAAAAACTTTGGAATTCCTCTCCGTTTTTAAATGCTTTAGAGTTATACTCATCGGTTATGTAGAAGTTGACCACATTATTAGATCCTGTAGCTGGAAAAGCAAAGTCTACTGCAGCTCCAGCAGCATAAGCTCCTAGTTTGTTTTTAGTAACTATTGCACCTGCAAATTCGGCGACTCCTTTGACAATATTTTTGGTGCCGTCGTTTTCACTAACAGCTAAATATGATTCAGCTTTTTCACCTGTTCCGTACCAGACAACTAATGTTTTGACTTTTTTTTCGGATAATGGCGTTCTTTCATAGGGAACCTGGTAATATATACATTCTCTTGGATTGTCTTCTTGTATAATACCTTTGCTCTTTATCCAGATTTGTCCAGAATATAGTTCTTCTGTTGAATACTTAGTGTCAACTATTTCTTGCACTGTCTCAATATACTTTTCATCGACATAGCCAGTCAAAGAATCTTCTGTGTAAGGAATGAATGTTGTGTCATTAACATTCTCGTAATGCCAACCGGTATCAAAAGAAATTTTTGATTCGTCGGCAGGAACTCTTTGAATCTTAATCTTGCATACTCGACCTGCCATGATTGGATTCTTGAATCTGAATGCATACAATCCGTTGTTGTCAACTTTGATTTTCTTGTCGCTAATCTCTGTTGTTTTGAAATCTTGGAACTTTGTGTTGCTAGGCATTTCTACAATCTCAATCTCCTTTACTGCCTTTCCGTTTGCTTCCTTGAAATCAAAGATAATTTGGTCTCCGGCGGCAAACCCGTAATACAAAGTCTCCTCTCCATTCAACTTGAATGTGTTTTCTGTAACTAAAATAGGCTCTATGGCACTACACAATTCAGAGAACAGAAGAGAAATAAATAACGCTAAGTAGAGTTTTATTTTACTCATAGTCCGAATATTTGTTTCCTTGTAAGTCTCCGAATTCAGGTGTTTGTTGATAAAAAAGAAAGGACGTGAGACTTGTTCCGCCTTCGTCCATCAATTCTGTGGTATCGCCAAACACCATATGCTAAATGAACATAGAATGAAACACCCCACGCCCATTTCGAATATGTGTAATGACATAGCCATACATATCCAAAAGAGCTGGGGCATCCTCTACAATCATCCTTAGCATAAAAATTTGGCGAATTTTCAGAATTAGGACTTTTTGCAAAAAATGCCTTTCGTTTCTTCGGATTTCTCCCCGAAGAACAATGCAAAAGTATGATAATTATTTAGATTGGCAAAAAAAGGCAAGGATAAATAATGAAAACGGTTCATTTTTCATTGGTTTGCAATGCAAGTACATCGCAAGGCTTAAAATGATGACTCGATTCTCATCAATAATTGATAAATTAGCGATGAGAAACGAGTCAATTTCTAAAACATTCAGAATATTTTTGTCGTTATGCCTGTTAAGCAGACATAAAGTTTCTACCTAATATTTTATATTCCTTCTACCACTTCAAGATCTTCGGGAACATAGACATTTCCGCTAAAATATTGTTTGGCTTCGGCAGTATATTTCTCTTTGCGAGTTGCGATAGTCTTTTCCTCTGTATGGTATAGAAGCAGAGACTTTGCGCCAAGCTCTGTGGCAAGCTTGGCAGCATCCATAGCTGTGCTGTGGTGCTTTTCGTATGGGTGGAATACCTCTCTGTCTTCGTAAAGGCAGAAAGCCTCGCAAAGCAGAATGTCCGCATTCTTTGCATATTTCTCGCACTTTGCATTGTAAGGCTCGTCCCCAAGGCATGTAAGCTTATAGTCTTCGTCAGACAACATGAATCCGAACTGGACAAGCTTTGTGCTGTGTATGCTGAATGCTGTCAATGTCATGCCAAGAACTGATTCCGGTGCATTCTCTCCGTCAGCAAGTCTTACGATTTTGATGCCGTTGCCAAGCTCTTTTGCAATCTTCTTTGGCAGCATGCGTAAAGTCATGATCTCTAGAAGTTCCGCCACATCATCGTGAGTGTATATTGTGAAAGTGCCGGTATATTCCCCTCTGTTTATTGCTGTAGATATCATTCGGATAATCCAGATGCAACCCAATATGTGGTCTGTATGCGCATGTGTTACGAACATATAGTTCAGAGAAGTCAAAGGAATGTTCGCCTTGTCAAGACGAGATAGAATCTGATTGCCTCCTCCTGCGTCAACAAGCAGTCTTCCATGCTCGTTTTCAAGTACAAAGCAAGTGTTGTAGCATTTCTTTGCAAGAGCGTTTGCTGTGCCTAGCATTGTGATTTTTACTCTTGAATTAGTCGATTTGCAGTTCATATTGTTGTGTTTTATTGTAATTCTGTTAAAGTTTTTGGCAAGTCCAGTATAGAGATGAACTTAGGTTCCCCGCGCATGTCTATGCACACATGGTTCAGTCCGTTTGTGATAAGCATTAGCGGAACTCCAAGCTCCCTGTTGTACGAGAATATCTGGTCGAACACCTTCTGGTTTATCGTGATGTGCGGAGCCTTGTATTCGCAGAGGAGTATGGGTTTCATCTGTTTGTCGAACACCACTGTGTCGCATCTCTTGGTCATTCCATTAAGCGGGAGTGCCATTTCGTTTGCGACAAGTTCGGGCTTGACCTTGCAATGGTCGGTAAGGAATTCTACGGTGTGCTGGCGAACCCATTCTTCGGGTGTGAGCTTGAGCCATTTCCTCCGATTCTTGCAGAAGATTTCCAGATACGAACCGTTGTCCCTTACATTAAAAGTATATTGTGGGAAATTAAGTTTTTCCATATTAGCATAAAAACTCCTGTTTTTTATTAACTTTGCAAAAGTAATCAAAAAGCGGCAATAAAATTCATCTATCAGTTCGAAATATGGCAAAGAAGGAAGGTTTAAAATTTGCTGACGTCTATGACGAGTTGGTCAAGGGTGCCGTGAAGCCGATATATCTGCTTCATGGTGAGGAACCCTATTTCATAGACAAGATCTCAGACTATATCGAACAAAACCTTGTTGGTGAGGATGCAAAGGATTTCGACCTGAAGGTGATTTATGGGTCAGACTGCACTATGGGAGAGGTAGTCATTCAGGCTATGAGCTATCCCTTTTGCGGTGACAGAAATGTTGTCATTGTCAAGGAAGCGCAGAACTTGAAGGGCTTTGATGCCTTGACGGAATATGCGAAGCACCCGAACCCTCAGTCTGTTCTTGTGTTGTGCTACAAGTACAAGAAGGTTGATGCACGAAAGGCCTACGTCAACGAGGTGACAAAATCCGGTGGAGTAGTGTTCTATAGCGCAAAGCCGTACGAGAATGAATTGCCCAAGTATATACAGAATATTGTTGCCGAGTTGGGGCACCAGATAGAGCCAAAGGCAACGGAACTCCTTATATCGTATGTGGGTGCGAACCTGCAGTCTATAGAAAACGAACTGAAGAAGGTGACAAACTCCCTAACATCAAAGACTACCGTAACCTATGACATGGTTGCTAAGGGTGTCGGTATAAGCAAGGAGTTTAACGCATACGAACTGCTAGACGCTGTAAGAAACAAGGATGCGTCAAAGGCAAACCTGATTGCATTGAAGATTGGAGGAGACAAGGTGCAGATAGAACCTATCGTTGCAACCTTCTATACTTTTTTCTCGAAGCTCTGCATATACCACAAGTACTTCAAGAATGGAGTCCCTAATGACTTTGACGTGATGAAAGTTTTGGGTCTAACTTCTACATTTTTCTCCAAACAGTATATTTCAGGAGCGCATAACTATAACGTATTCCAGGCAATCAAGGCTATTGATATCCTGCGCAAGGCTGACGAACGGAGCAAGGGGCTCGGCATATCTCCGTTAACTACCAAAAGCGAGATATTACAGGAAATGATTTACAATATTATGCACTGCAAAGGGGTAAACGATCCTTTTTAAAGCTAAATATTCGATATTTAGAACCCACAATCATATATTTTTGCAAAGTTTATGCAAAAAATATGACCGAAAATGAAAAAGAATTAACTTTTTTGCATAATTTTGCACTCGAATTGATGTTACTTTGCGAAACGAACGGATGAATATTTTTGCATTGTTCGTGTACAATGTGTTATTAAAGTATTATCTTTGCAGTGAGAAATAAGAATAAACGTATAAATGTAATTAGAGAGATTATCTCTTCTAATAAAATTGCAAGTCAGGACGAGTTGCTTAAGTTATTGATGGCTAAGGGATTCGATTTGACTCAGGCTACTTTATCAAGGGATCTCAAGGCGATGAAGGTGGTAAAGGCGCCTGACGCAAACGGGGAATATTCTTATAGACTGCCATCCGAGGTGGTACAGACCGAACAGCAGAGACTGCCGTATATGGCGGGTGTTTCTGTGTCGGCAGATTTCTCAGGTAACGTGGTCGTGCTTCATACTCGAGCAGGATATGCAAGCAGCCTTGCATACAGAATCGATGATGAGGCTGACGATGTCATTATAGGTACTGTGGCGGGTGAGGACACGGTAATATGCATTATTAAGGAGGGTGTTACCAAAAAGCAGGTGCTTGAGTCACTTTGCTCGTTTATCCCATCCTTGATTAAGGATTAAGAAAATAATAAGTTACTTTAACTTTAACAAGAAATAGAGATTGGTTGAAATGGCAACGGATCAGGAACAGGAAATTAGAATAGTGCTTGCGGATGAAAGCCACATCCACTATGTAGATGAGATTTTGGAGACAATTGCAGTCGCTGCAGCTAAGCGCGGTACTGGTATCGCCAAAAGAAATCCTGAATATGTCAAGCAAAAGATGAGAGAGGGAAAGGCTGTCATCGCTTTGTGTGGAGACGATTTTGCTGGATTCAGTTATATTGAGACTTGGGACAACAAGCAATATGTAACTACATCAGGCCTAATTGTACCGGAAAAGTACAGAGGCCGCGGTTTGGCTCGTCGTATCAAGCACATGACTTTCTCTCTTGCTCGCAGAAGATGGCCAGAAGCTAAGATTTTCAGTCTTACAAGCGGTGATGCTGTGATGAGGTTGAATACTCAGCATGGTTACAAGCCAGTAGGTTTCGGTCAGCTAACTACTGACGAAAGTTTTTGGCATGGATGTGAGGGATGTATTAACCTTGATGTGCTTCAGCGTACTAATCGTCGTTACTGCATCTGTACAGGTATGTTGTTTGACCCTAACGATCAGGACAGTGTGGCTATTGCTCAAAAGGAGCTTGACACTGACCCAAGTGTTCGTGAAATTATCGACGCAAAGTATGGCCCGCTTGTTGACAGTACTGTAGGCAAGAAAGCGGAGAAGCTTAGCCTCCTTGATAGAGTTAAGGCAATTTTTAAGTAATAGATTAGAAAAATAATAGATATAAATTCTTACGAACTATGGCTAATAAGAAAGTAGTCGTTGCATTTAGTGGAGGTCTAGACACTTCGTTCACTGTAATGTACTTGGCAAAAGAGAAGGGATATGATGTTTACGCAGCATGTGCTAACACAGGTGGATTCAGTGCAGAGCAGCTAAAGCAGAACGAGGAGAACGCATATAAGCTTGGTGCTGTTAAGTATATTACTTTGGATGTTACAAAGGAATATTACGATAAGAGTTTGAGATATATGGTGTATGGTAATGTTCTTCGTAACGGTACTTACCCTATTTCTGTATCTTCTGAGCGTATTTTCCAGGGTATGGCTATCGCTCGCTACGCTAACGAGATAGGCGCTGATGCTATTGCTCATGGTTCTACTGGAGCAGGTAATGATCAGGTTCGTTTCGATATGGCATTCTTGGTTCTTTCTCCAAATGTTGAGATTATTACTCTTACTCGTGATATGGCCCTTACTCGCCAGTACGAGATAGACTATTTGAACGAGCATGGTTTTGCAGCAGACTGGACTAAGTTGAAGTACTCTTACAACGTAGGTATTTGGGGAACTTCTATCTGTGGCGGTGAGATTCTTGATTCTCGTGCAGGATTGCCAGAGTCAGCATACTTGAAGCAGGTTACTAAGACAGGTAGCGAGCAGTTGAGAATTGGCTTCAAGAATGGTGAAGTTTGCTCAGTTAATGGAAAGGAGTATTCAGATAAGATAGCTGCAATCCAGGAGATCGAAAAGATAGGTGCTGCTTACGGTATCGGTCGTGATATGCACGTAGGTGATACTATCATCGGTATCAAGGGACGTGTTGGTTTCGAGGCAGCAGCACCAATGCTAATTATCGGAGCTCACAAGTTCTTGGAGAAGTACACGCTTTCTAAGTGGCAGCAGTACTGGAAGGATCAGGTTGCCAACTGGTACGGAATGTTCCTTCACGAGTCTCAGTACCTTGAGCCTGTGATGAGAGATATCGAGGCTATGCTAGAGAAGAGCCAGAGAAACGTAAACGGTGAAGTTATTCTTGAACTTCGTCCATTGTCATTCTCTACAGTTGGTGTTGATTCTAAGGATGACTTGGTTAAGACTAAGTTCGGTGAGTACGGCGAGATGAATAAGGGTTGGACTTCTGAGGAAGCTAAGGGATTCATCAAGGTTACTTCAACTCCGCTTCGTGTTTATTATGCAAATCATAAGGATGAAGGCAAGAATATCTAATTTCTAGCTTCATTACGGATATAGCATAAAGAGAGGTGGACATTTTGTTCACCTTTCTTTTTTGTTTTTGTCGTTGAATTTGTTTAACTTTGCAAATCCAATTATTTGAAAAATTAGATACAACAATGATAAAAGTAGGAATCATAGGTGGAGCAGGATATACAGCAGGAGAGTTGCTTCGTATTCTTGTAAACCATCCGCAGGTAGAGATTGTTTTTGTAAACAGTACAAGTAACGCAGGCAATTACCTATACGAGGTTCACGAGGGACTTTTTGGTGAGACTGACATGAAGTTTACAGAGGAGCTTCCATTTGACAAGATTGATGCAATGTTCATCTGCTCAGGTCATGGAGATAGCAAGAAGTTCTTGGAGAGTCACGATGTTCCGGCAAGTGTAAAGATTATCGATCTTTCCCAGGATTACAGAAACGAGAGCAATGGCTTCGTTTATGGATTGCCAGAGGTTAACCGCGAGCGAATCAAGAAAGCTACAAAGCTTGCAAATCCAGGATGTTTCGCTACTGCAATTCAGATCGGCCTTCTTCCATTGGCAGCTGCAGGTTTGTTGAAGAGCGAGGTTCATACAAATGGTATTACTGGTTCCACTGGAGCAGGTGTCAAGCCAGGAGCTACATCTCACTTCAGTTGGAGAAACAATAACATTTCCATCTACAAGGCATTCACTCATCAGCACCTTATCGAGATTGGTATGACAATGAGAAATCTTCAGCCGTCATTTGACAAGGATATAAACTTCCTTCCTGTACGTGGAGATTTCGCGAGAGGTATTTATGTCAGCCAATATACAGAGTGTGACCTAGACGAAGAGGCTGCAGTAAAGCTTTACAAAGATTTTTATAAAGACTCTGCCTTTACATTTGTTATGGACGCAAATCCTGATTTGAAGCAGGTTGTCAATACAAACAAGGGTATTGTTCATGTAGAGAAGCACGGAAACAAGCTTCTTATCATCTCTATGATAGACAATCTATTGAAAGGAGCTTCCGGACAGGCTGTTCAGAACTTCAATTTGATGTTTGGACTTGACGAGAAGATGGGCTTGAACTTGAAGTCTGTAGCATTCTAATATGATGTGTTTTTCACGTCCTAATAATGTTAACAATAATTCATACACAATATAATGAATCTATTTGACGTTTACCCACTCTTTGATGTGAACATCGTCAAGGGTGAGGGTTGTAAGGTATGGGATGACAAAGGTCAGGAGTACTTGGACCTTTATGGTGGTCACGCAGTTATTTCTGTTGGTCATGCTCATCCTAAGTATGTTAAGGCTGTTTCTGAGCAGGTTGCGAAGCTTGGATTCTATTCCAATTCAGTAATCAATGACTTGCAGAAGCAGTTGGCTACAAAGCTTGGTAAGGCTTGTGGTTATGAGGATTACCAGTTGTTCCTTATCAATTCGGGTGCAGAGGCAAATGAAAACGCCCTAAAGCTTGCTTCATTTACTAATGGCAGAACTCGTGTTCTTTCTTTCGAGAAGGCTTTCCACGGACGTACATCTCTTGCAGTTGAGGCTACAAATAACCCTAAGATTATTGCGCCTATCAATGCAAATAATCACGTTACATATCTTCCAATCAATGATCTTGATGCATTTGCCAAAGAGATCAAGAAGGGTGATGTTTGTGCAGTAATCATAGAGTGCATTCAGGGTGTAGGTGGTATTCGTATGGTTACAGCAGACTTCCTAAAGGGATTGCGTCAGCTTTGTGACGAGACAGATACCGTTCTTATCTGTGATGAGATTCAGTGTGGCTATGGACGTAGTGGTAAGTTCTTTGCTCACCAGCATCTTGGTGTAAAGCCAGATATGATTACCGTTGCAAAGGGTATTGCTAACGGTTTCCCAATGGCAGGAGTTCTTATTTCGCCAAAGTTCAAGCCTGTATATGGTCAGCTTGGTACTACATTTGGAGGTAATCATCTTGGATGTGCTGCTGCATTGAGCGTACTTGATATTATCAGCGAGGAAAAGTTGGTAGAGAATGCGGCTGAGGTAGGTGCATACTTGATGAACGAGATTAAGAAGATCAACTCACCTAAGATTGTCGAGGTTCGTGGTGAAGGACTAATGATAGGTGTCGAGTTGAACGAGCCTTACAAGGAGATTCGTACTAAGTTGGTTAAGGATTTGCACGTGTTTACAGGTTGCAGTGGTACAAATGTACTTCGTCTTCTTCCTCCTTTGTGCTTGTCTAAGTCTCAGGCTGACGAGTTTATCAAGAGATTCAAGATAGCTCTTGCATAAGATATTTCTGAGTAGTGTGCCAGTCCGTTGGTTTTTGGCACACTGCTCTTAATTAATAATCCTAAACAATTTAAAGAAACAATGATTTGGTTTGATTGCAAAGTCGTTTATTACAAGGAGGACGACAAAGGAAAAAGGAAGCGTGT